>JAWXUQ010000106.1:0-6138 GCA_044426225.1 Faecalibacterium sp. | reverse complement strand
CCAAAACCGAGAATGCAGGGCTTTTTTGCTGACTAAGGTGGAGCGAATGCGGGTCAAATCGCCTTCATCCCGCCCTTTGTAGGCATGGAACAAGAAATCTGCCGAAACAAGCTGCAACACGCTATCGCCCAAAAATTCAAAACGCTCGTTGTGCTCAATTTTGGTGCGACTTTCGTTCGCAAAGCTGGTGTGGGTCAGCGCGGTATACAGCAATGCCTCGTCTTTAAAATGATAGCCAATAACTTCTTCGAGTGGGTGGCTCATAACTCTGTTCTCCTCCATCCATTTAGATGCAATTTTTATTCTGCTGCGGGGGTCATTTCTAGCAGGGCAGTTTCCATGGTGCCGCACAAGTCGCTTTCGACACAGGTTTTCGCTTGGCGGATGGCATTCTTAATGCCGTAAGCCTCAGAGCAGCCATGTGCCTTGATGACCGTTTTGCGCGCGCCAAGCAGCGGTGCGCCGCCGTGTGCTTCACTGTCCATCAATGATTTTAGGTTGCCCATGCCCTTTTTGACAAGGAAATAGGCGATATTACCCGCAAGGTTTGCCTTGAAGATATCTTTCAGCATCCCCATCAGCATCCCAGCAACACCCTCGGTCAGTTTGAGGAATACGTTACCAGTAAAGCCATCGCATACCACGACATCCGCTTTCGCATAGGGCACGTCACGTGGCTCAATGTTGCCAATGAACTGAATGCCAGGGGTCTTTTTGAGCAACTGATGCGCATTGCGATATAGCTCTGGACCTTTGCTTTCCTCCACCCCATTGTTGGCAAGGGCAACGGTTGGGTTTGCAATGCCCTGCACCTTATTCATATAGCAGCTACCCATGACAGCAAAGGTAGCGAACATCTCTGCGCGGCACTCTACATTTGCGCCGCCATCCATCAACAGATAAGGCTGTTTGCTAGAAGGCACGATGATGGCAAGTGCAGGACGCTTGACATTGGGCAGGGTGCGCAAAATCAGGCTGGCTGCCACATGCACTGCGCCAGTGCTGCCCGCGGAAACAAAGGCATCGCCTGTGCCGTCCTTGAGCAGGTTCATGGCAACCACAATGCTAGAATTTTTCTTGCGGCGCACAGCAAGGGCGGGTTCGTCACACATTTCAATCGTTTCGGTGCAGTGTACAAAGGTCATGCCCGCGGTTGAGATGTTTTGTTCTGCGGCTGCTTTGCGCAGAACTTCCTCATTGCCTACGGCGAGGATTTCCACACCGTATTCCTGAATTGCCAGTGCAGCGCCCGCTAAAGGGGCAAGGGGGGCATTATCGCCGCCCATCATATCAACAATAATTTTCATGCTATGTGTTCCCTTTCTAATTCTAACTGTAATGCTTCTTTAAAGTTTGCCGCGCAGCGACACCACAACACTTCACTCTGCGCACCGCAATGCGCTAAAAATCCGTCGCGCAGCGACACAACAATTCTTCATTTTTCATTCTTCATTCTTCACTGCGTACCACAGTGCGCTCTCCCATGCCGTGAAACTTTCGACCGCGCGTTCGGCAACTTTCATATACCGCTCGCGCTTATCACGAATGTGGGGGGTAATACTTGGCAAAATGCCAATGTTTGCGCCCATGGGTTGGAAGTTCTTATTGGGGGTGGTGATGTAATCTAGCAATGCACCACACATGGTATCGCGCGGGGGTGGGCTTAGTGTCTCGCCACACAGCTGCGCATAGAGATTGCGAGCAGCGAGCAAGCCGCTTGCCGCGCTTTCCATATAGCCCTCAAAGCCTGTGATTTGCCCTGCAAAAAAGACATTCGGGTGCGCCTTTAGGCACAGTGCAGTGCTGAGCACGCGGGGGCTATCCAAAAAGGTATTGCGGTGCATGACACCATAGCGGATAAACTCTGCTTGCTCTAGCCCGGGTATCATCGAAAAAACGCGCTTTTGCTCGCCCCATTTTAGATTGGTCTGAAAGCCTACAATATTATAAAGGGTGCGCTCTTTATTCTCTGCACGCAATTGCACATTTGCCCAAGGGCGATGGTCTGTATTAGGGTCAACCAAGCCAACGGGGCGCAAGGGGCCAAAGCGCATAGTATCGTGCCCGCGCGCTGCCATAACCTCAATGGGCATACAGCCTTCATAGACGGTAATGCCGCCATCCTTTTTGGGGGTGGCAGGAGTGGTTTGTGCTTCTGCGTCACCCTGCGTGGCAACTTCAGCGGCTTGCTCTGGCGGTGCGTCAAAATCATGCACAGGGGCACGCTCTGCTGCGACAAGCGCCTCTACAAAGGCATCGTAGCTATCCTTGCGGAAGGGACAATTCAGATAATCCGCTTCGCCCCGCCCATAGCGGGAAGCGGCGAACACCTTGTTATAATCAAGGCTTTCGGCGGTGACAATTGGGGCAACAGCATCATAGAAATGCAGCCGTTCATCCCCTGTCAGCGCCTTAATCTCTTCGGCAAGGGCACCCTCGGTTAAGGGACCTGTGGCGACTAAAATCGGGCTGCTTTGGTCAATTTGGGTTGCCTCGGCAGTGTGAATGGTAATCAGCGCCTCTGCCTTCACCATTTTGGTGACCTCAGCGCTGAACAAATCGCGGTCAACCGCCAATGCGCCACCTGCGGCAACGCGGGCGGTTTCGGCGGCTTCTAATAGCTTGCTGCCCATCAGGCGCATTTCAGCTTTGAGCAGACCACTGGCAGAGTCTAAACGCTCGGCCTTTAGGCTGTTAGAGCAAATGAGCTCTGCAAAGCCCTCGCCCTGATGTGCGGGGGAAAACTTGATTGGTTTTTGCTCATATAAATCAACGGCAACCCCTTTTGCGGCAAGCCAGAGGGCAGCTTCGCACCCTGCAAGCCCTGCGCCAAGGACAGTCACTCTTTTTTGTTCTTGCATCCAGATTACCCTCCTGCCTTTGGCACTGGCATTTGGAAATCACATTCGCCCTTATGACAAATGAGCTTCTGCCCTTTTTTGAAGAGGGTTGCGCCGCATTTTTCGCATTTGATTGGCACAGGCTCGTCCCATGTCATATAATCACATTCTGGATATTTCTCGCAGCCGTAATAAATGCGTCCTTTTGCGCTCTTGCGCTGTAACATGCGACCCTCGCCGCATTTGGGGCAGATGCCGCCCGTGTCCTTGACAAGGCGCTTAGTGCTGCGGCAATCGGGGAAGCCAGAGCAGGCAAGGAATTTGCCATAGCGCCCTGTTTTGACCAGCATCGGTTTGCCACAAAGCTCGCACACTTCATCGCTGACCTCATCTGGCACTTTAATCTTTTTGCCTTCCATGTTTTCTTCAGCAGTTTTGAGGTTTGCATCAAAGCCGGCATAGAAATCCGCAATGGTTTTGCGCCAATCTGCCTCACCGTTTTCGACATGGTCAAGGGTTTTTTCCATCTGGGCACTAAAGGCAATGTCTACGACGTTCGGGAATTGCTCTAGCATTAAGCCATCCACAGTGCGCCCTAGCACGGTGGGCTTGAGTTTTTTTGCATCGCGCTCTACATAGCCACGGTCAATGATGGTGGAGATAATCGGCGCATAGGTAGAAGGGCGACCAATGCCATTTTCTTCGAGTGCGCGGATGAGGCTTGCCTCGGTATAGCGGGCAGGGGGTTGGGTGAATTTCTGCTCACTGGTGAGGGCTTTTAATTTCAGCTGCTGCCCGACTTCGAGTGGGGGCAGAGACGTTTCTTTCTTTTCTTTTTCTTCGGTGGCTTCCTCGTATAGCACGGTAAAGCCATCAAAGGTGACCACAAAGCCACTGGCGCGGAAGCGGTAATCGTTTGCAGCGATTACAACCGATACAGTATCCTGCTCACAATCAGACATCTGGCTTGCCATAAAGCGGCTCCAAATCATGCGATAGAGCTTTGCGGTATCGCCGCTGATGTTTTTCTCCACTTCTTCGGGGGAAAGCCCGGGCATGGTGGGGCGGATTGCCTCATGGGCATCCTGCGCATTGGTAGAGCTTTTGCCTTTCCAGACGCGTTTGGTGGGGCAGATATACTGCTGCCCGTATGTCTGGTTGATATAAACGCGCGCCTCTGCCACGGCTTCGTCTGAGATACGCAAGCTATCAGTACGCATATAGGTGATAAGACCCATGGTGCCATGCCCTGCGATATCCACACCTTCGTATAAGCTCTGTGCGGCACGCATGGTGCGCTGTGCGGTAAAGCCAAGGCGGCGGGATGCCTCTTGCTGTAAGGTACTGGTGATAAAGGCAGGGGTGGGCGCTTTGCGGCGCTTGCCTTTTTTAAGCTCTGCCACGGTGTACACCGCGCCCTCTAGCCCTGCTTCAATCGCCTTTGCCTCTGCCTCGTTCACAGGCAATAGCTTATGACCATCGGCATCGGTGGCAAGGCGAGCGGTGAATTTTTTGCTTGCTGCGCCAAGGGTGGCATCCACGTTCCAGTATTCATCTGGAATAAATGCTTCGATTTCCTTTTCGCGGTCATCAATCAAGCGCACCGCAACGCTCTGCACCCGCCCTGCGGATAGCCCTCTGCGCACCTTGCGCCATAAAAATGGGCTGAGCTTATAGCCCACCAGACGGTCAAGCAAGCGACGTGCCTGTTGCGCGTTGAACAAATCCTCGTCAATAATGCGGGGATTTTCCATCCCGTTGATGACCCCTTTTTTGGTGATTTCATCAAAGGTGATGCGGTTTTCTTCCTTGACATCAAGCCCTAGCAAGGTAGCAAGGTGCCAGCTGATGGCTTCGCCTTCACGGTCCGGGTCAGTTGCGAGTAGGACGCGGTCAGACTTTTTAGCAAGGCTTTTCAGCTCTTTGATGAGCTTTTCCTTGCCCTTGATGTTGATATATTTGGGGGTGAAATCATTTTCGACATCAATGCCTAGCTTAGAGGCAGGCAAGTCACGAATGTGCCCCATACTGGCGGTGACATGGTAATCTTTCCCCAGATATTTTTCAATTGTTTTCGCCTTTGCGGGCGATTCCACGATGACTAATGTAGACATTTGCGTTTCCTCATTTTAATCTATATTGCCGTCCGGGCAGCGAAATAATCCGCCCTTCTAGCTCTAAACTGGTCAATGCGCCTAACACGGCGCCCATGGCAAGCCCGCTTTGGCTTGCAATGCTGCCCACCCCAGTGGGGGTTGCACCAATACAGGCAAGCACCTTTTGTGCATTCGGCGAAAGGGGTGCTTGCGGCTCTGCTTGTGCCACGGCTTGCTCTGACAGCCCAATGGCACGCAGGACATCCCCGCTTTGCAGCAGCATCCGTGCCCGCCCTTGGCGCAGCAATAAATTCGTGCCCTCAGACATGGGTGAAAAGACGCTGCCCGGCACTGCGAAAATCGGGGTTTCGTATCGCTCTGCATGGGCAACGGTGCTCATGGTGCCACTTTTTTCCCGCGCTTCGATGACCACGAGGGCATCCGAAAGGGCGGCAATAATCCGATTGCGCTGCAAAAAGGTGCCGCGCGTTTTACCGCTTGCAAAGCCATCGGGGTATTCACTGAGGGTCAGCCCGCCAAGGGCTTCCATCTCTTTGCGCAGGGCGATATTCGCGGCGGGATAGGTCTTGCTGATGGGGGTGCCCATCACCCCAATGGTAACAGCACCCTCAGTGGTGGCAGCACGGTGGCTTTCGCCATCAAGCCCATCGGCAAGCCCACTGACAATGACCGCACCACAGCGGGCAAAATCGCGTCCAAAGCGGGCAGCAGCGGAAGCACCGTAGGCAGTCGGGCGGCGGGTGCCGACCATGCCGACCATGCCAGCGCTTTGCAAGGCAGAGCGGTGCCCTGTGCAATAGAGCACAAGGGGTGGGTCAGGAATGCGGGCAAGGGCAATCGGATAATCTGGGTCTGCAAAGGTGAGCAGCTGCACCTCTTTTGCGGCACAATCCGCAAGGCGGTCAGCACAGGCAGCGGGGTTGAGGCAATTGCCCACCACACGCGCGGCAACCGCCTTGGTAACCGTGGCGGCAAACTGCGCAGTTTCACGCGCAGCATAGGCGGTGGCGGCATCCCCAAAGGCATCAAGCACCCGCCCCGCATGGGGGCTAGCAGGACCGAGCACCGCTGCAAGCCAGAGCCAATAATAAACATCTGGATAGGTTTCTTCTGCCGACAATGCACCCGACTGCGCCATGGCTTCTAGCGGGGTTGACTGTGGCATTTGCAAAAGAGATTTC
>JAWXUQ010000105.1:0-6145 GCA_044426225.1 Faecalibacterium sp. | reverse complement strand
TTTTACCAAAGCCTACCACTCAGCTTGGTGCTTGCACTAAGTGTAATGGGGGGCGGGTTACTATATCGCCTTGGGCAGCATAGTCACCAAAGCCTTTCGACCATTGATTTCATTGCGCAACGCTCTGGTTTACAGGTAGTACACTGCCGCACCAAATGCTTTACCTGCCTTGCGCTACTTTGCCTATGTGTGTCATCAAGCCATCGATACACTGGCTGCTTTGTCTTTTGCGTTGCACTGGTTTTGATTGTATGGGTTGGCAAGCTGCCACTGCATGATTATATCTCCTTGCTCTGTCTACCATTCTCATTTTTAATGCTGAGCTGCCTTGCGTTGCTATTTTCATTCACCAATGCGCCAGGCGATGTCCTTTCTATTTCTATATTTGGCGGGTACCTGAGCATCACACAGGCGGCACAACAGCAAGCGCTCACCCTCTGCATTAAGGCGGGCGGCGCGCTGTCTTGCCTATATCTGCTTAGCCTATCCACCACCATGTCGCAGCTCATCGCGCTATGCAAAGTATGCAAACTACCCGCTCTACTAAGCGAGCTAATGTATCTGATTTACCGTTATATTTTCATTTTATACGCAGTGTCACAGCAGATGCATCATTCCGCGCGCAGCCGCCTTGGATTTTCTAGCTATCCGCGCCAAATCAAGAGTGTCGGGCTGATTTACAGCAATCTACTCGCCCAAAGTTTTCGCAAAGCAAGCCAGAGCTTCGATGCCATGGAAAGTCGTTGCTATACCGGCGAAATTAACTTTTTAACACAGGACGCGCCCCCGCGGCGCAGTCATTTGACGATTGCAGGCGCGGTTGTACTTGCCGCCCTTGCCATCACCATTGGAGGTCTGGGATGAAACAAGATATTTTAACCCTCTCTCACCTTTGCTATGCCTACGATGGCGACGGCAGTGGCAACGCATTGCAAGACCTCTGCTTTGGCATCGGCAAAGGCGAAAAAATTGCCATCCTTGGCAACAATGGCGCTGGAAAAAGCACCCTGTTTCTTTGCTGCAATGGGGTGCTAAAAGCGAAGCAGGGCAACATCGCCCTACACGGACAGACACTTGATTACAAAAACAAAAGCCTCACCAAACTGCGCCAAGCCGTTAGCCTTGTATTTCAAGATGCCGACACCCAACTTTTGGCGGGCACAGTAGAGGCAGAAGTCAGCTTTGGCCCCATGAATTTGAATCTGCCTCATATTGAGGTGGCGCAGCGGGTAGACACGGCCCTTACCCAAATGGGGCTGTGCGAATACCGCACACGCGCCCCACATTATTTATCAGGGGGTGAAAAAAAGCGCATCACCCTAGCAGACGCTTTGGCAATGCACCCCGATATTATGCTGCTAGATGAGCCCACAGCTAGCCTTGACGCTGCACACAGTGCCCTGCTAGAAACGCACCTAGACCAATTGCATCAGAATGGCATTGCCCTTGTGATTGCCACTCATGACCTTGATTTTACATGGCGATGGGCAGACCGCATTTTGCTAATGCACCAAGGTAAGCTAGTGGCAGATGGCAGCCCAGAAGATATTTTTGCAGATAAAAATTTGTTGCAAACCTGCGGGCTATGCCAACCACTGTTATGGCAGGTGGGCGAAGCGCTTGGTATTGCGCCACCTCGCAGCATTGAGGAATTGCGCACCCAATAAAAAGAAACATCATAAAAACAAATCCACTAAACAAACCTACGGGCTATTACAGATTGGATCAAAACAAAAAGGTGCATAAAATGACCTAACCCCCTAAAGTTAGACCTAACATCTAACCTTAGGGGGGGGTGCGTGGCAAAATATAAGTTCAAAATTAAAATGAAAATCGCCAAAGAATATCTACTGGAAAGTACTGGGTATATGGCTTTAGAACAGCCATTACTTGTACAACTTTTTTTAGAACATGATAGGTGCAATGGCACCTTATTTATTTTGGAACGTAATGATATAAATGGGGTTGTTCGCCTTCATTAGGTGATATCGCCCAAGCGCCGCCGCCTGTGAGGAAGCAATTTCAACCACTTGATATTCCGCAAACTGCTTTGCCAATACCATCGCCTCCGCCAAGGTTTCAAGGGTGACGGTATTCAGCACAAAACGCGCGTGCGGGTTTTTGCTGAGCACTTGCGCAACAATCTGCGCCAAGTTGCCCGAAGATCCCCCAATGAACACATGGGTGGGCGCGGGTAAATCTTGCATGCAATCGGGCGCTAAGCCTTCCACTAAGGTAAGGTGCGCAGTTTTAAACTTCTGCTTGTTCTGGGCAATCGCGGCAAGGGCATCTTTGTTTTTTTCGATGGCATATACCTGCCCCTGTGTGGCTAGCAATGCCATTTCCACACTGACTGACCCTGTGCCCGCGCCCACATCATAGGCGATGGCATGGGGGGAGAGCTTTAATTTAGAAAGACTAACCGCCCGTACCTCTGCCTTGGTCATTGGCACCTTAGGCAGACGGACAAAGGCATCGTCCTCTATGCCAAACTGATAAGCATCCTCTGCCGTATCATTTAAAATAAGGGCGCAGGAAAGGGGCGCAAACTCTAATTCCGACAGCTCCCTTGCGCTGCCCTGCGTGATTTTCTCATTCGGATAGGATAGATTTTCGCCCACCGAAACGCGAACGTCGCCCATCCCATATTCACATAGCATCGCACAAACCGTCTTTGCCGTGTGCGCCCCGCCGAGCAATGCAAAGACTTTTTTATGGGTGCAAACCGCAGAAACAAGGTTGCCTTCCCGCCCATGTAGGCTAAGCAAATAGGCATCTTGCCATGGGGTTTGCAGCCTTGCACAGAGGTAAATCGGCGCACTGATGCCGCAGATAGTCTGGCAATCCGTCACCCCTTGAGCGGCAAAGGCATCGTACAGTTTTTTTGCGCCGCTGAAAAAGCCGACATCTCCTGTCAGCAACACTGCTACCCGCTGATACTGTGGGTGCGCCGCCACCCACGCGGCGATTTTATCGCTATAAATCTCATGGTGACAAACCTGTGCCGCACCGGCAAAGGCATCCGTTAAGCGCTGCGCACCCACAAGGGCATCCGCCTCTTGAATGGCTGCCCTTGCCTGTGCCGTCATTAGGGCGGCATCCCCCACCCCGCAACCCACAAGGCAAACCTGTACCTTGCCCGCTTGGATGGGCCAGGGCGCTTTTTCTTTGCAAGGCACTGCTTGCGCAACGGGCAACACCGCAGAGGGCGCCGTAACTTGTTGATTAACAAGCTGCGCAGCAGACTGCACCCGCAATGGATAACGCGCGGCAAGTTCCGCCTTGATTTGCGCGAGAGAATTACCCACTTGTTCTGGCTTTTGGATGAGCACCACGCTAAGCCCCATATCCTGCGCAATCTGCATTTTTTCGGCAAAGCCGCCCACCTTGCCACCATCTTTTGTCAAAATGGTTGTAATCTGATAGGCTTCTATCATCGCCTTGTTGAGCGCATAGGTGAAAGGCCCCTGCATCGCAATAATTTGCGCGGGCGCAATCTGCGCTGCGCAACAAGCCTGCAACGAGGCATCGAGAGGAAGCACCCTTGCATATAGCCGCGATTGGAAACCGCAATCCGAAAAGGCTCCTAGCTCTTTTGCACCGATGGTCAGCAAAATATTGCCCTGCGTCTTTGCCAAATGCGCCACAGCAGCGGCAGTATCGGGCACCACAGTGCAATCCACCGCTGTGAAAGCGCCGATGTCCGCAGATTGCCGCACCACACGGCGGTAAGGGGTGTTTGTGGCAGCACATGCCGCCACAATATTCTCAGTGACCTGCACCGCATAAGGGTGGGTGCAATCAATGATAAAATCAAACTGTTGTGCCAAAAAGAACGTTTCCATCTCGCACTGCGTTAACCGCCCTGTGCGAATGTCAATACCAGACGGCGCCCTTTGCCCTGCGGCAGCGGGTGCTTGCCCATCTTGAGTACACACGCTTTGTTTCCCCACCAAGGCATCTGCACCTTGCAGCAGTGCTTCGCCATATTCTGTTGCAACACAGACTGTGACATTGAGCGCAAACTCCGCCAAATAAGCAGCAAGGTCGCGCCCTTCGGTCGTGCCAGCAAAGATACAAATATTACCCAAAGCAAACCTCCAATTCCTGTGCTGCAATCGCAAGCGTTACCCCATCGCGGCTAATTTTACGGCAAATCAAATGCGCGGTATTTTGCGCCATCTGCACCGTGCTGTGATCACTGATTTGTGCCATGTTTTGTACTGCACCTTGTGATATAGGTTTCGCTGCGCCCTGCGCTGCTAATATTGCGGCACGTTCGCAGACATTATCCACCCCAGTGATTGACTGCACAAAAGCGGATGCGGTAAAATCGCCCTGTACTGCCTGTAATTGCGCGGCAGAATAGCACTGCAACGCATAGCGCTGCGCCTTGCAAAAGGCAAGCAACCCTGGCTCCTGTGCTTTTAAATCAATGCTTGCCACGCAGCGCACGGCGGCGGGGTCTATCTGCTGCGCAGTGAGCACCGACTGCACCAATGTTTCAATTTGCTGCGCGATGGTGCCCTTTTTACAACCAATGCCAAGGGTGAGCATGGGGGGGATTAACCGCAGCAAAGGCAAATCCACACCGGGCAGCGCAGTGCTGTACCCAAGCAACAGCCCGATTTGCGCATTCTGCCCCCCTGCCACAAAGGCTTTTTCTTTACTCTCCTGTACCGATATAGTCGCCGTCTGCGTATTTTGCTGCGTCTTAGCATTCTCTGGCAGCAATTCCTGTGCGCCAAGATATAACCCCGCACCAAGTGGTGAAGTGATGCTAACCTCTGGGCAGGTAAACAGCGGCAAATCACAGGTTAAAATCTGCGCCGAAAAAGCCTTAGCATCCGCCATGCTAGAAATCGCAAACCCTCGCTGTGCCGCAAAGGCATCCACCGAAAAACGGTGGTTGACATCGGTTGCAGTGGTGACGACTGGGCAGGCGCCCAATGCCCTCGCAAGCAACTGCGCCTGTGCGTTTGCCCCGCCGATATGCCCTGACACAAGAGGGATGACAAACTGTGCGCCATCATCCACCACAAGGCAGGCAGGGTCTTGTGTTTTGCTTTTAAGCAAAGGCGCAAGGGCGCGCACCGCAATACCACAAGCCCCCACAAACACGATAGCATGCACTGCGCCAAACTGCTCTGCCACCCCTTCACTGGTGGATGAAATGGCAGTAAGCTGATATGCATTCGCAAATTTTGCAATGGCATAGCAGGTTGCGGTATCCCCCTGCGCTTGGTAGAACGCAGCAATCCGCACCGCAAGCTGACAGCCACGGTCTGAATAAGAATAAATTGCAATCTTCACTGCGTTCCCTCCTTTGTATCATTGCCTCATTCCGTGCGATATCACATCATCTAACAATCCATATCCAATCAAATATCACGGCGCATTTCGGGCATATTTTTCCGCAAGATACGTGAGCATCTCATCCGCTTGCGCCGTCTTGCCCCAAATGCCAACAGCATCGGTAAACATCACCGCCGCCACTTTACGCTCACCATACACTCTGCCATTTAGGTGATAAACAATCCGTTCCATCACCTTGGCAAGCACTGGTGATTGTAGCCCAGTCGCTTGTACAGCAGCTAACATTTCGTCACTGGTCACAGCGGCTAAGATTGCAGCAATGGTATCTGGTGACGCGCCATAGAGTGCTGCCGCCGTAGCAATCACCTCAGCGCGGCAATCGCCATATTTAGAGTGAGTTTGAAACAACCCACAGCCTAGTTTTAACAGTTTACCCGCATGACCAACCACCACAATCCCTTCAAATCCTTTTTGATAAGCATAATCTATCGCTTTGCCAATGAAATTGCTGCATTTAATGGGAATATCATCTGGGATGGGGTAGGTGCCGCGGATAAAAGCCTGTCCATAGTTCCCGGGGGTTAGTAACAAAAAGCGGTCGCCCGCTGCATAGCGGACATCGATTTGGATGTAAATGGTCTGGATAATCGCATCCTCACTCATTGGTTCAACAATGCCACTGGTGCCCAAAACAGATAGTCCTCCGACACTCCCAAGGCGCCCATTATATGTTTTTTTCGCAAGGCGTTCGCCTTCAGGCGCAGAGAGCTCCACCGAAAAACCGCCTGTGTAGCCATAATCCTCTGCCACTTCGCGCAGCGCTTCAGCA
>JAWXUQ010000027.1:0-34594 GCA_044426225.1 Faecalibacterium sp. | reverse complement strand
GTATACCCCCATTGTAAAAACCCCACACCTTGATGCAATCGCGCAAGAAGGCATTCGCTATACCAATGCTTTTGCCAACAACCCCATCTGTGCGCCCTCACGCATCTGTTTTATGACAGGGCAGCATGTGCACACCCACGGATATTATGGCAACCAAAACAACGATTGCACCGATGAAAACCGCCTATTTTTACCGAGTGTTTTCCGAAACTATGGCTACCAGACCGCCATGTTTGGTAAGGCGCATTTAATTCGCAAATGGCTAGACGAGGGCTTTGAGCAATATGGTGTCTGCGATATGATTGACGCAAAGCAGGGCGCACCCGAAAGCTGCCACTATTTTAAATATCTACAAGACCATGGACTTGCCGATTATTATGAAGAAGGCAATCCGAAGCCTGGGCAAGAGTATACCCATGACGGCAGTGCACCCGCGCAGCTGCCCTATGAGCATTCGATTGAACGATTTACTGGCAACGGCGCAATTGAATTTTTGAAAACGCGCGACACTGATCGCCCATTCTTTTTAAATGTTAGCTTTCAGCGCCCGCATGCCCCGATTGCCCCGGCCGCAGAGCATTTTGGTTTATACAATCCCGCCGACATCCCCCTGCCCGCAAGCGCTTGTGATTTATTTGAGCGAAAATTCGAGGGCAAGCCTAGCTTTATGCAACAACACATTTCTCAGCTTGGCGGTTATCCACTCGTCTGTAAAGATAAAGCGGCGCTGCAACAGGTACTTGCCTCTTATTACGCGCTGATTAGCGTAATCGATGCAGAAATCGGGCGCGTAATTGAAACGCTAAAGGAATTAGGCGAATACGAAAATACTATTATTTTTTACACCGCAGACCACGGTGATTTCGCAGGTGAACACGGACTATTCCACAAAAATCTTGGCATTTATGAATCCATCCAGAAAATCCCCTTCTTGCTCAAGGTGCCTGGTGGCGCAGCAGGTAAAACCTGCGAAGATTTAGTAGAAAGCATTGACTGGTATCCCACCATCTGCAAACTATGCGGTGTGCCAACCAGCGATAAGGTAGAAGGCAATGCCCTTTTGGCAGCATCAAGCCCCAATACCGATCCTGACACCTCCATCGTGATGGAACCGGCGAGTAAAACAGCAATCTTCTGTGACTGGGATTTTTATAACAGCACCCGCGCCATAGCAGTGCGCACCAAGACACGGCGCCTTGTTTATCATGCCAATACCAACGAAGGCGAATTGTATGACCACGAAACTGACCCAGATGAGCTCATCAATCAATATGATAACCCCACCTATAACGCTGACCGCCTAGCACTCACTTCACAGCTACTGACCTTTGCCATGGGGCATGCCAAGCGCAGCGATTGTGTGCAAGACCGTAAAATTCAGCACGAAAGCCGATTTGATCCCGTGGTGCTATTACAGCGCGATAAGATTTATTGGAGCGATTTAGACAAGACATACCACACGGTTAAATCTTGGCCTCCAAGTAAAAAATAACGATACCAAACACAAAAGCGCAGCGCAAATGGAAATTTCCAAATGCACTGCGCTTTTGATTGTTTTGTATCGCTTACGCTCACATCTTGTACAGACTTACACAAGACAAATAATTACCAGTAGTAAACATCTTTGCGCTCTTCGCCGTCTTTTGCGATTTTGGTGAGTGCTTCAATGTAATAGTAATCGGCATATACCATGGTGATATGATGAGACTCTTCGCCGTGGTAAGAACCAGTACAGTTTTTGAGGATTGCATCACAGCTATCATCGTATACTGCACGATGCGCATCAAGCGCATGCATGATTTTAAGACCTGCTGCACGGTATTTTTCCGCCTCAGCGCCTTCACATTCGTTGGCAATTTCAAGCATACCGCCAGCAATGATAGCAGCAGCACAGCTATCTTCAATAGCAGGCTGCGCAGGCTGCAAGTAATCCACAGGGATTAAGCCGCTTTCTGGCATGTGTGCAATACAGAAATCCGCCACTTTCTTAGCAGTTTCAAGGTATTCGATTTTCTTGGTCTGCTGATAGCTTGCAATAAAGCCGTAAACAGCCCAACCCTGACCGCGTGTCCATGCGCTACCGTTTTCATAGCCCTGACCGCCGTAGGTTTTAACAACACCACCCTTGTATGGGTCAAATTCTACAATATGGTTGGAAGAGCCATCTTCGCGGATGAAGTCTTTCATTACAGTATCAGCATGCATCATAGCAATCTGTTGGAAACGAGGATCACCGGTTTCTTGGGTTGCCCAGTAAAGCAAAGGAATATTGAGCATGCAGTCAATAATTGCCCAACCGACGGTGTTGCCATTAAGCACTTCACCGTTCCATGCGCGGATGAATTTACCCACTGGATTAAACCGACCCGCAAGCAGGTTTGCAGCATGCAAAGCGCGGCGGCGAGCATCTAAATCGCCTGTGAGCTTATAGTTTGCAACTGCGGTAGGCAGCCACATAAAGCCCACATCATGGTGTAGACCATAGTACATATCAAAGCATTCGTCCATGATAACTTCACTGACTTTTGCGATTTCCGCAATACGCGCACTGCCAGTATCTTCAAACACATGCCAAAGCACACCGCCCCAGAAGCCATTTGTCCACCAGTTGATGCCATCTGCGTCGATCCAGTCTTTGCTCTTATCTGCGCGGTTGTCATAATCTTTGCCATCTTTACCAGTGGTGTAAGGAATGCCATCTTTATGTTTTTCTGCAACCCAGAGGTATTTGTCATCACATTTTTTCAGGGCAGACTTTGCCCAATCTTTTTCTTGCTGTGAAAATTTCATCAGTTTCCTCCTCATTTCTAACCAATCGAATATATCATGCCCTGTGCCCATAGATTGGCATAGTGACACATTAATTAACTTCAGTATAACGAAAAGGAATTTTTTTGCATAGGGCGCATTTTAAGAAAATAGTGGGTTATTTTAGGATATTCAAAAAAGCACAACTGGAAAAACGCTTAAAAACACCCACCAACTTCCCAAAAAAGAGGCTATCTATATATAATGTAAATCGGGTACTATAAAGACAGAATTTTAATCGATGGTCGTTTTCCTTATCGCATCGTTACCGCACTGCACCCTTTTTTGCCGCCATATTGCCACAAACACAGCCAAATTACGGAGGATTTTAAATGAACCTACATAGCAAACAAGATTTCGCACAGCTCGCCAAAGCCATCTTAGCGCCCTTGCCTTCGTATTATTCCCAAGGTGGCGCACGTGTCTGCCTTGGTGCAACGAATGCTGCCTACACCCAAAACGCAGTGGAGGTAGAAGGCTTTTCACGCCCGCTCTGGGCGCTCGGTCCCCTTTGGCTTGGTGGCGAAACATTGCCCGAATTTGCAGCACTTTACCAGAAAGGGCTTGCCAATGGCAGTGACCCTGCGCACCCAGAATATTGGGGCAGCACCCACACCAATGACCAGTGCTTTGTAGAGATGGCGGCGATTGCCTGCGCCATCCTAGAAGCACCCGAGGTAGTATGGACACCACTATCTGCTGAGGCAAAGCAAAACCTTGCCGCTTGGCTTGGTAGCATCAACACCAACGGTTTGCCTGTTTGCAACTGGCTATTTTTCCGCGTTTTGGTGAACCTTGCGTTGCATTCTGTTAACATGCCTTGCGATATGGCACAAAACGAAGCCGACCTAAACGAGATGGAGACATGGTATCAACGCGACGGGTGGTATTCAGATGGTGCCCTAACGCGCCGCCCACAACGTGATTATTACGTCCCCTTTGCCCTGCAATATTATGCCATACTTTATAGCGTCTATGCCGCTGAACTTGACCCTGTGCGGGCAGAACGCTATCGCAGACGCGCCAAAGAATTTGGTGCGCAATTCGCCACTTGGTTTGACACAGACGGCGCTGCCATGCCCTTTGGGCGCAGTCTAACCTATCGCTTTGCGCAATGTGCATTTTATAGTGCTTGCGTCTTTGCCGGGATTGACGCGCTCCCGCTTGCTCAGATGAAAGGGATTATCACGCGCAATTTCACATGGTGGATGAATGCAGATATTTTTGATGCAAGCGGGCTGTTGACCCTTGGTTATCGCTATCCACAGCTTTATATGACAGAGCATTACAACGCACCTGGCAGCCCTTATTGGGGATTAAAAAGTTTCTTGTTCCTCGGCTTGCCTGACGAACATCCGTTCTGGCAAATTAAAGCTGAGCCCCTCGCCTGCACCCCCGACACCAAGGCACTCTATGGTGCGGATATGCTGATGCAGCGCGGGATTGCAGGTGATGCAACGCTATATGCCTCAGGGATTGTGCAACACCAAAGCTATGGTCAATTCCCCGAGAAATACGCAAAATTTGCCTATAACACCCGCTTTGGTTTTTGTACCTCACGCAGCTATTCCAACCTAGAACAAGCAGCCCCTGACAGTATGCTTGCCTTTGAGATTGACGAATATATCTTTGTGCGCCGTTGGAGTGATGATTTTGCCCTAAAAGATGACCGCTGTATTAGCAAATGGAGCCCCTTTGCAGGCATTACTGTGACAACAGAGCTTATTCCTTGTGAAAACGGACATATCCGCAAGCACAGTATTGAAAGCAACATTCCCTGCCGCGCTTATGATTGTGGCTATGCCGTGCCAGAACGCGATGAAATATTTAGCCCCTGCGCCACCACCCCTGCATGGCATGCCGCTTATGATGCCATTGGCGGGCTTGGCAAAGGCAACAAACAGCCCCTTAGCAGCCGTCCACAGACCATCCCCGCAGTACGCAATGCCACAGACGGTTTTGCCAGTGCACAATGTCTTAGTGTAGCATGCAGCGTGAAAGGTGACGGCGAAGGCAAGGTATTCACCGCCTTTACCAACACAAACCTTTACCACACCAATACCGTGATTCCCTGCATTTGCTATGACATTCCCGCCGGGCATTGCGAAATTGAAACCCTAGTAACCACCACATTTGAGGCATAAAGCAATCTATTCAACACGCAATCACCTTGCGCGTTTCCCGTTTGCACAGATATGCGCGACATTGTCCATTTCGCCCAATAGATAAGGAGTAAAATCATGCGTTTAGGAGCACCGATTTTTTTAGAGAACCCCACCCCTGAAAGCTATTTAGAAGCGCTTACCAAAAAAGGCTTTCGCGCCGCATTGTGCCCCAAGGGTTTGACAATCAACGATACCGCAGACATTGCCGCCTATCGTGCGGGCTTTGCTGCACATGACATCGTACTTGCCGAAGTAGGTGCATTTTGCAATCCCCTCTCACGCGATGCCGCCGAAGCAAAAGAAAAAACAGAATTCGTCATTGAGCGCCTTGCCCTTGCGGAGGAATTGCATGCCAATTGCTGCGTGAATATTCTAGGCACATACAGCACTGACAACTGGTTTGCCCCCTGTGCTGAAAATTTCAGCGAGGATTTCTTTGCCCATTCGGTCGATAAAGCGCGTGAAATTATCGACGCCGTCAAACCCACCCATACCAAGATGACATTTGAATTGATGGCGACCTGCTTTTTGGATAGCCCCGCAGAATATCTGCGCTTTCTAAAAGCGGTTGACCGTCCTGCCGCCGCCGTGCATTTTGACCCCGTCAACTGCATCAATACCCCGCGCAAGCTATTTGATAGCGCAAGTTTTTTCCGCGAGAGTTTTGCCCTGATCGGCAGCCAGACGGTATCCATCCACCTGAAAGATTTGGCCTATGATACCGATTTCTTCACCGTGGTGCTCAAGGAAATCCCCTTTGGGCAGGGTAATGTCAACCTAGCGGCACTTTTGCGCGAAATTGACAAACTGCACCCTGATACCCCAGTCATGCTAGAACATTTGCCAGACGAAGCCGCCTTTGATGAGGCGGTGGCACGCGTGCACAAAATTTGCGAGCAGGAAGGGATTGTGCTGTAAGGATTGCGTTATACGCATAGCGCCGCACATATTGTTGTTTCTTTCGCACGTTACATATATCTGCTGCATTCCTATCGCCATATTTCCCAGGGATATTTCGTTACACTGCTTCACAGACATTGCTTTACACAAAACAGGATACGATAAAAACCACGCAACCGCCGGGAAGCCCAGCTGTGTTGCGTGGTTTTGTTTTGTTGCCTTATTCGCCGCTACACCATGATACATGATATCACGCGCCATAACCAATCAAACGCTTACGATGGTTATTCCTCGTCTTTCAGCGGCATGCAAACACTCCAACTGGTGCCCTTGAATTTCCAAGGCTCTGCGCTTGCGGCGGTGGCTGCAAACAGATGGGTTGGTTTGCCGTTTTGGAACAGCAAATTGGGGCGCTCTAAATGCCCCTGCACCGTGGTGGTGCCATCATCCCATTGCAAGGTGCGACTGTATGCCTTAGGCTGGTCTGCGATTTGCCAATGCAGGCAATCCTCGCTTTCGGCATAGACACCGCAACCCCATTCCCCTGTAATACCACCGCTTTCATCACGGAAATCATCCTTCATCAGCAGGCAAAAGCGCCCATTTTCATACCACATAAAGGGGTCCTCTACAAACCAACTTGGGTTTTCAAACTGGAAAATTGGCTCATCCGACAAACGCTCATACGGGCCATCGGGTTTATCTGCCACTGCCACACCAAGCTGCAAGGGGTCGTTGCTGCTGCGACGCGATTTATAAATCATATAGCTTTTGCCATTTGGCATGATAGCAACGCTAGGGTTTGTGGTGCAGGTGCAATCCCAATAATTGGCATTGCGAGGCTGCATCAACGGCTCATCTGGGCGCTTCCACGGGCCATATACCGAGGTAGCAGTTGCCACACCAATGCGCTTATTGTTCCAGATTTCGACAAAGCGCCCTTGGTCAATCACACCATCTTCCGCCGGGATTTCCCCGCCAAAGGTTGTGCCAAAATAGTATAAGTAATAAACACCATCGTGGTATTTGATGGATGGATTGTGCTGATTGCGCGCATCAAAATATTTGAAATCGCGCTCTTCAAACACAAAGGAATGAAAGGCATAAGGACCTTCTGGGGTTTCACTGACGGCATGGGCAATTTTGCAGCGCAGTAGCCAGTTAGAGCCAAAACCATATTTTTCTTCCCAACAAGAGGCAAACAGGTGATATTTACCGTCTTCGCCCACCACAGCACTGCCACACCAGACATAATACCCCGGCATGTGATAGCCGCCATTTTTGGGCACAAGCGCCCAACGACCTTCAAATGGATTTTTCATTTTCGCGGTTCCTTTCCATATTACAAACTGTTTATTTTACCTACTGCATTTCTAAATGCAATAGATTATTCCTCTTTTAATGACGCAATCGCTGCTTGTAATTCCTGCGCTTCTTGTGCCGCTTTTTCTGCTGCTGCACCTTGATATTGCATGCTATCTTGATATGCCTCAATCAGCATGGGAGCAAGCCCGCTAAAACGTTTGTTCTGGCTTGTGTTTTGAATCATCCCATTCACGGTGCTGCGCTGCCCTACCACAACACACAGGTTGCGCGCGCGGGTAATGCCCGTATAAATCAAATTGCGATAGCACAGACGGGCGGGCACCTCTGCGGCTGGCAACACCACCGCGGCAAACTCAGAGCCTTGGCTTTTATGGATGGTGATTGCATAAGCGATTTCTAGCTCAATCAAGTTTTCTGCTGCATACACAAGCACGCGGTCATCCATCTGCACCTTAACGGCGCGCTGATGGGGGTGGATTTCTAGGATAATACCGATATCGCCGTTATACGCGCCGACACCGCTTTCGCTGCCAGGGCGATACCATTCAATCTCATAGTTATTGCGCACCTGCATGACCTTATCGCCCACGCGGAAGGTGTTATTGCCTACCTGAAGTTCTGCCTTGCCGCGCATGGGCGGATTAAGCTGTTGCTGCAATGCAAGGTTGAGCGCCTGCGTGCCCGAAAAGCCCATTTTGGTGGGGCAAAGCACCTGAATATCGCGGATGGCATCTAAACCATATCGCGCCGGCAAACGATTTGCCACAAGGTCACAGATAAGCTGTTGGCATGCCTCACCCCTTGACTCAATAAAAAAGAAATCATCCGCTTGGGAGGCTTTTTCAAACCCCTGCCCCTCTACAATGCGGTGGGCATTGGTGACGATTAAACTTTCTTGTGCTTGGCGGAAAATCTTGGTCAGGCAGACGCTTGGCACCACACCTGCCCGCAGGATATCGCCCAAAATATTCCCCGCGCCGACACTGGGCAACTGGTCAGCATCGCCCACCATAATGACGCGGCACCCACGCTTGAGCGCACTGAGCAGACTTTGGAATAGCTTGACATCTACCATACTCATTTCATCTAAAATGATAACGTCGCACTTCAACAGGTTTTTCTCGTTGTGCACAAACTGCAAGACTTTACCGTTATAATTTACCTCTAGGGTGCGGTGGATGGTACTTACCTTATGCTGCGTCAATTCACTCAAGCGTTTGGCGGCGCGCCCCGTTGGCGCACAGAGCAACACCCGCTGCCCCTGCGCTTCGAGCAACCGGATAATAGCATCCACTGTCGTTGATTTCCCTGTGCCAGGGCCGCCTGTTAAGACGAAACAGTTGTGCTCTAGCGCGCCACAAATTGCCTCGTGCTGATTTTCCGCATAAGCAAACCCCTGTGCAAGTTCTAGCGCAATGACCTCACTCACCAAGCCATTCGGACGAGGGGCATCGTATTTCATCAAATCAGCAAGGCGCAGGGCGACATCCTCCTCTGCACGATATAAATCAGGCAGATAAATATATTCTTGGTCGCCCTCTAAGCGCATCATTAACTCGCCCTCGCGCAAGCATTCCTCAAGCGTTTCCTCTAGCGTTTGCAAGGGCAACTGGATGAATTTTGCCGTGGTTGCAAGCAACCGCGCCCGCGGCACACAGGTATGCCCATTGTTGGCATTGTGGCGCAAACTGTATTGCAGCACCGCACTGCGGCGCAGGTTGCTATCCACCGCAAATTGTAATTCTGCCGCAATTTTATCTGCCTCTTGAAAAGACAGATTAAGCGGCTCACCCACCAGCAGATAGGGGTTTGCATTGATTGCCTCAATCGATGCCGCACCATATTCCTGAAATACCAATACTGCGCGGGTAGCAGAAATGCCAAAGCGAGCAAGATAACCAATTATCTCGCGCACCCCAAACATGCGATGAAATTCTTTATTGATACGGCGGGCTTTTTCGGTGGTGATGCCCTTAATCGTTGTCAGCTTTTGCGGTTCATTCGCGATAATTTCTAGTGCCTCTAGCCCAAAGAGGCTCATGATTTTTTTGGCCGTTGCCACCCCGATATAGGGCAGTGCACCACTGGAAAGATAAGAAAAAATACCGTGCTCATCCTTTGGCATGTCGCTTTCACAGGTGATGGCATGAAACTGCTTGCCATAGGTGGCATGTGTTTCAAAGTTGCCCATACAGGAAACCGTTTCGCCAATATGGATTTCGCCCACCGTGCCGCACACGACAAATAACTCCCCGCCGCCGGAGAGTTCAAAGACAGTATAACCCGTTTCACGGTTTTCAAAAATCAGCGATTCCACGCTGCCTTCTAAACGTAACGCTTCTTCCACAATGCCCTCTTTTACTCGTATAAAATACTTTACTTTTATTATACTGGTTTTAAAAGCAATTGTAAATCACATTCCCTGCAACAATCGCACAAAAACAAAAAAATCAGAGCAGTGAGTTCTGCTCTGATTGAAATGCTACAAAATGATACCGTGGCACTTAGTCTATATTGCCATTTTCGCGGAAGGTGCGCCAGACATTTTCAAAAAAATCGTCTTTTTGCGGCAACGAGCGCACGGCACGCCAATCGCAAACACAGGCAAGGGCTTCTGCGTCGAGGCGCACCTCTTGGGTCTGATTTGCATAACGCTCATCGTCTAGGGTAAAACGGAATATTTCGGGCAAGGAAGCATAGGGCAGCTGCCCTTCTGCCACCGTATAGAGTGCACTGCCACGGCTTTGCCCACTTTCCACGGCATAATCTGCCATTGCGCTAAGGTAAACAAACTGCGCAAGCAACATATCATATAACCGATGGGTGCGCCACGCGGTACGGGGAATTGCACGTGGCAGTTCCTGCGCTATGTCTTGCGGGTTTTCGCCATCAATCGCAAAAGACACACCCTGTGTCACTTGCGTCTGCGCGCTGATATCATCATGCGGCATTGCGAAATCCGCAAGAGTCTGCCTCACCTGCCTAAGAGCGGCGGCAATCTCTTTCCCATTGCGGATAGCTGCACCGATACGGCTCATCCGTTTGGTAGCAATATCCCATTGCTGTTTGAGCGCAGCCTCGCTCATGGGCAAAGCCCCGCGTTGCACCGCTGCACTCACCTGCGCCGCCGTTTGGTGGGCAAAAAGCTCTTCTGCTAGGGGAGCGCCGTTGTTCTTAGCGGCAATATATTCTGCCGCGCGAGCAGCGCCCACCTGCCCTGCGTTGAGCGCACTGCCGCCGGGGCGATACACCCCATGGCTGCCGCTAACCTCTCCCACCGCAAAGAACCCTTGCAGATTGGTCTGCCACCATTTATCAATCGCCAAACCTCCATTGTTGTGCTGTGCACAAAGGGCAACCTCTAACATCTCTGTCGATAGGTCAACCCCTTTTTCTTGGTAGAAATCCACGGCGGGTTGGTTCATCTGTCTTAGTCGCTCAAGTGGGGTGCCAAAGCATGCCCCTGCCTTTTGCAAGTATTCTGCTGCCTCTGGGGATAACGCGTTCACATCCAGTGCCGCATCCCCCGTATTGGCGTGATAATCAAGGAAAATCCGCCTTCCATGGATACAGCTTTCGATATAGACAAGGACATCAATGATACTGCTACCGCCCTCGATTTTGCGCACATCAAATGGCCACTGATAGCCTTTGAGGAAAATTTTAGAAAGCATTTCCCCTGTTGCACCCGCCCCTTTGCCAAAAAAATCGAGCAAAAATTCATGTGGATCTGCGCCGTCTTGATCAGTTGAAATAAACTTGGGCAATGCCTGCATATAGGTGCCCGACACATTCCAGCGCGGCTGCACCGAAGCAATACCATACTGCCATTCAGTCAAGTTTTTGCCCATTACCCCTGCGGCAAAGGCAAGGCCACTGGCACCATAATGCCCATGCGGATAAACCGAATCGGCATACATCCCCGCAGGGCCACCCGTGGCATAGACGACATTCTTGCAGGAAAAAAGCGCGTATTTTCCTGCTTTGGTGTCAAGACAAAGCAAGCCGAGCACCTTTTCCTTGGCAGCATCGGTCAAAATTTCCACTACTTGGTGCCCATCAAAAACATCAATCCCCTTTGCCGCAACGGCCGCTTGCAAGCACTCCGTCATGCGGCGCGAGGTATAAGGGCCCACACTGGTGGCGCGTTTGCTCGGGTCATGGTCGGTCTTATAGCCGATATATTCCCCATACGAATTTTTAGGGAATGGTACCCCTAGCCCCACCAGTTTGTAGAACCCCTGCGCCGAAAGCGCTGCTTCGCACAGGGCGACATCGCCATCCACGCATTGTCCATGATAAAACACCTTGGCAAGTTCTGCCACGCTATCAGGGGCATCCCCCGCAAGGGATAATTTATAATACGTCTGCTTATCGCTGCCTGTATTGCGCGAGGTGCCCGCGTTAACATGCTCGCTCACCATTGCGATGTCCTTTTGTCCCTGTTGATAGAGGCAATCAGCCGCATTATAGCCCGCCGCACCTGTGCCCACAATAACAGTATTACAGGTGATCAGCCGCATTTCATAGCCATTCATCTGGATTGTTTTGGTTTGCATTGCAAGGCACCCCTTTCTCTTTTCATTACAACCGCTTGATATGGAACCCGCCATCGACATCCACAAAGCTACCTGTGGTGTATCGCATTTCATCAGAGCAGAATACGCTGACCATATTGGCGACATCTTCTGGGGTGCCCCAACGCGCAAGAGGGAACACCCCATCCGCGAACATTTTATCATATTTTTCGGTGACAACACTGGTCATATCAGTTGCGATAACACCTGGGCGCACCTCGTTCACCAAAATGCCCTCCGCAGCAAGGCGGTCAGCAAGCAAACTGGTCACCATGGCAAGCCCTGCCTTGGAAATGCAATATTCCCCACGCGCGGTGGAGGACACCTCAGCAGAGCAGGAACCAACATTCACGATATGCCCTTTGGTGGCAAAAAGCTGTGACTGCGCAATCATCTGTTTTGCCACAAGTTGGCTTAAAAACAAAGTGCCCTTGGTATTAATACCCACCACACGGTCAAAACTCTCTTCGCTCATTTCAAGCAAATCCGCACGTACAAGGGGTGCGACCCCGGCATTGTTCACCAAGATATCTACCCGCCCAAACCGTGTGATTGTTTGCGCCACAAGGCGAGCGCGACTTTCGGCATCGTCTAGTGAACCCTGTACATAGTGCCAAGCAATGCCAAGGTCAGTTAGTGCAGCAAGTGCCTCGGCATAGTGTTCCTGTGCACCTGTGGCAAACAGGACAACATTACAGCCCCCTTGCCCTAGCTTTTTGGCAATAGCATAGCCAATCCCACGGCTTGCACCTGTGACAATCGCCGTTTTTCTTTGCTGTTCCATCCGCTTGCTCTCCCCCATTATCCTCTGAAGTTTTTGGGCTGTGCTGCCACTGTTTCGAGGTATTCTTTATAAAAGCCCATGAATGTTTGATGGTCACGAATGACGCAACCTGTGGGCTTATGCGAGCGGATTAAATCGCCGCATTTGCCGCAGGTTAAGCAGACGCGATTGGGATCCATGCGCCCTGTCTTGATGATTTCATTCGCAAAATCTGGGTCTGCAAATGCCATCCGCCCAAAGAGCATACCATCGCAGAGCCCGGCCTCGACCGCACCGGCGGTAAATAGGTCAGCATATTGACGCAGATAGGTTGGTGCAGAGGCGAGAATTGCCACATCGGGCACTGCTTTTTTCACTGCGCCAATCCCCTGTATCATCCGATCAAGCCCGATAAAGGGGTGCTCGTCTGGCAGATATTTGCCCGCATCGTAGGGACGGGTAACGTGGGTGGTTGCATAGGGGTTGCCCATGGTAAGGTTTAATAAGCGAATATCATATTCATTGCGCAGCTCTTGCACAAGGCGGATTGGTTCTGCCAAATCCGGGGTCAGCCCACTGTCAGGGCTTACCCCAAAGCCATAGGGATGGGCATAGCCATCATAAATGCCAAGGCGGGAGGTGATTAGGAACTGCGCATCCTCATGCACCTTTGCGGCAGCGATACAGTTTTTAAGCATCCGCACACGGTTTTCATAGCTACCACCATATTCCCCTTTGCGGGTGAAGGCGCTCGTCAACTCGGTCAATAAATAACCGTGGCAGGATTTAATGTCTACCGCGTCAAAGCCTGCATCTTTGGCGAGTTTTGTTGCCTCACCAAATTTTTCTTCTAAATTTTTCAGATAATCATCGCTGACGATGCAGCTATCATCCGCCGCGCGGAATTGCTCAAGCCAAGGGTGGCGATAGGCAATGAGGGGCGCGGGTTTATTATCAGGATTAGAATAACGTCCACTATGATTTGCCTGCATGATTAAGTAAGGAGCAAATCCGTTTGCCTTGCGCCCCGCTTCTTTGACCGCATCGGTCAGACGCTTATAATCCTCTAGGTTCTCCTTCGATAATAGCAGCTGTGTGCTAGAAGAACGCGCCTCTGGCACAATTGAGATTGCCTCGAACCAAATCACCGCACTGCCGCCTTTCGCGTTGTTGAGGTAGCGGCGGGTGGTGTATTCGGAAGGCGAACCATTGGGCAAAGAGTCCGCGCCTTCCATCGGTGCGGTACCAAGGCGATTGGCAATCGTAATCTCTTTGACTTTGAGTGGTTGTGCAAGCACCTTAGTATCTGCTGCGAGTGACAGCACAATGCCAAGGTCTGCCGCCTTTGTTTTAACATCTTCTAAACTGCGATAAGAAAATCTTTCGTGGGGCATGGTAAAGCTCCTTTTTCATCTGTCATAAATAAAAACAACTACTAGACAGTGTACCATATTTCAGCGTCTATTCGCAAGAAGATTTCATCTATGCCCAAAACTATTTCCGCAAAGAAAAAGAGCGCCGCTTATCAAAACGGCACTCTTTTTAAAATCGACTAGTCGCAGATCACACCCTGCTGATAAAAGCCTTCTTGGTGGGTGTTTTCATCACAACGAACATGTGCCACCGAGCAAATCTTACGGCACCTTTTGCAGCTACTATCTTATTCCTGCGCCAATAAGATATCACAAGCCGCCAAATCATCAAATCGGCTTACGTCAATGACGTGTTTTAGTCTGGTTAGATGCTGTGGAAGATAATGTTCGCTGACAAGAGCACTATATTCTTTCCATAGCGCAAGACATTCTGTCAACAGCGCAATTGCCTGCTCTTTTTTTGCGGCATCGCCCTGTGCGCGCGCGAGGGTAAGCAAGACAGCTGCCTCTACTTTTAAGCCGTAGTATAACCCAATTAAATTGAGCCCCTTGATGTCTATAATTGTCCGTGCGAACTCTTTATTCACCGCAGCGCCTTCTAACGTTTTGACCAATGCCATTGATTTGCGCGCATTGTCTTGGATACGCTTTGCCGCAACCAGTGGAGATTCCCCGGTAAGTGGGCTGCCACTCAGCACTGCCGCACAGTAATCACTGACACTTAATCTACCTGCACCTGGCTCACTCACACAAGTCATAAACTCGTTAATATCTGCAAACCAAAGGGCACGTTCTGGCTCCATAAAATGGCAACAAGCCTCTGGATACCATTGGAAATCAAAATCGCGCCAATGCGTCTGGTGGAAATCGCCAAATAAGCCAGAAGCCAGTTTCCACGCTTCAAACAAAGTAGGTGCTACTTCCTGCCCAAAACTTGTCGCCAAACGCTTCTCAAAGTGTGCGGTATCTACGGTTGGGTCAAACGCGACCTTACCCCAGATGTAAAAACTATACCACATTTTTTCGCTTACGTTGGTACCGCGCACTTCTAGATCTTTGCTGATATATTCACGTCCCCATGTATAACCATCTGGTCCCATAAAGAAGCCCGATAGTTTTTCGCGCTCTGGCATGTTACTAATATACGCTTTGGCAAAATCAGGGTCACCCCAACGGAACATATAATAATCATCATTGCGCACGGTTAGCCACATTTTGACTGTATCTGGCAATGCCTGCATCATATCATCCGAGAACACAGGTTTTACCGCACCATGCATGTGCGCCTGCGAATACTTAAAGCTCACTTCAAACTGTGGAGTAAAATCGCTATATGCCTGTAAAATTAGCTCAATATTTGCATACTGCAAGCGATGAATAAATCTGAAATTACGCTCAGGGCAATCAAGCAATGCATTTTCAATCCCTTTGCCGTATGTTTTACGCACCCATGCGATATCGTCTTTGGGGGTATGGGTCATCCATTCGCCACATGTTACACCAATGCCCGCAAGCAAAGGATAAGTTTTCACCATCGCACAAACGGCTTTTTCATAATAATCCGTTGTTGCTGCACAGTTCTGATGTTCCTCAATTCCGTATGGGTTGCCTTCTGTACCATAAGTAAACAAGTTCCATGTAAACAAATAAAAATCAATGCAACGCTCTTTTGCGTACTGCATGACAGCGCGCCAGAACGTAATTTTTTCATGAATGGTCATTTTTTTGACAGTAACAAGACTACCAAGCACCTCTGGATTGCACATGCCATCTGCTTCTGTGGTAGAAACAATTGGGCGCGTTGTGCGTTTCACGTCCTGCAAAGAAACTTCTGGATATTCTTCTACATAAACAAGCGAGGGAAATGGTGCAAGGCTCCACAAAGAAATTGCATTGTATTTGTAAGAAGCAAGCTGGTCAATAAAGGCTGTCCAAAAGCTCATATCCCACATATTTTCAATGTTTTTTTGTGCGGAATCCGCCTCATCTGAATAGCTTGGGCTGCGCGCATCTAGGGGAATATTAAACTTAATCCCGCGATTTTTCACGCTTGGCGCGATTACTCCCGTGTGGAAGTCCGAAACGGTTTTCTCACACAGAACTGCATCTGCAACATCCAAAACCGCATACATTAGACCATTTTCATAGGTGTATGCAATGGCAAAATCATTTTCACCTTGCTTTGTCACACGATAGCTTTGCGCTTCTAAGCCTTCGACACAAGCAAATGAAAAGGAGCTATTCTGCGTGTAATCCACCGTTTGAATATTTTGCGCCAATATCTTGAGCGCAAAGGCAAGGGGTGCGCAATCGGCATCGACTGTGATGCACATATTTGCAAATTGTTGTTTCAAAATGATACCTCCAAATCCGTTTGTTCTGCTTTCTATTCCTACGATACGCACAAGAGAATTTTGTGCACGTTGTTATGAATAGTATACCATCACTTCTGCTTTCCTAGCAATATAACTATTTTTTGAATTTAGGGGTATAATCTTTTGTAACTTATCAATCCACGGGTACAAATGTCGCATTTCCCATTACAAAATCGATTGCTTTTTTGACAAGCAATTGCCATTCTGTTTTATAAGCAGGGACTAGCTTTTGGTATACTGCAACACTTGCTTGGTGCTTGGGCGCTTCCTCTTCTACGTATGCCAAAATCTCTTCTGGCGATACGGTCAGATTTTCTTGCTTGGCAACCGCCAAGAGGGCGAGTTTGCTGCGCACAGCTTGGGCTGCGCCCTGACGGTTTTTCGCCTCAAAAACCTCTTTTGTAAGACCGATTTGTTCAATATATTCCTCTAGTGTCAGCCCTTTCAAGCGCAATTGCGTGGTAATCGCCTCTAGCCCATCTTGATATTCCTCTTCGACTAAAATGGCAGGAATATCTGCTAGCACAGACTGTGTTGCGATTTTTTCTAACAAGGCAATTTGCGCACCTTGCAATGCCTGCTGTTCATTTTTCTCTTGGATTACTTGGCGCATTTTTGCTTTCAATTCCTCAAGTGAGGCGAGCTTCGTCACTTCGTGCACCAATTCATCTGTCAGTTCTGGCATATTAGATGCCGCAACCTCACGTAGCACTACCTGAAACACTGCATCTTGCCCCGCTAACTTTGCAGCGGGATAATGCACAGGGAACTTTACAAAGACATCAAAGGTTTCACCTGCGCTATGCCCAACAATCTGTTTTTCAAACCCTGGAATAAAACGGTTACTCCCTAGCTGCAATTCAAAGTTTTCTCCTGCGCCACCGCTGAATTCCACCCCACCAATTTTACCGCAAAAATCAATTTTGACAGTATCTTCCATCTCCGCTGGGGCATCCTTTGGCTCTGGCTTGCCAAGGTGTCTGCGCAAATTATTTAGTTCGCTTTCTAGCACACTTTCATTCCACACCGCTTTTGGATAGGTTTGACGCAGCCCTTTATACGCAATCAGCTTGACTTCTGGCATGATCGCAACCGTTAAGGTCGCCGCGCAGCCAGTTTCATCATAGCGTACTGCCTCAGGCTCTGGCACAGAAAGTGGTTGCACACCTGCTGCTGCACAGCCCTGCAATAAAAGCTCCATCCCCTGCACTTCTAACATATTATTTAGCCCATCGCAGGTGAAAATATCGCCACGTTTTTCTTCAATTGCCTCACGTGGTGCCGCACCTTTTTCATAACCGGGCAGCAAGAAATTTTCCTTGGTTGTTTCGTATGCATTTTGTGCGGCTGCTGCTAGTTCTGCGTGGTCTGCTTCTAGGGTAAATTGATATACATTGGGTGCAATCTGTTCTGTTTGTGTTAGTTTCATCTTTACTCCTCTTTCTGTCTGCTCACTTTACTGCGCAAGGTAGCCCCGGCAGGTTACATTTCACATATTTTTTATAAAGGTAATCTCTAATAACGATAACATGTTTCGTGTGCTTTGATTTTTTTGTTCAGCTAAATGAAAGCCGCAATTGATACTTGGTGTATCAACGAGGATTTTCATGACGATGAACGGAAAAAGCGAAGTGCAATAAATATGTTAAGCCGTAAGGCGATCGTTTTTAGAGGTTACCTAAGGGTAAATTTACAAACAATGGCGCAATCACCACTGTCAACAAACCACTCACGGCAATGGAAACAGAACTCATCGCGCCTTCTGTTTCCCCAAGCTCAAATGCTTTTGTCGTACCAATCACATGCGAGGCACTGCCAAGGGCAAGCCCTACCGCCACAGGTTCTGTAATTTTGCAAGCCTTACACAACGTCGGAATGGCGATATTTCCCAAAATCCCTGTTAAAATAATTGCTACAACAGTAATCGAAACAATTCCACCAATTTCTTCGGTCAGCCCAATCCCGATTGCAGTCGTGATTGATTTGGGCAGCAAAGAGAAATACATCTCTTGCTCTAAAGAAAAGAGCATTGCACCACCCCACACCGCCAAAAGACTGGTACAGACCCCCACCGAGAGTGAGACGAAAACCGCAAGCCAATTTTTCTTTAAGATATTCACTTGGCGGTGCAACGAAAGCGCAAGGGACACCGTTGCAGGTGTCAATAAAAACGAAAGCAGCTTGGTGGAACTTTGATAAGTGCTATATTCAATATTGCAAAGCAACAACACAATAATGCAACAAACCGTCGCAATCAAAATAGGGTTAAAACAGGGTGCATTGTATTTCTTTTTGAGCCAAAGCCCTAGACCATACGCAAGAAAGGTCAGCACCAGTCCCCAATACTCAAATTGTTCCATCTGTATGCTCCTTGCTGCGCAATGCCACAATCACGCGCTGTGCCACCATACCTGTGCAATAGGCAACAAGCAGGGTACTCAGGCAGATAATCGCTAAAATGGGCAGAATTTGTTGTTGTAACAACCCCCAAACATCCAAAATCCCCACCGCTGCCGGTACAAACATCAGCGGCATTACCTCTAACAAAAAGCCTGCCGGTTTTGCAATGGTTTCTTCTGCCAACAAGCCAGTTTGCAGCGCGATAAACAAGAGCACAAGCCCATAAATACTTGCTGGAATGGGCAAGGGCAAAAGCGCGTTGGCGCATTCCCCCACAAAAGCAATCAACATGATAATGGCAAACCTACGAATGTGTTTCATCTGCACCCCTTTCTTTACAAACACACAGATTTTTTATCCGTATTATCTATAAAAACATCCTATCCTCTTTTTGAAAACACTGTACCATTATTTTCTATGGCTGTCAATTCCTTACTTACAACAAACGCTGCGAGAACGTACGAAATCGCACGCTCTCGCAGCGTAAAATTATTTGATTACCACGTTCAGATCTTCCATGCCTTGATGAATGGCTTTGAGGTTTTCAAAACTTGCACCGTCATAAAAACCATACGATAGACCATCTGCGCCACCAAGCCCGACCTGCTTTATGCCTAGCTTAATGAGCTCTGGGGTTGCCAAATGGCGTGGTGCAATACCGGCAATGATTTTTTTATCTTCGCCCGCCATACGGCGCACATTCATAAACCACTTTGCTTTGTTTGCAACCTTTTCATAATCCCCTGTTTGCTCCTCATATTCCATCACACGGATAGAATCCACATAAGGGGCAACATCGCGAATGCTCAAACCAAACAGCTCGCTTTCTTCGCAGAATGTATTTAGCCGGAAATCAATCTTAGGATTGGCCGCATGAATGGTCTCAGAAAGCTCTTTGATAAATCTTGTGACACTGTTTTGGCGGAACTTTAGCCAGTCATACAGTTCAGGATATTCTAGTAAAAAAGAAGTTGCACTGGAATTACCTTGCGCAATCAGTAACTTTAACTCTTTCCCTTCTAGCGTATTCACATTGAATGCATCCGCAAACATTCTTACGGTCGCGGTGATTTTGTCCCAATCCAAGCCTTGTGCACGCGCCTCGCGCTCACAGTTTTTGCAGAAACAACCACCTAGCGTAATGCGTAGTAGTGAATGCACACTGGGTTCACCCACCATATAAGGTGCTGCACAGGTTTGAATCATATCAAGGTCATAATTCGTGGCAAGGTCTTTTGCGATTGCACAGACATAAGCGCGTGCTTCTGGTGCATTCCAACAAAGCAATTGGTCAGACATGATATCCCATTTGGGTGGATTGCCATAAATATCGCGCTGAATGAGATGTGGATATTCGTGGCGCGCACGGTAAGCATCGAGTGGAGTATGAGAAATCTCTGCCCCAGTTTTCATGCCACGTTTGCGCAAGCCTTTGATAAAAACATCAAGCCAATCGGTGTCTTTTAAGAAATCACGCTCACTAGGCAATGGTTTAATCACGCTATCTTGATAGCATTCTGGGTGAATGGTAAAGTAGCAGCGACTATCTTCTGCAATATAGCGTTTGCGCACCGGGTTATGTGGGTAATAATTCGCATGCAAAGGGCGCTTTTCTGGATGCATCAAGGCAAGCATATAGGCCGCATTGTTCCCTGCATAATTTTGCAGGTTATCCAAAATGTTTTCAATCCCTTCATCGTGAATATCCCAAGGGTAAATGCCTGTTGTTAATTCAGACCAAATCATTTTATTTTTTCTCCTATTACATAATTCTTTGCAAACGCAACATCGCGTTTTACATCATCTAGGTAAAAGCCAAACCCGAAGTAATATTTTGAGCGTGCTGTCTTGTATGGCATATAGTGTGATGCCCATACTTCACTTAGCGTGCGCCAAGCTGCAACACCTTCGGTAAGTGCAGCCACCGCAAGGTCACGATGGGTTTCGTCCGCCGTGCCTTCTAGTAGGCAAAGCTCTTTTGCGCCAATGATTTTATAGCGATAGTAATCGCACAGCGCATGCCATGCCTGCAAATCAAGATAAGCACATTCTGCCTCGCCCGACAAACCATCGCTGACAAATGCCGCTTCAATAATTGCAAGCTGCGCACCAAGCGCTTCGTTTGCCGCAGCAAGCTCTGCCAAAACCATATCACAGGTTTCAAGCTCTGTGCTTTGCCCTGATAAGATAAGCGCAGCACTTTCTGGAATAGAAAGCGTGCCAACCCCCGGCATTGCCTCACCTGTTGCGAAATCACGCACCGTTTTAAAGCCCATGCTAGAAAGCAAGGATTCTGGATGCCATTCGAAATCGTAATTAATCCAATAGAGCCGCTGAGCAGGTGGCAAAATGTGCCCTGCCGCCTGGAAGCCTGCATAGAACGCTTCACTCGCCGCACCATAGTGCCGTGCGAAGGTATGTTGCCAAATGCTTTCAGGGGTGTCTGGGTTATAGCCTAGACGCCCTAGCAGCTCAAACTCATACCAATGACGCTCAAAATCGTATTCCCACGTCATGTGCTTATGTGGCACATGTTGGAAATCTTTGCCCCAAAGGTATCCATCTGCGCCCCAATAATAGCCGCGAACATTCGGCTTTTTCATGCCTTTGATATATTCGCGCAAGAAATCATAGCTGCCACCCCGGAAGGTATGGAAATCATCGTTTCGCACAGTATAGATAATATCCACATCGCCAAAGTTAACATCGTCCCAAGCCTTCCATAGTTTTTCGAACTGTGGCGCAGTAGAGGAATACATGTGCGCACAGGAATATTTCCAACTTAGGGTGCAATGTGCAGGATATTCGCCCGCAAACAAATCAATAATTGACTGGCTAGAGGTAAGGTTTGTGCGGAAGATAAAGGGTAGTTTGCGCCCGCTTTCCACAATTCCTTTCAGATAGGTTTCCTCTACCCACTTCACCCGCTCTTCGGTGCTGCCAACCATCTCTTCGCTTGCATTCGTGCCAATGCCGCACAAATCTTCGTAAGTGCAAGCAAGGGTTTTAATGCATTCTTTGAAATAATCCTGCACGATGGGCAGATGCTGACGCACCTCGTCCAAGATGGCAGCAGGATTGGGGTTATGGATAGTATCATCACGGATTGCATCGTATCGATTAAACATATCGCCTAGTTCTGCGGGCAAACCAAGCCCTTTTGCAACGGCAGGGGTTAACCGAATGTTCCATGTGATTAGATATGTTTTTATCCCACGCTCTGCCGCATAGCGGAAGATGAACTTATACAGCGATTGGTATTGATGCAGTTCTTCCTCCGAATAGGGGCAGGTATCTGGGTATTTTGTTAGGCGGAACATCATGTGGAAGGGATGCTCACTCCAAAGGCTCAGGCAGTTATACCGGTTATACGCAAGAAAATCAATCAAAGAGCGCCAATATTTTTGGGTCAAAAGCGTTTCTTCATTTTGCGTAAACGGATCACCTGAATCATACGGTTCGTATGGCAAGTTTAATTTAATGCCACGCGTTTCATGGAATGGGTTTTCATGCTTTTCTACAATAGCATCTAACCCACCATTTAGCACCGTTTCAGCAAGGTCAAACAAACCGTACATGGTACCAGTTGCATCCATACCGTTTAACAGCCAGGTTGCACCGTCCTTTACAATCTCATAACCTTCTGCCGATAGCACATGTTTAAAATCAATCTCTTTATACAGGTGCCCAGGGCGCGGTGTCATGCGAACCACCAATGCAGGTTTTGTTTTATCATATACAAACTCTTGCACTGGGCGCTCACTTACAAACACACCGCGCGCAGCAAGCGCTGCTTTTAGCTTTTGGGCACCAAAGGCAATGGTTTGCACCCGATTATCATAGTAAATTGTAAACATGCTAGATATCCTTTCTTAGCCCTTAACAGCGCCAGCGGAAATACCTTTAATGATATATTTCTGCAAGAATATATAAAGGATGAGGATTGGAACCATCGCAAGGATATAGGCCGAGAAGGAATACTGCCATGCCGAGCCAAATTCGCCCTGTTGGAAGTAATATTGGCACAATGGAAGGGTGCGATATGCGCTCTTACTGATCAATAGTGATGGCAAGAGGAAGTCATTCCAAATGCTGAGTGCGTTTAGGATAACGATGGTAGAGGTAATCGATTTTAGCATTGGGAATACAACGCGCCAATAGCAAACCCACAGGTTAGCGCCGTCAACCGTTGCAGATTCAATGATTTCATTGGGAATACCGCGGATAAAGCCAACGTACAAGAAGGTTGCCATGGGCAGTGAACGACCCCAGTAAATGATAACCAAGCCAATCAGCGAGTTTGTGAACCCTAGCTGCGTTGCAAGTTTAATGACTGGCACAAGGCAGGTATAGAATGGAATCATAATGCCCGACAGGATGAAGAGATACAAAAACTTGTAAAACTTGGTGTTTGTTTTTGCAATCACATAGCCCGCCATGCCCGCAAGCACCACAATGCCCAACACGCTAAGCCCAGTAACAAAGAAACTATTGAAGAAAATTCGACTAAAATTCATCGTTTCCCAAACATAGGCATAGTTTTCAAAATGGAACTCACTCGGGAAACTACTAGGGCTAAGAAGCGCCTCGCGTGCAGATTTTACCGATACGAAGAACATAATAAAGAAGGGATATAAAAAGCCGAGCACCAACGCAATCATAATGATTTCAAAGATAATTTCTCTAGGTTTCATTTTGCGCTTATCTGCAAGGTTAACCGTTTTTTCTTTTTTAGTAAGCAGCATTATCTTCTCTCTTTCTTAACCAAATCATCTGGAACAGCGTAATTGCAACAATCATCAAGAACAAAATAACACCGATTGCCGAGCCATAGCCAACACGATAGTTTGTAAACGATTCTTGGTAGATGGTAAGTGCAAGCAATTCGCTTGAGTTACCAGGACCACCGTTGGTCAAAGAGTAAACCATGTCGTATTCTTTGAACGCACGTTCTACTGCAAGCACCATATTAATGGTAAACGACGGTGCTATCAAAGGGAAGGTAATCTGGGTGAAACGCTTCCATGGGGTGACCCCATCTAAGTCAGCCGCTTCGTATAAATCGCCAGGGATTGCCTGCAAACCAGCCAGATAAACAACCATGTACCAACCCGTCATGCGCCAAGTTGCCGCAAAGGTTGCTGCCCACAGCGACCATGTTGTGCTGCCGAGTAGGTTGTTTGCCACAACCGTAATACCAAGTTGCTCGCCGATATCTGCCAAAGGCTGCGAGTAAATAAAGCTGAAGATAAAGCCAACTACAAGGGGGCTTAACAGCGCCGGCAAAAACATACATGCGCGCAACAAGTTCTTGGTTTTAAATTCATGGTCAAGCCCAATTGCAAACAACAATGCAAGCACGTTCATCAATATCGTGGTAACAGCCGCATATTTAATGGTGTTCAGCAAAGGTGTAATGACCGAGGTATCTTGGAACAAGGTAATATAATTATCAAACCAAATAAAATTCATACTGTTTCGAATGCCATCCCAGTCTGTCATGCTGTAATAAACACCACCGCACAAGGGATAGATTACAAAAACAATGTAAAGGAACAGCGCAGGAAGTACCATGGCAAAGCGCGGCGCTGCATCTGCAAGTTTTGACCGTTTTTTCATAAGAAATCCTTTCAAAAAAGGGGTGGCAGTATCTTCTGCCGCCCCTTTGGGTTCTACTTATCGATGTTTAGAATGAGTTGAAAATCACACATCTACGTAAGAAGCTAGGAAGCTCTCAACGTATTCTGGGTTTGCAGCCATCAGGCGCTGATGCTCAGATTCGATGGTATCGCAAACTTCTTGAATCGACATGCCAGCAAGGAAGTTCTGAGAACCGTCTTTCATAACTTCTTTAATACCGTCAATCCATTCACGAGAAAGCATTGCGCTTGCAGCCATGCCGTCAGCAAGTTCAGATAGCATGTTAGCCAATGCAGGGTCGCTTTCAATGAATTCAGCTGCTTCAGCAACAGTAGGTGTTAGGGTGCTTGCTTCTGCTGCAAGCATATAACCTTCTACGCTGAACAGGTATTTGTAGAAATCTTCACAAGCTGCCAAAGACTCAGTGGTAGAGGAAACACATACAGCGGCATCAAAGCTAGTAACTGCGCTCATCTTATCTTCGGTTTCAGCGAAAGGAGGTGCATAGAATGTCATATTCAGGGTCTCATCTAGGTTGCGTAGGGTTGCAAGACTGGTGTTACCATCAATATAGAATGCAGCTTCGTTGGTGATGAAGTCACGGCGTGCACCGTCAGAGTCCATGCCAAGCATATCAGAGTTCAAGTAAGGAATGAGTTTTTCGTAAGCATCGTAGGTGGACATAAATTCTGGTCCGTTCCAGAACATTTCACCACGAAGCACTTTTGCATACCAGTTTGGCTCATCGCCGTAAACATTCTGGTAAACATACTGGAATACGAAAGCAGTCGAAGGGCTAGTTTCTTTACCTGCAAGCACGATAGGAGATGCAAGACCAGCATCTTGTAGTTCTTGGCATTTTGCTAGGAAGTCTTCCATGCAGTGTGGAGCTGGATAGTAATCAACACCGTACATATCCATGGTATCGCAGTTAACGATAACACCAGTGGTGGTAAAGGTCATTGGGTTTGCATAGGTTTCGCCATTGTATTCCATCAGCGTGGTCTCACCGTCGATGATGGTGTCCTGAACGCCCCAGCTGGTGATTGGAGTTAAGTAACCGTTGGTTGCATATTCCACTAGGGTCGAGCTAACCTGGCAGCACATCATATCTGGCAAATCGTTTGCGCCGATTTTTGCGGTCATGGTAGTGTTAAGCTCGGTGGTATCAGTCATGCTGATGCTTTCGAAATCAACATTTGGATGTGTTTCTAGATATTTTTCCATTGCTGCAGTAATTGCAAGTACGTTGATAGACTCACCTAAAAGGATGATAGTACCAGATACGTCTGCGCTTGCATCATCTGCAGAATCAGTAGCCGCGCTAGATGTGGTGGTAGAAGTGCTTGTGGTGGTGGTAGAATCGCTAGAACATGCAGCGGCTGCCGAAGCAACAGCAGTTGCACCTGCTAATTGTAAAAAGCTGCGTCGAGTAATTTTCTTCATGTTTCTTCTCCTTCTTTTGGGTTCGTTAGAAGCTGCCAACTGTTTCGGGCGAAACATTGTATTGATAGCCCCTCCGTTGTCTGTGAAGTAATTGTACCACAGAAACAAAGCACAAAAAATAAACTTTTTTATCAAAATTATTAGCCATTTTTTCAATCAATCCATTTTTTTATAGCAGCAGAGCCAAAAAAGTGTAATATTTTTTCTAACTTTGTGTCATTTTGCTTTTATAGCACCTTTGTATGATATAATATTTTTGTTCACAAAGCATTATTTTTTCCATCTAGTACAATCAACCATGTTTTCCCCGTTGGTATAACCGATATGATTTTTTAAGCACTGGAGAACATTATGAAAAAGCAAACTAAAATTTGGAATCGTTCCCTTGTTGTGCGTGTCACTCTTTTATTTTTTATTTGTTGCCTAGTTTCTATTTTCATTTATTCGCTTTATCTTTCCCGCATGACCTATTCCTTTATTAAAGAGCAAATCACAGCCAATGCAAGCTCACTGTGTTATAGTACCGCGCAAAACCTAGATGTCGTCATTGATAAAATGAACCATAGCGCTATTTTATTATTAAACCGTGTAGAGGTTGCCGAGGCGATCATCGCACTGGATCAGGACGACAGCCTTTCAGCGCTTGAACAACTCTCCTATTGGTCGGTGCTTTCTACACAGACGCTGCTTTCTACCACTACGGCAGATTATTATCACATCACCTTTTATGGGCAAGACGGTGATTTTATCTATGGTGAAAATGTAAGCGCAAATTTATTTGAGCAAAATACAATTAACGGCCCTGAGGATTTCCAACAAACCTCTTATATTTTACTCTCTCCCAATGAAAGCGATTTCGTGGTAGGCACAGCAGACGAAGGTGTTTATGTTCTGGTGCGCGCGATTGGGAATGTGAATTATTCCACCCCCATTGGCTATCTTGCCGTCATGTGCGAGAGCAACGATTTTCAGAAATTCATCACCAATCAATATAACAGCTTTGATGCAAGTGATATATACCCTTTTGCACTTTATCTGGAAGATGAACGTGGCAATATCATAGCCACGGCAAACGAGAACTCGGACATTGTATTAGATGATACCAACAGCTATTCTACTGTACAAGCGCTAGAGAACACCGATTGGTCTATCGTTATGCGCATTCCCACAAGCTATTATGTGGCGCAGTTTTTTTCCACCATGTTAAGCAGCTTTCTTTTGCCTAGCTTTTTAATTCTGGGCAGGTGTATCTCAATCGCTCTTTTACTGCGTCACTATTTAAGCCCACTCAACCAATTATCACATTCTATGGCGGCAGTGACAAAAGGAGATTACAGTGAGCACCTTGATGCCTCTGCGAGCTTTGATGATATCGAGGTTATCTTTAATGGTTACAATCAAATGTTGACCCAAATCGACACTCTGATTAACTCAGTCTATCGCAACCAAATTACCATGCAAACCTATCAGCTTAAACTATTAAAAGCGCAAATTAATCCACATTTTTTATATAACACCTTGCAAGCGATTGAAGCCCTTGGTGAAATCAATGATGTTCCCGAAGTGCAAGAAGCAGCCTCTTTGCTTGGCGACTTGCTCCATTATAATTTAAAAGAAAGCGAGCAGGTGACGCTACAAGCTGAGTTGCATTCCGCTGAAATATATTTGAAAATACACCAAATTCGCTTTTATCATCAACTCAAGTTTTTTGTACAAATTGAACCCGAGGTAGAAAACTGTATTGTCGAAAAGTTCATTTTGCAGCCATTGATTGAAAACAGTATTTTGCATGGATTTGAAAACATGAGCCGCGATGGTGAAATCAGCATCTGTTGCTATCGCGATGGTGCGCACCTACACATTGATTTATTCGATGACGGCACTGGCATTCCAACAGCGCAACTAGAGCGTTTGCAAGCACAATTGCAAATTGATTCCACCGAAATTGCAACCAACCACATCGGTATCCTTAACGTGCACCGTCGCTTATCCAAATTATACGGTGCCCCTTATGGCTTGACCCTCAAATCCACCCCATCACACGGAACATTAATTCGCATTATATTACCTTATCAAGCCACTTTGTAACAACACGAGGAGTGAAAGGAGCACAGGCGATGTACCGCATACTGATTGTAGATGATGAATACTTAATCCGCGAAAGCATCCAAAAAAAATTAGAACGCGCACCCATTCCTTTTTCTGAAATTTTACAAGCAGGGACGCAACAAGAGGCGCTTGCCTTGGTGTTTCAAAAGCCATTTGATATCATTGTTTGTGACATTCGTTTAGGCAAGGATAATGGCTTAGATTTTCTAAGCATTGTACGCGAACATCACAAAGAAACCGCCTTTATCGTGTTAAGTGGACACAGTGAATTTTCTTATGCACGCACGGCTATTTCATTACGGGTTGTCGATTATCTGTTAAAACCAATCAATACGGCTGATTTTTACAAAGCACTTGAACACGGCATTGAACAAAGCCAAAAATACAAAGACACCCACAAGAACAACTCGCAAAAAAGAAAAAAACAACTCGAACGTGAGTTACAAAAAGAATTCAAAGAAAACCTCGTTAACAACCGCTTTACCATAGATACCTATATGAGCGAATATCGCCAAGGAGAAGATCTCTTAATTTCAGCTTCGCTCTATTTAATCGAATCGACCAGTGAAGATTTTGATACCTTAACAGAAACGCTTGACATCAATCCATTTTGGGCATGGGGCGAAAATTTCATTATCTTTTTAAAAGAAGCAAACCAAATTCAATTCTTTTTTGTAATTCCCATGTTACACCAACTTTCTCGCACCCAACAAGTGGTGCAAACGCTCAGTGAGATTGAAACCCTGCTGTTCCAAAAAGGAATTTTTCGCTTTAGTATTGGCATGAGCAAAGCATCTGAAACAGTGCGCGTTGCCCATGCGCAATCAATGGTTTGTATAGAAAACCGTATTTTAAAAGAAGAAAACACCTTTATTCATTATACTCCTGACCTAGAAGGCACCCAAAAATACCTCTTATCCAGCGAAAAACTTTCCTATTATCGACTGCTATTAAAAAACACAAACTATAAAGCGCTAGAAGCCTTTTATGCCGAATTAGAGCACGATTTACGCACCACTGCAAAAATAAAATATTTCTATCTTCAAATTTTGTACAACACCTTAAAAGACGAAATGATTTCCTCACACCCCAACCTATTCCAGGGCAAAAGCCTGATTATGACGGTATATTATTTCGACTCCATTTCTGCCATGATTAACTACCTCAAAAAACAATTCTTATATATTGTAGAAAAATCCAGCGAAGGGCAAGAAAAGAACTGGATGCTCATCACCTTAAACAGCATCAAAGCGACCCTCACCCAGAACTTTTCCGAAAACCTTTTGCTAGAGGACTTTGCAAGACAGTACCATGTAAACACCAGTTTTTTAAGCAACCAATTCAGCCAACAATTCGGCATTTCCTACCAAGATTATCTCTCACAGGTACGTATTGAACACGCACAAGAATTACTCACACGCAACAAATACACCATCAATGAAATCTCACAGCTTTGCGGGTTTTCTAACCAACATTATTTCAGCAAGGTTTTCAAGAAAAAAACCGGACAAACCCCCAGCGAATATAAACGCGCGCTTAACCCTTAATCCTAATAAAAAAACAAAACGACCTACCAAAATCGGTAAGTCGTTTTGTTTTTTATCGATTGCACACTTAGTGAGAAAGGCTTTTTATCAAGCGGAAAATCTGCTCCACCGTATCGGTGACGTTTTGTGTTGCCTGCGAAATGGCTACCGCTTCTTCTAGGGTGCATGGGCGCCGCAAAATCGGGAAGAATGCATCAATTCCTGCGTCATTACAACCACCCGCATCATCGGTGACACAGCCGGCAATCGCAACCACTGTCGCGCCATGTTTTTTTGCCAATTGTGCCACACCGACAGGTGCCTTGCCCATGCTTGTTTGTTGGTCAAGGCGTCCTTCGCCCGTAATTACATAGTCCACAGCATCCATTTGTGCTTCTAGTTTCATGGCTTCTAAAATCAGCCCTACCCCTGAGCGCAGTGTCGCGTTTAGATATGTTTTAAACGCAAACCCTAGGCCGCCTGCTGCACCAACACCTGGATAGTTGCTTTCATCTTTGCCCAGAAAATCCGCAGTTTTTGCCGCAAAATGGGAAAGTGCATTTTCCAAAATCGGATAGGTCTGTTCCGTGACGCCCTTCTGTGGACCATAGATAGCAGTTGCGCCTTGCGCACCACAAAGTGGGTTATTCACATCACACGCGATGCGGAACACACATTCTTTGAGCACAGGCTGGACTTTCTCCGCTGAAATAGCAGCGATTTTGCCAACTGCTTCGCCGCCAACTGGGATTTCTGCGCCATCTTGGTCACAGAAAGAATAGCCCAAAGCCTGCAACATACCCACACCACCGTCATTGGTTGCACTGCCGCCAATGCCAATCACAAATTCACGATACCCTGCATGGATTGCATGCAAAATCATCTGCCCTACTCCATAGCTTGTCGCAACGAGTGGTTCACGTGTGGGGTCTAGTGTAATACCCGATGCCTGCGCCATTTCCATCACCGCTGTTTTTCCATCAGAAAGCTGACCATATTGTGCCTTGGTTGGTTTGCCATAAGGCCCTACCACATCCACTGCAACTAAATTGCCGCCAAGCGCATACAGAAGTGCATCCGTGGTGCCTTCACCGCCATCTGCCAAAGGCATCACAATCACTTGTGCGTCTGGCACGGCACGCAACACGCCCATCCGCGCCGCATTTCCTGCTTGAATCGTAGAAAGACTACCTTTCATTGAGTCAATTGAGATTACAACTTTCATAAATCGCTCCATTCTGCCATGATACAAAAAATGCCTTGCGCATTGTGTCGCAAGGCATTCGCGCACTTTAATTCACGCAGTTGATGATTGTTCCATCGATGAACGACTTCAAATTATCCACTGCAACATCCATTAATCGGCTGCGGCTTTCCTTTGGTGCCCAACTGATATGTGGTGTAATGATGCAATTTTTCGCACCAAGCAAAGGATTATCGCCCTTAATCGGCTCGGTGGACACTACATCCAACCCTGCGGCAAACACCTTGCCACTATTCAATGCATCTGTTAGGTCTTGCTCTACCACCAAAGGTCCACGGCTATTATTCAAAATAATAACACCGTCTTTCATTTTTTCGATATTTGCTTTGCAAATAATACCTTCTGTTTCAGGGAACAGTGGGCAATGTACCGCAACAACATCCGCCGCTGCAAACAGTTCGTCCAAACTTACATAGGTTGCAATTTCTTTGCCTGCATCGGATGGATAGCTATCATACGCAACCACATGCATGCCCAATGCCTTTGCAATGCGCCCTGTGGATTGCCCAATACGCCCAAAACCGATGATCCCTATGGTCTTGCCAGCAAGCTCAATGAGTGGATAATCCCAGAAGCACCAATCCACATTATTTTCCCAACGGCCTTGGTGCACTGCGTCCGAGTGATGTGCCACATGATGGCAGATTTCAAGCAACATCGCAATTGCGAACTGACCAACTGCATCCGTGCCATAGGTAGGTACGTTGCAAACGGAAATTGATTTTTCCTTCGCGGCGGCAACGTCTACTACATTATAACCTGTTGCCAACACCCCAATGAATTTCACATTTGGGCAAGCAGCAAGGGTATCTGCCGAAATGGGGGTCTTGTTGGTGTAAACTGCGTCTGCATCACCAATGCGCGCAATGATTTCAGCTGCATCCCCTACGGGGGTACGATCATATACTGTTACTTCGCCAAGTGCTTCAAGCCCTGCCCAAGAAATATCCCCTGGGTTTAGCGTATAGCCATCCAATACAACAATTTTCATTTGGAGCCTTCCTTTTCTTCCCGTTTTGTAAATTAATCTTCTAATAATGCCCACGCGCGGTTAATCACGCGTTTGGTATTTGCGAGCACAACATCTTCGTCCTCGCCTGGACGCAGGGTAACTTCAAACGATAACACGTATGGTTTTTCTGCACAAAAGAAACCTTCTTGCTTGATGACCTGGAAGAAATCAAGCAATTCTGCGGTGTCATTTGCACTATTGGGATAACCAAAACGTGGATGCAAATCACCGTAACCGTCTTTACCCTCTTCAACAACCGCGTTGCCGATATGGAAATGAGTAATGTAGGGGCGCAAAGCGCGAATAACAAACTGGCTTGTTTCATAGGTTGTGGGGAAGTGGCTTAAATCCACAAGCAAACCAAAGTTATTGTGCGTCATGCGCATATCTGCCGCAAACTGCGCTGCATAAGGAGCGGGGCCAATGAGCGAGGCTTTATCCATATCAAAATCAAAGACTTCTAGCTCAATCATCATGTCTTTTGTCTTTGCATAATCACAAATAGCGCGCGTAGTTTTTAGTAGCTGTGCATAGGCTTCATCCTTGGTTTCTGATTCCCACTTACCCGAAAGGAATGCAATCCCTTTTGCGCCAAGATACTCTGCTTCGTCAATTGCTTCCATCAAAGTTGCTTGCGCAGCAAGACGACCTTCCTCATTTAAATCATTGGGATTGAGCTTGGGTCCTAACAGGCGCGTCTGTGCGCCATAGCAAACCTTTAGATGACTTTGGTCTAAGATTGCTTTTGCCTTGGCATTTTCTTCTGCACTCCCGAAACTTTTCAGCTCAATTGCATCAAAGAAATCATCTTTTGCAATGGCTAGAAGTGAATCCATTGCTGGACGTTTGGGGAAGCTCATCCATTGAATGGTACCAACTTGGAAATACTTGTGAATAGAATCTTTCATCATCATGTCCTTTCTGATTATCAGAGCCGTGAAAAAGCGCGCAATTTGCACACAGGTAACACACCACGGCTCCATTGTGTAATATCAACAATTTTCAAAGCATTTGCGCTTATATTATGTGACGATTATACCATACAGAAAAAGGAAATAGCAACGTCTTGCAACCAAAAAATAGCAATGCTTTTTTTGGTTTACAAAACAAAAAAACACCGTTTTAGATTGACTTTCACACCAACATCGCACATACTAATAACAAGGCATACAATATCATCACCGTTTTTCTAAAAAGCGCGATCCAACACACATCAACAGAAAGGATTTGTGATAGTATGGTACATATTTATAAAGAAAATGCAGAAGCCATTGTAAGCGAGCTCTCACAATTAATTGATTTAAAACTAAACGTTGTGGGAAGCGACGGTGTCATTTTAGCAAATTCAGACCCTGAACGCGTCGGCACCTATCACGAAGCGGCGCACAATATTATCCTAAGAGGATTAGACGAGGTTGTTGTGCATTCAAATGAGCAATACAAAGGCGCAAAAATCGGCACCAACCTGCCCATCGTTGTAAACGGTGAAATCGTTGGTGTTGTTGGGGTGACTGGTGCTTACGAAACAGCAAGAGCATATAGCAAAATCATCCAAAAAATGACTCAAATTTTATTACAATCGCAAGAAAGTGAAAACAAGCGACGCAAAAAGCAGGAGGACACTGCCGATTTTTACAACGCATGGATTTGTGACAACGAAACAATAATAAATGACACTTTTGTTGCTCATGCCAAAACACTTGATGTCGACATCACACATCATCGCCGCGTCATGGTCATTCGCCCCGTATCACAAACAACAGAGTTCGCGCGAAAGCAAGCAAGTCTATATTTTTCTATGTTATCGTTTGACCCTATTATTTTTTCTTCTGCGCGCACCGTGATTGTTTTACTGCGTAAATTAGACAGTGCCAAATTACTGGCACAGGCGCAAGAACTTTCAAGCTACTTAACAGAACAAGGAATCGATGCGTACATTGGGACAGACGATGACGCACTACATTTCACGCAAATCCATCAGCAATATCTCGAGGCGCATGGCGCAGCAAATCTTGGCCTTCGCCTGCAAGGAGCGAAGGTCATTGCGTGCCGCAAGTTCATGCTTGAATTCATGCTAAACGAAATTGCATTTGAATCGAAGCAGCGCTATCTATCCCGATTGTTTGGCGACTACAGCATTGCCGATATCCACCACGATATGCGCTATATCTCTGTTTTATACCAAGAAAACGGTTCTATCAAACACGCTGCTGCACGCCTTATGATTCACCCAAATACGCTACAATATCAGCTGAAAAAAATCGAATCTCGCACAGGCTTTGACCCAAGGCGCTTAGATTGCGTTGCACTTTTTCAAGCTGCTGCGTTGTTTTTATCAGATGAACAAGATTATGGTTTTCAGTAACAAATCATAAGAAAGCAGCGGTGCCGCCCGTATGGTAGCATATAATATGGGGCAAAATCACCAGAACATCAGACATAAATTCATAAAAAACAGGAATGTTCTCCGTTTCTTATTGTATTATTTTTAATTTCGATATATACTATATTTGATTAAATATTATATATGGTGATATTAGTTAACAGAACGCTAAAGTCTGTCCTCAACGAATCACCGCCGAGCACTTATACCATCAAGGATTTGAGGAGTTTTCACATGGAAGATTTAAAGATGTTTTCTAATTTTATGGAACTAGTCCCCGATGCGACAGTTATTTTAAGCGTAGAGAGCGACAAGGTTATCTATGTCAATGCGAGCTGTAAAAAGCTATTGAATATCTCTGTGGGCGATTCAGGAGACAGCTGCTATGCGCAACTCATCCAGGAAATCCCCCCCCGATGAAATGCGAGCAATGACGCAGGAGCAGGTGCGCCGTGAGGGTGTCCTAATAGCGGAGCACATCATGGTGAAAACACGGCAAAATGAAAATGTCTATTTCGATGTGCGCA
>JAWXUQ010000026.1:0-34632 GCA_044426225.1 Faecalibacterium sp. | reverse complement strand
CCACAAAGGTGTTAATAAAGGTAGATTTGCCCACATTGGGAATGCCACAAAGCATTAAGCGAATACGTGCACCTGACATGCCGCGCACCTGACGGCGAGCAAGCAAGGCGGTAAGTTCTTTGTTGATTGCGCTCTTCACCGCTGCTGTGCCACCTTTTTGTTTCGCACTAATGGCAACACAGCCCGCATCTGCCGCACGGAAATATTCAATCCACTGCGCGGTAATGGCAGGGTCTGCCAAATCCGCCTTATTCAGTGCGTATAGTTTTGGTTTGCGATTGGTAATGCTTTCAATTTCTGGGTTTAGACTAGAAAGCGGAATACGTGCATCTAACAGCACAAGGCTTGCATCTACGTTATAGATTTCTTTTTCCATCAAACGCAGGGTTTTCATCATATGCCCAGGGAACCACTGAATATTATACTGGTTCGCGAGCTGTGCATCATTATTCATTACGAAACTACCCCCATACTACTAAACGGGAAATGACGGAAAATCACTTTACCGAGAATGTCTTGTTCATCAATAAAACCAATGGTAGAAAATCGGCTATCCCCAGAGTTATTGCGATTATCTCCTAAGATAAACACCGTTCCCTCCGGCACCGTAATCGGATAGATGATATTGCCGCGGGTGTAGTTGTCCTCAAGGATATAATCCTCTTCTAGCACCACCCCATTGACGATGATTTCGCCTGTTTCGGCATCAATATCAACCACATCACCTTCGGTTGCAATCAAACGTTTTACCAAGGCTTTGCCATAGTCAATGTCTCCATCGACCACGATAATATCACCAACCTGTGCCTCATATCCAGCCGCCCAGACAATCAGACTATCCCCCGATTGCAAGGTGGGGTTCATCGAATCGCCACTCACGCGGATCACACGAAAGAAAAAAGAAAAGAGTAGCACCATCATTAAAATCGCAAGCACAAGGGACTCATACCATTCTAAGGTCGAGAGCCAAAACTTGCTTTCATTTTTTGTTTCTTCCATAAAGCACACTCCTTTTCACAGTCTTTTATATCTTCACAGATTGTATTTGTTTACAATAAAGAAAAAAGGGACAAAACTAGTTTGTCCCTTTTCCCTTTTGGGATTATCAGATTTTGCTCTTAACTTTAGCAGCCTTACCAGTGCGGCTACGTAGGTAGAACAATTTAGCACGACGTACTTTACCCTTGCGAACAACCGCAACGTTTTCAACGAATGGGCTGTTAATTGGGAATACGCGCTCTACGCCAACGCCATAAGCGGTACGACGAACGGTAAAGGTTTCTGCAACGCCGCCATGTTTTTTCGCAATAACGGTGCCTTCGAAGTTTTGAATACGCTCACGTTCGCCTTCTTTGATGCGCACGCTAACACGTACGGTATCACCAACGTTGAACTGTGGGCGGTTTTCTTTTACCATGCCTTCTGTAATTTTGAGTAATGCGTCCATTTGTATAATCCTCCATTTGTTTGTAGACGTTCATACACGAAGATTTTTCGTCAGAGGACCATCCGTTTAATGATGTGTCATTAACCCCGCTGCGGACACAGCGGCACTTAACGCCTAAATATTTTATCATACTATCCGCCAAAGCGCAAGTGTTTTACCCCAAAAACTTACAGAACTGATAGAAATATTCCTGCTATTTTACCTCCACAACCGTAATGCCAGACGCGTCGATATCGTATTTACTCAATACGATATCGCGAATTTGCGCAACCTGTGTTGCCTCTAGGGTACTTCCGCTTGTCATTACAGTGATATGCGCAGTGCCATCATCTAAAAAACAGATGCAATCCGCAAGCCCTTTGGCGATGACAAGGGTCTCAATTTCGTTTTCTAGCGTGATATTATTTAAGCAAACCGAAAGTTCCTGCGTGAGCGCTGCGACATCCTCGTCGCTCAGCGAAGCGTCTTGCAAACTTTCTTGAATATACTCTAGCACCTCGTCCCGCGTTTTCGTGCGATTAAGGCGCGCTTCTTCAAAGAACTCCGTCCCAGTATCCGCCAACACACTCACAAGCTGCGCCTCACCATAGGTTTTATCCGCCGCTTCTAACGCCTCTTGGTCGGTTAGCAGTCCATCGGCAATGCCGTCTGTCATCACCACATCATCGCCGCTCACTTGGCTGACGCTCGCACTGACCGTGATGCTATCCTCTGTAAAATCACTGGTATCCACCTTAGCATATTCCCAGTTTAAATAAACCGCCACGGCAAGGGCTGCTGCAAGGGTAAGTGCGGTAGCGCGCTGGGTTGTTTTATCTGATTTTCTCATACTGATATTGCCTCCTATTATAGTCATTCATTATAAATCGAGTACCGCGCCCCTTCGGGTCTTTTGCGTTTCTATAAGATATGAACACAAGAGATAAAACATTCCAAAAATCACTTTGCGATATAGGCACCACACATTTTCCCTCACCCCAGTTTTTCCACCGTCACACGGTTGCTTGAAATATCAAATAGCGCCGTAACCATCGTGGTAATTTTTGCTTCCACCAGGATACTGTCTCCACCCTCGCAGAGCACTGCAACCCCACACACCGTCGGTGTATAAACCTTTTCACTCAATGCCTCGCCACTCTCTAACAGGACATGACTTTCGCTTATCTGGCTATCACTTTGGGTCACATTTTGTGCATAGACGACTTCTTCGCCCGAAACAAGCGTAATCATCACAATCGTTTTTCCCGCACCTTCCATCTGGGTAATCAAAGACGCTAGACTTTCTTCTAAATTGGCGCGATAAGTTTCTTCTGTTGAAATGCTCACCGTTGTCATTTCATTGCCATCCTGCGCTAGAATACTCTGTTCTGTGCCAGAAACATCTGCCACACTTACCTTCTCTGCACCAAAGAGTTCAGAAATCAAAATCAATGCCATGCCAAGCAAACCAAGATAGATTACTAGCTTACTTGCCAGTTTTTTGTTTTTCAATTGCTCCCGCAGTTTTTCTTGCCACTGTTTCATCTTGCGCCTCCGCCTTTATATAAAAGTCACTTCACTAAGCGCAAGCGCCCCGCAAAGATAGGCGCTGATATCGCCTTGCGCCTCAATGGATAGCGGAGTGTTTGCCACAACACAGGCAGCTTGTACCACCACAGCGTCTTGCGTCTGCGCCAACGTAATCTCCACACTTACATCATACCCTTCCGCCGCCAAATATGCATCATACTGTGCATTTAACCCCTGCGCACTTTGTTCTAACAGATTATCTTCAAAGCCGCTTGTATCTGTATCATATACTAGCGCTGTGCTCTCATTTGCAACCGAAACACTTTGTGCCATTTCCGTCATCATAACTTGTGCGTCTTGCGCCCCACCGAGCACTGCGGATAACACATATAGCCCCGCGACTGCTTTCATGCAGCGCCTTGCAGCTGCATCCGGAAACAAATGCAGCAAAACCCCCGCACAAAGACTTGCAAGACACAGGGTAAACACCACGTCTTTCATAGTCTGCAAAGCACTCACCCTCCTGTGCCAATGACAAGCATCAAACCAGTACCAACGCTCACCATAAAGAAAAACAATGCGACCATTGCCATCAGCGCTTCCATTCCAATGGCAAGGCAATCAAACAATTTACCACACCGTGTTAAACTGAACAACTTACATAAAAACCCCGAAAAGAGCAGCAAGCACAAATGCGCAAGCGCGGTAAGATAAAGCGGCAAAAAGCTAGTAGCGATAATAGCAATCGCAGCAAAACCGAGCCCCGCCTTAATCACTTGCATCCCCGCCAAAAAAGTGCTTGCCGTACTGGTGATAGTTTGCCCAACAAGGGGAACTGTACTGCCAAGCGCTTTTGTTGCCTCAATCACCACATCGTCTGCCGCCGCTGAAAAAACGCGCTGTATTCCAAATATAAACACAAAAACCGAGCCGGCTAAGGTTACTAATTTTTTCAGCAACTTTCCTACTGTTTTACAGGCCTCTGGTAGCTCCTCCCCAATCCAAAAAGCAGAAGTAACCGAAAGCGCAAGATAACACTCAATAAAAGGATTTAAAAAGCAAGAAAGCATCTGCGCAAATACATTTACCGTCACCAAAAAAAAGCCACTATATAAAGACGCAGCCACCGTTTCACCACTACTTGCGACCACCGCAGCAAAGACCGGAATAAAGCCAATCAAAAAAACGTTCCAATCATCCGCACACTCTGAAAATGACTGCGCAAGAGCAAGCAATTCCGGCGAGATAATCAAAAAACCGCCACCCGCCACCAGTAACTCTAGCAAGGGCAGCCATTCACTTTTAACAAGTAAAATATTTACGGTCGCACCAAGCAGCAAAAACACCAACAGCCCTGTATAGGTGCTATACAGCTGCTTTATTTGCGCGGATACGCTTGAAAACACCAACCCTTTAAGCGCCTGCCAAGGATCGCTCGCAAATGCACCAAGCGAAAACGGCGCTGCATCGATATACGCTTGATAATCTACACCTATTTCGAGTGCGTAGGCTTGCACCAATCCCCCTTGCAGCAACACAACCGTTACCAGCACACAAAGAAAAAACTTACAATTCCGTTTCATTGGCTTAACCCCAAGATTGAAAGGTAAACATTTTCTAACAGCGGCAATGCAATGACAAGTACCATCACCCGCCCTGCCACCGAGATACAGGTGGCCATCGATTCACTGCCCGCATCTTTACATAAATCTCGCCCATAATCCGCACAGAGGATAACCCCCGCAGCTTTCAGCAGACACGAAAACCCCATTTGCCCCGTACCGTCCTGCACGGTTGGTAGCCACTCCAATGCTGTTTGCGCATACTGATAAAACACCGTAAGCATACATAGCGCTGCTGCCACCACAAATAAAATGGCTAATGCGGGCTGTTCTTTTTTCAACAAGGGATACAATACTGCCACCACCACAGCAAGCCCCAACAACTGCATTATCATAAAGAGAACAGCGATTTGATTGTTTCAAACAAATCGCTAATTTCGTTTAGAATAACGGTCAAAGTTGTCAGCAACCCCGCAAGGGTTGTCATCATGGCTTGGTCTTCACGCCCAGATCGAATGAGCAATTGATTAAGCACCGCAACAATAATGCCAATCGCCGCCACCTTAAAAATTAAATCGATATCAATTTGCATTTCGTTGCTCCTTATCCCTCGTTTTTATCCCCTATTACAACAACATCAATGCCACCATGCTACCAAGTGCTAGTCCGATTTTACGATCAATCGCAAGCGCCGAACGCTCGCTTTGTACTGCAGATAGATGAAATGCTTCAAATTGTTTACGATAACGTGCAAGACGTTCACATTCTTGCAACGCACCCGTATAGCCAAGCCGCGCAAAGCACTCTAAAAATGCAGTAGTTTCCTCTTTACTAAAACCGCACGGTGATGGCAGCGATTGAAACGATGCCGTCTCACCTTGAACTTGTCCCTCACACAAGGGCGCAGAAAGCCCAAGTGCAGCAAAGGCGTTGCTCCGCGCTAATCGCTGATACACATCATTGAGGTTTGCCCGCCGAAAAGAAATCTCTTCCTCTAGCACCTTTAATAACGCAACCATCTCACCGAGGGCAACACGATGTGCCGTCACCTTATGACAAACTGCCACACCGCCATACCACCCTGCAAGCGCAAGCAAACAAGCCCCTAACAATTTCACAGTAAACAGTGTCATTCCCCTTCTTTCTGTGTCAAACATCGGATATATGAGGAAATATGCTCTCACTTTCTCGCACAGCACATCCTCGCTCATATCGTTTCACCACTTGCACTTGCCCTGGTGCATGTCTACCTTGTAGCAAACAGGCAGCATGCAACATCCCATGCGATTGTAAATACTGAAACTGTGGTTTTCGTTCCGCCTCTGCAAAGGTCCCTGCATGTAGCGTTGCAATAAAATCCACACCGCCAAAAAAGCCTTGTTCTAGCGCGACTAGCTCATCAAGCGTACCAAGCTCATCTAAAACAATCACCTCTGGCGAAAGAGTGCGCAGTGCAAGCTGCACGGCCATGCTTTTTTCCATACCAGAAAGTGTATCCACCCCACTAATGGCAAGTTCTTCCCGCTCATCTAGCACCACAACGGTACGTTTTTGCTGCAGTAAATACGCAACCAAATTGCGCAACAATGTTGTCTTTCCACTATCTGGCTCGCCCAATACCACAAGGCCAACAAAGCGCGTAGCAAGCAGGCTTGCTAACTCTGACGGCAACGGCATTATTTTATGCCGCGCAATGCGCACATTCAAAGAAGAAACCTGTTGTAATTGCCACTGCACTTGTGCCGCACACCCATCTTTTTTTGTTGCAACAGGAATATATTTACCCCCGACGCCTACACGGTGCCCCCCTGCCAAGGTAAAAAAGCCCTGCCCTAGCTCGTCCTCATACGAATGCACCGAACCGCCACACAGATGAAAAAAAATATGTTCCACCTGCCCTTGCGTCAACGGAACAGTAAGCGCTGTTCCACCTGTCGCCGACATTGCAAACCCTTTATGTACAAGCAAACTGTTGATCGCAATTTGTGCACCTGCGCTCGTTGCCATAGGCGGCGCGCCCACCTTAAACCGCAACTCATGTATTTGTTGCGCTGCTTGGGAGGACATCTTCGCCAAAGGCAACGCAAGCCACGATGGCAGCTTTTGCACCACTGAATAAAACTCGTCCAATTCCTTCACCTACCTTTGCTAACAATATATGAGTGAGTCGCCCAAACTTAGAACGAAATTCTCAATAAAAGCCTAGAAATTACACAAACAAAAAAGGATGCGGCAAACCGCATCCTTTAAAAGATATTCGTAAAAAACAAAGTAAAAACATTGTTGTATTGAAGCAAGTAGGGGTATCTTATTCCTCTGCCAGTAATGACAGAAACGCTTCTTGGGTCAGAACTGGCACACCTAACGCTTGCGCCTTGGTTAGTTTTGAGCCTGCTGCTTCGCCCGCAAGGAGATACGCAGTCTTTTTGGAAACAGAACCACTTGCCTTGCCTCCATTTTTGACAATCAGCGCTTCGGCTTCTGTGCGAGAAAGAGTCGGCAAAGTGCCTGTTACCACAATCGTTTTGCCTGCTAGTTTGGTGGTTTTTGTTTCTCCTATATAGCGCATGTTTACCCCTGCATCCGCAAGGCGCGCAAGCAAATCTGCCGTGCCATCTTTTGAGAAAAACGCATAGACACTTTGCGCCATCACTGCACCAAAACCATCAATTGCCTGCATTGCTTCTTGTGTTGCACTGCGCACTCCATCCATACTGCCAAATTGCTCTGCCAACAGGGTGGCTGCTTTATCACCAATATTACGAATGCCAAGCCCAAACAACAGCTTATCCAAATTATTATCTTTTGAAAGCGCAATTGCTTGTAGAAGATTATTCGCACTTTTTTCTTTGAATTTTTCTAAAGTCAATAATTGCTCATAGGTTAGGTTGTAAATATCTGCCACCGATTGCACCAACCCTTTTTCCACAAGTTGCGTAACAATTGCCTCCCCTAGCCCATCAATATTCATTGCCTTGCGGCTTGCAAAATGGATTAGATTGCGCAAGGCCTGTGCGGGACATTCTGGGTTTACGCAGCGCAAGGCCGCTTCATCCTCTAAATGTACCGCGGCTTCACCACAAGAAGGACAAATAGTTGGCATCACATAAAGCGGATTTGCCTCGTTATGTTTAGTAACGCTAATCACCTCGGGAATGATATCCCCTGCCTTACGCACTTCGATGGTGTCACCAATGCGCAACGCAAGCTGTTGGATAAATGCTTCGTTATGCAAAATCGCACGGGAAACAGTAGTACCCGCCAATAACACAGGCTCAAATTTCGCCGTTGGGGTTAACACACCTGTGCGACCCACTGCAATTTCAATCTCTAACAGGGTGGTTTCTTTTACCTCAGGCGGATATTTAAAAGCAATTGCCCAACGCGGGAATTTATTGGTGGAACCAAGCGCCTCACGTTGCACAAAGTCATTCACCTTAACCACTGCACCATCCATATCAAAATGCAGCGCACTGCGATTTGCGCCAATTGCTTCAATTTGTGCAATTGCTTCTTCCATTGTTGCCATCTGCATTGCCCCAGGCGAAACTGGTAATCCCAGTGTCTTTAAATACTCCAAACTTTCGGCATGACTAGAAAGCGTTTTGCCACGTATCTGCTGAATATTAAAAACGAAAATGGAGAGCCCTCGCGTCTTTGTAACCTTAGCATCTTTTTGCCGCAAAGAGCCAGCCGCTGCATTTCTTGGGTTTTTGGCAGGCGCTTCACCACGATTTTCTTGTGCTGCACAAAGTGCTTCAAATGCAGCATGTGGCATATAAACCTCACCGCGCACCTCTAAAAACTCCGGTGCATTTTTTAATTTTTTCGGCACGTCCTTTATTTGCACGACATTTGCAGTCACATCTTCGCCAATCAAACCATCACCGCGGGTAGATGCCCGCACCAACGTGCCATTTTCATATTCTAAACTACAAGAAAGACCGTCAATCTTCACCTCAACAATATATTCAGGAGTAATACCCGCCTCACGCACACGGCGGTCAAAATCAAACATTTCCTCATAAGAAAAGGCATCCAATAGGCTTTCCATCTTTACCGCATGTGCCACTTTCTGGAAATTGCGGTTGGCAAGCCCGCCAATGGTTTGGCTTGGCGATGTTTCACTCGCAAGGCTTGGGTGCTCTATTTCCAGAGTACGCAACTCACGCGTGAGGGCATCATATTCAAAATCTTCTAGGTCGGGGGCATCATTCTCGTAATACAATCGATTGTTCTCTGCAATTATTTCGCGCAGTTCTGTAATGCGCTGTTTTGCAAGGGCAAATTCCATCTTCTAGTTCCTTCTTTCTTTGAGGCATATTCTACTTTGGTTATTATACCATTTTACAGGCTACAAACGCAACAAAAACGCGGTCGATTTCCCTGCCCTCACAGCAAAGAAATCGACCGCAACTATTTTTATGAAAGCAAACACATATTGCTTATACTAGATACAACCTACCCTAGCACACACATTTACCTTACGCTTTAGGTTAGGTGAATGGTATCTTTCGCAGCATCTTTCTCTTCTTGTTTTGTTTTTTCTGCTTTTTTCCGCTCCGCTCTTTTTTCGCGGCGGCTCTCGACAGTTTTGCAAAAACGATACACTGCAATTAATGCCGCAGTTAACAAATTAAACAAGACAAAAACTAGCACAACGCGCCACATATTTGCCCCTTCTTCTATGGTGGAGCAATAACTTGCATAGGTAGCGTTCAGTGAGACCAAAAACACAATGATAGGTAAAATCCAACCAAACCATTTTGTTTCGCGGATGGAAAGCGAGTATTGTAACACAATGGGAAACACCGACATCGCAATACAGAACCCTACCACCAACAAAACATCTTGCATGCTTACGTCCATAACATCCTTCTTTCTAACAAATCTATTCTGGTTTGTTCTCTACCTTACAGCGACAAGCGGCATATACCACAACGAGCGCAAAGCTCGGAATATTTGCCAGTAAAAAAACAACAAACATTTGCAAAAACACCGCAAATATCGTATCGAAAGAGAAAATCGTTACCTGCAACATCAAAACGATAGAATAAATCACCAAAACAACAGGTAAAATGAGTCCCATCCATCTGTTTTCACGCATGGACAAAAAGTATTGCGCCACTAAAAGCACGGCAGCAACGACAACTAAAAGCAAGACGGACAACCAACCGTTTGATAATGAAATACTCATAAACTCTCCTGTTCGCATGATTTATGCCATGTGTAGCGTGCTTTCTTGTTTGTCTTTGCATACAGCGGTTCTTCGCAACACTACGTCAAGGAAAAGATTTCACACGATTTAATAATCTGTATAAACAACCGCCTCTGTATTGTAACTGATATTGAATAGATCTGTCAATACAAAGTAGACATACGCATCTTGGTTGCCCACATCAGCATAGCTCACTTCGATTTCAGAACCCGTTACAGTATACAAATCACCCATTACATAGGTGTCTTGATAGTATAGTTCATAATCGTAATAATCAAACAGCCATTCTAGGGTATCACCTGCGCTTAAAGTGAACAAACCTTTGCCCACAGGGTCGCCCGTTTGGGTCATCTGTCGATAACCTGCTACATAACCACTTGGATTTTCATCATCCCAGTATACAATCACTTCAATATATTCTTCGCCATTGAGCACCGCGGGCACACTACCATAGGTGTACCAACCGCCATCACTTGTTTCCTCTTCTTTTTCTGCATAAAAAGGAACGGTCTGCCCATCGAGGGTAACCCACGTATAATCAAATTCAATGAGCAAATCACCATCGCGGTCGAATTCATACACGTTATCACTGCCAAGGTCGATATAACCATCGCCATCATCTAGTAGCACTTGCAACTCAATCATGGTAATATCTTCCCACTGCGCATCGCTGAGTTGCAGTACAAAGGTATCTCCTTTTTCTACTATCACAAGTTGATCTGAAAACGTTGTATCATAAGAAGCCTCATAGCTACTTGCTACATCGGCATCATACCAAGATTCATTCGAATAGTCAACGGTTGACTCGCTACCCGAGGAGCGCCCATGAGAAGTTTGCCCGCCAACCATTGCACTAATAAACTGGCTAAAGAAACTCGTGTAATCAGCCGTATACCCTACACTTTCTAAAACCGCTTGAATTTCCGAATAATATTCTGGATAATCGTATGGGAAATACATCGCCATGCCATAGGTATCGCTCATGGCAGAAGTGTTACTATAATATTTTACCGCACTGTCTACTGCGGCAATAAGGCTTTCGCTACCATCCAAATCTGCTTCCGTCGCAAAGTCAATCACATCTACTTGGTCAAATTCACTTTCACCAAAATCCTTGACATTACTGCGCGCAATCGACAATTCACGGTAATCACTTGTGTTTAACAAATCACTTGCGTCTGAAAAATAATCACAAAGTTGCATATAGGTATATGGCATTTGGCGCAACTCAATGACGGACAGCGTGCCTTCTTCAAAACGCATTAAGGACTCGATATAACTATCGACAATCGCAACCCCTAAATCCACCGTGGACATTGAGGTGTCTTTGCCCAATAATGTCAGCCATTCTGTATAAGCCCAACCCGTAGCAGGCTCTGTTTCTTCTGACGCAATCAAGTAATCAGCATAAGGTTCTAGCGCAAAAGCCGTTTCTGCAGTTGCCATCAGACAGGCATCAAACCCAATAAAATCAAACTGCACCCCACCTGCTGCAAAGGCATTGGATAGATTTTCTAATGTGAGGGTATCATTTGGATAATATTCATCGTACCCAAAGCCAGAAAAGGTTCCACCACCGTGATCCCATAAAATAATGCCGTATCGATTTGCAGGAAATGTTGCTTGTGCGTATTGAATAAAGTCGGCAAGTATATCTTCACTCACCATCGAAATGCGCCCAAGGTCTTTTTCTAGGCAAACAAGCTCACCATCGGTAAGTTGCCAATATTGGCACGTACTACTGCTAATTTGGCGATTAGACCAATTGGTTGCGCCACCAGTCATCATGACAACATTCAGATTATCGCCGTAGGTTGCTGCTAGCATTTCTTCAATATCTTCTGATGCGCTACCGCCATCAGACTCTAAATCAGAGCCAAGCATATAAACCATAAGCGTGATTTCGTCTGAGCCATCCCCCTTAACGGTTGTATAAAAATCGCGCAGATCATCAATTTCTAATTCTTCGCCATAATTACCTTCGCTCGTTTCATATAGCTCATCCCAGAATCCACTACTTTGGCCTTGCCCTGTGCCGTAATCATCATAACCCTCATCATCAGAGAATAACCACACACAGCAACCAACAAACTGCGCTACAAAAAGAAGAACAATGCCTAAGATAAGCCACACGAGCCACTTCGGCTTTGGTCTCTTTGGCACTGGTTTTGCCCAGTTTTTTATATTCAAAGGTGCGCCAGATGACATTGTATTGTATATGCCATCCATTCTATACTCCGTTTGTTCATTAGATGCTGCATATCCGCCTTGTACTGTGCTGTGCGCAGTATTGCCCGTCGAAGAGCAGCCTCCTTGTGCACTTGGCGCAACAGGTGGTACGGGTGCAGACGGTTGCTGCACTGGTGCAGCAGGCTGTTGCGCTAATACAACATCCGGCGCTGGCGCAATTGGTTGTTGCACTGGCGCAACAGGCGGCACAGGTGCCTTCACTCTTGTACCGCACTCAGTGCAAAAGTTCGCATCTCCGTCTAACCTGCAACCACACATTTTACAAAACATTGCGTTACCTCCTAACTCGTTTGTTTATTTTCAGATGCCGTATTTCCTCACACGTCACCCAACATATCCATATCATTCTATTGCTTATTGTACCATGGAAAAGGAACAAAAACAACTATCCAACTGGATAGGTCACACTTATCCACCACAAAGAAAAACATTTATTTGGGTTCTTTTTCCACCTCCCAACCAAAAGCAAACAGTGCTTTTTAAAGTCGGCTCATTTGATTGACATTTTCCGCCATACAACTTATACTATATAATAGTTTCACAAAAACAAATTTTATCGTTGATAGGAGTGTCATCCATGCTAGAAGAAAAACAGCAACTCACCATAACAGATAAGGTCAAGAGCCTTGTTGAGAACGCACTATTTGATAACAGCATTATCGTTGTTATCCTGATTAACTCTATTATCATAGGGCTAGAAACATCTTCCGAAATCACCAGTGCGATTGGTGGGGTTTTATCTATACTCGATAATATCTGCTTGCTTATTTTTGTAGCTGAACTTATCCTTAAACTCATCGCATATCATTTTAGCTTTTTCAAAAACGGCATGAACATTTTTGATTTCGTGATTGTTGCAACATCCTTACTCTCTAGCCTATCCTTTATGTCGGTTTTCCGCGTGATGCGTATTTTCCGTGTGTTGCGTTCTCTTCGCTCTCTTCGTTCCCTGCGTTCGCTCCGCATGGTATCAGGACTAGAACGCCTACGCACCATTGTGGTCGCCATCGAAAAGTCCATTGCCGGTATTGTTTGGACTGCGCTATTACTTAGTATCATCTATTATATTTTTGCCATCATGGGTGTTTCGTTTTTCGGTGAAGCATTCCCCGAGTGGTTTGGTAGCCTCGGCGCAAGCATGTACACCTTGTTCCAAGTAATGACCTTAGAAAGTTGGTCTATGGGCATTTCTCGTCCCGTGATGGAAGTGTATAGTTGGGCTTGGATTTACTTTGTTCCTTTCGTGTTGGTAAGTGCATTTGTAATGATGAACGTAGTGGTCGGCATTGTGGTAAATACCATTAGCGAAGCCACGGCGGATATCAAAAAAGACAACGCAACCCAGAATGAAGTTAGTCCTGGCAGTGTTTTGCAGCTAGAACTAACTGCACTAAAAGAACAGATGGCAAAAGTTGAGCTACTGGCAGCAGATTATGATAAAGTAATTGCCCTAAACCGACAGCTTGCTGCTCAGCTAGAAGAAAAAAACAGCACCACCATAAAATAATTTCGATTTATACCAAACAACAAGCCCCTTTGCTAATTGCTCATGCGAGCGACAGCAAAGGGGCTTGGTATTTGGTATCTAGTATTTTATTTTCCAAATAAGAACTTTAATTTTTCCCAGAAGGTCATCCCATCTTTATCGGGTAACGTCTGTGAAACAGGCACCGTTTTGCGCACAATTGGTTTCTGTGCACGCTCCTTCTTCGTTACAGACAGCGCAAGGTCATTTTCCCAATCCTCACGCAGTAAGTCATACATGCCCATCTGGCTATCCACACGCGCCTCGCCCGATGCTGGCAAAACCTTGATATAGCTACCGTCTGGCTGCATTTCACATGCGTTCGTATTATCTGCCAGTTGTAAATCAATGAACGTTTGCAGTTTTTTCATCAAGTGCGCATCGGTAACACGCACACCGACTTCAACGCGACACTCTGTATTGCGGGTCAGAAAATCACCAGACGCGATATATACACGAGTTTCGCCTGCATCTGTAAAGCTATAAATACGCGCGTGCTCTAAATATCGCCCGACTAGGCTCCGCACACGGACATTTTCACTCTTAGCAGGTACACCTGCGCGTACACAACAAATACCACGGACAATCATATCCACCTGCACGCCAGCGCAAGATGCTTCACACATTTTTTGCATGATGTCTTTATCGTTGACGGAATTGTTTTTAATAACCATCGAAACATCACGACCTGCCGCCGCCGCTTCAATCAGCCGTTCCATCTCATCTAGTAACACACTCTTAAAACACAGCGGCGCAACAAGCATGGTTTGGCATGTTTCTGTCAGTTTGTGTACCGAGATTTTTTGGAACACAGCCGAAGCCTCTTCACCGATTTCTTGCTTTGAAGTAATATAAGAAAAATCGGTATACAGTTCACTGGTTTTTTCGTTATAGTTACCCGTACCAATTTGGGTAACATAAGAATACATTCCGTTTTTCCGGCGAGTGATGAGCGTCAATTTCGAGTGAACCTTGTATTCTTCGTGCCCGTAAATAACGGTACAGCCAGCACTTTCTAATTGCTTTGACCAGTCAATATTATTTTGCTCATCAAAGCGTGCACGCAGTTCTACTAGCGCAAGTACTTCTTTCCCATTTTCTGCTGCATCCATAAGCGCCTGCACAATTTGAGATTCGTGTGCCATGCGATACAGTGTCATTTTAATGGAAACAACGGAAGGGTCTTTCGCAGCTTTTTGTAGCATAGTGATAAAAGGACGAATGCTTTGGTACGGATAGGACAGTAGCACGTCACGCTTTGCCACTACTGCATCTAAGTCATATTCAGCAGGCGCCTGCATCGGCTTTGCCGTAGGATAAAAAAGCTCTTGTCGGCCTGTGCTTTCGATTTTAGCTGCAATTTTAAACAAAAATCCAAGGTCTAGTGGCGAATTTTGAACAAAGCAATGCTCCTTGGGCAGCAGCAATTTTTCACACAGCAATGACGCAATTTCTTCTGGTGCAGTGGGCATAAACTGCAAACGAACCGCTGCAAGTTTACGCCGCTTTTTCAGCAAATCTGACATGACTGAGCGATAATCAATATCGTAATCCATCATGCCTTCTTTTACGGTAAGGTCTGCATTACGTGTAACGCGGAACAAACATTTCGACTGTATTTTGTCTTTACCAAAAATACAAGAGGCATAATGTTCAATCATTTCTTCTACTAGCGCATACACAAAACCATATTCTGTTTTGACAAAAATCACACGTTCGGTCTGGCTTGAAATCGGGATAATCCCTAAGCGCTGCCCCTCTGCACGCTTGCTTTTTAATAAAACAGCAAGATAGATTTCCTTGTTACGCAAAAATGGAAATGGATGACGATTATCTACAATTTGAGGGCTTAACACCGGATAAAGTTCGTTTTGGAAATATTTTTTCCAAAAACGCTCTTGCTCTTTGCTCAAATTGGAAAAATCAACTTTGCTATATCCCATTTCATCAAATGCATTTACCACCGTGGCAAAATATTCATCACAGCTTTTTTGTAGTAATTCCACCTTGGGCAGAATTGCATTGATCTGCTCTTGCGGGGTCATTTTAGTTTGTGGCTCCGGGGTACCTGGCTCTGTATTAAGTTGTACCACCGATTTGCCTGCTTGACTTGTGAGAAGTGCACGCTCATACAAAGAACCCACACGCACCATAAAAAACTCATCTAAGTTAGACCCCCAGATGGAAATAAATTTTAGCCGCTCTGCCAATGGTACGTTTTTATCATCTCCAAGTTCTAGCACTCGTTTGTCAAAATCAAGCCAACTTAATTCGCGATTCATAAAAATATGTTCCATATTACACCTCATCCTTGTATCTCGGAAACATAAACCCGTGTACCCCATGTATCTATCATTGTTTCCGTAATGCCCGATACCTTTGCAACATCCTCTACTGCACGAAACCCGTCATGAAAAACACGATATTCGATGATTAAATTTGCTTTTTGCTCCCCAATTCCAGAAAGCAGACAAAGCTGTTCTTTGCTTGCCGTATTCAAATCTATCTTACAGTATTCTTCTAATGAAATAGCTGCCTCTTGACAACAAGAAGAAGCACAGCCCTGTGTGCAAACACCTGACACCGCACAATCCAAACAAATACAATCTTCCACCTGCGCCATCGCCGGTGTGGTTCGCATTGCCACATATACGAATAACCCCATTACACTTCCACAAAACAGGAAGAAGGCTGCATTTTTTAATGATTGATCCATTCTTTTTTCGCTTCTTTTTTTCATAAGCCGCAACCACTATGTTCATTCTCAGCTTATCCCGCACACAATTCTTGCGCAAGGAAGTATGCTGTCGATTATAGTATATCGATTTCTCCACTTGATTTCAAGGAAAGCACCTAATAATCCGCACATTTATATAACTTTTACCAACATTTTACAAGAATACACCTTACACCTTACGTTGCACCGCTCGAAAACTTGTAAAATAATCTGGCAAAGGTGAATCAAATCGCAATGTTTCGCCTGTAATCGGATGCACAAAGCCCAATGTTTTTGCATGCAAACACTGCCCACCTAGCTTTTTGATACAATCCCGTGGACCATATATGGCATCGCCTGCCACAGGATGCCCAATATGCGCAAGATGCACACGGATTTGATGGGTGCGCCCTGTTTTGAGGCGACACTCCACCTCTGTAAAGGTTTCAAAGCGATTAACAATTCGGTAACCTGTATAGGCATATTTTGAATGCGCCTCACCATCGCGCATGACAGCCATCTTTTTCCGGTCATTCCGAGAGCGAGCGAGTGGCATTTCAACAAACCCTTCGTCCTGCGAAAAGCGCCCATATACCATGGCATGGTACACCCGCTCTACGCTATGCAATGCCATTTGTTGCGAAAGGCCTACATGCGTCGCGTCATCCTTTGCAACCACAAGCAAACCACTGGTATCTTTATCAATACGATGGACAATACCTGGGCGAATTTCGCCACCAATCCCCGACAAACTATCACCACAATGATGTAAGAGTGCATTCACCAAGGTACCATCTGGGTTGCCGGGCGCAGGATGCACCACCATCCCTTTTGGTTTGTTTACCACCAACAGGTGTGCATCTTCATAGACGATTTCTAACGGAATATCTTGCGGCATTGCCGCAATGGGAGTTGCGTCCGGTACATTCAGTAAAATAGTATCGCCTAATTTTACACGTTGGCTTTTTGCGACCTGTTTGCCATTACAAAGCACCTGCCCTGCACTGACAAGTCCCTGCAAACCACTGCGCGAAAGTCCGGTATCCTCATTTGCTAAAAAACGGTCTATCCGCCCAATTTGCGCGTCTTCTGTCACAATAAATTCGAGTTGTTCCATCTGATTCTATATTCCTTTTTGGTTTCGTTTTTTGCTTCTTCTTGTTTTTTTATGCCTCGCCTGCTTCCTCAATCTGTTGTGATTTTTGCAGCGTTTCTTCTGATTTTTGAGGCTCTTCTTCACCTTCTAGTAAAACATGCAGGATAAATAGCCCCGCACCCACACATACACAGATATCAGCAAAATTAAAAATGGCAAAATCCATAAAGAGTAAATTGATATAATCTACCACCTCGCCCGTAGTTGCACGGTCGATTAGATTACCAATGCCACCGGCAAGAATTAAAACAAATGCCACTTGCTGCAATGTTTTCCCCTTGCTTTTGAAGAACAGCAAATAAGCAACACCTACCATCATGACACCAGTAAATAAAATCAGCAACCCTTGCTTTCCGCTGAGCATGCTAAATGCCATACCTGTATTGAGCACAAAGCGCAATTCCACCAAATTAGGGATAAAAGGCATGCTACCCACAGGGGCAAGATTTGCCACCGCCCAAATTTTAATGGCCTGGTCAATACCAACAAGCACCACAATATTAAATACAAACAAAATTGCCAAAAGCATACTGTCTCCTCGTTTAAAAAAGTGCTGTTGCATGATATCTATTTTCGCGAAGCTACTCACACATCATTTTTCGACAGGAAAACAAGCCATTTGCTTGATAATTCCCCACGCATGATATGATATTGTCTGATCCGAAAACGGAATGCAACAGCACCTGTTATTTTTTTGTTTTCACTTCATTTTCATTCCACCCGGGCAATTTAATCACTAAATTTAATCCCTTTAAAGCCTTGGAATGCAGGTTTTTTTTCTGGCTCTGTGGTTGCAGCCGTATCTTTTAATTCTGTTTCATCCTTTGTCCAAAACGAAACGGCTGCCTCTTCTTGTTCTGGTGCCTCTTCTTGGACAATTGGTTCACTCTGTACCTGCTCTGCAACTGGAACTGGCACAGATTCTTCTTGATAAAGTTCCGCAACTTCGAGCTCTGGCACATCCGTCTCCACTGGGACAACCTGTACAACAGTTTCTTGCGCTTCTTGCGAAAAGAGTTCCATATCATCTGCCATTGCTTCTTCACTTTGTTCAAGCTCTTCTTCTGGCAAAGTGCTAAGCGATTCAATATGACGTTTATACAAGCTAAGCACATCAGCCTTAAATTGACCGACTTCTGCTTTTACACGCTGTAATTCTATCTCTTGCTGTGCTTTTTCTTCTTGCGCGTTTAAGATTACCTCATCCGCACGCACCGTTGCTTCGCGCAGAATACCTTCTGCTTTTTGTTTTGCTTCACGAATTACATTTTCACCCATACGCTGCGCATTAATCAAAGCCGATTTTAAATTTTCTTCATCTGTGCGGTAGGCCTCGATTTTTTGTGCCAACAGGTACATATTCGATTTAAGCTCTTCATTCGCCTTTTTAAGTGTTTCAATCTCGATTGCGTCTGCCTCTAACTGTGCAGCCACATCATCAAGCACTTTATCAACATCTTCGGCGCGGTAGCCACGCACCGCTCTTTGAAATGCAACTGAATTTACATCGTGTGCTGTCATCATGGTACAAACCCTCCCAACAAGATTAAAATTGAAAATATTCGATTATAAAACGGTCTTTCTTGCTTTTCCCTTGCAAGGAAACAAGCTGAAACCGACCTTTTCCACGCACCGTAAAAATATCCTGCGCATAAACACTTGCATGCGCTGAATTTGCAGGCAAGTGATTTATTTCCACCCGCCCCGCTGCAATATATTCCGCCGCCATTCCGCGGCTACACCGTACCATGGCAGCAAGCACTGCATCCAAACGCAATGACGATACCGTCGTGCTTTGCACCGTGCGCGCCGTTTGCCCAAGCACTGGTAACTGGTCTAGCGGAAGCTCTTGCGTGCGGACACTCACTCTACCGATGCTTGTAAGCTCCTGTAACACAATCGGTAACACGCTTTCTAAAACGAACAAATACGCAGTTTCCTCTCGTTCGCCCGAGATTACAATATCACCCAAACACGCACGCTCAAAAGACAATCCCATCAAACTGCCAAGATAATCTTTATGCTGCGGTGCTTTTGCACCTGCGGTTAATTTTGCAGTAATACAAACACAAGCAACGGGCAAGGATGGCTCAAAGCCATGCGGCTCTAAGCATAAAATTTTTCGTTCGGCATCTGGCATACCACCTTCAAAACGAACTACGACATCTGCTCCCTTTGGTATTGCAGCCTTCGCAAGCAGCTGTTCACGATCGCTTAAAAAATCGGAATATCGCGCAATCCCTCGTTTTTGCACAAGCTGAATCATATCTTCTACATGACGCATTAAAAAACGTTCCGCATCATTTTGTGGCGGGACAAACCCACGCACTGCTGTTGGTTCAGCCGATTTTTGCATCCGATCAGAACGCGCCATTGCTCTCTAGCTCATCTAATAAATCACCCATAATATCAACATTATAAGGTGTAATGATAAAAGTGCTATTTGCAACACGCTTAATTTGCCCGTTGTTTGCATAGGCAACACCCGAGAGGAAATCAACCAAACGGCGCGAAACTTCTTTGTTGGTTGACTCTAAATTGAGCACAACCGTGCGCTTATTGTTCAGGTGGTCTGCAACAGCACTTGCATCTTCAAACCGCTCTGGTTTTACTAGCACAACTTTTAGCTGTGTTGTTGCATTAATGTTAACCACCTTGCTATTCCGACTACTGGAGGAAACCACTGGTTCAGGATTTGCTTGTGCCATATCAAAATAGGAATCTCCATCAAACATATCCGTCCCATCATCTAAGTAGTCATCCTCTTCTTCATCCTCATTGGGGCTGAAGATATTTTTAATATCTTTTACAAAATTCATAATAAAAGCTCCTTTCCGTATCTGCGCATTGAACCTCGCGCTAGACAATAACACTACATCTAGTATTTACATCTCTATCTATTATCTGTTTTTTTAGTCGATATGTCAATAAAAGAACCTCGAAAAATGCTATAAAAGTTTTCCATCTGACAAATCCACACCCGAAATAATCACTTGATCATATAATCGCACCTCCGAAATATCACTTTCGTCCGTAAAAGGCACCAAAATATACTCATCCGTTTGGTATAAAATCTCAATTTTCCGGAATTTTGCAAGACCGTTATAGGCAACATAAACCCCTTTAATATACTCTTCGCCTATCACCACGGGCTCTACGAGGGTTGCTTCTTCCGTATCTGCGCCCTCGCCAACTTCCTCTTCAACAGGTTGCAAAACCTCTTCTGCTTGCATGCGCACTGCCGCAAGTGGCACGCGTAAGCCTTCATAGGTTTTGAAGATAATTTCAGCCGTTTCCTGCCCAAGCGCTAGAGCATCTGCACCGATATATTCACAAACCAAGGTCACTCTCATCAAGTCACTTGCCTGGTCTTGTTCTACTGAGACAACTGTCGCGGGGAAAAGCGTGTCTGTTTTATCTGGAAAAGAAAGGGTTAACGTGCTACCTTCCGTAAAACGACTGCTCTCTTCTATACTACACACCCCAACAAAGTACCATGTGTAATTAGAAACCACTTTGCCAACGATATTATCTGTATTTACCTGCTGATTTATCCCAACACTATCTGCAAAATCCGCAATCGACATTGCAAGTAAATCGTCCATCGTATAGGATAAAAACTGCGCTGCATCTTTGCTTACAAAGTATCCATTGGTCGGGGCTGTGATTTCGACCAGAGTTTCAAGCGCTTGTGTGAAAGTCTGCGATTGCTCTGTCAACAAATCAATCCGCTGACTAAAATCTGTTGCATCGCCTGTTGTGATTTGCAATTTATTCTGCGCAAGCAAAAATGAGCTTTCCCCATCTTGCGTGTCATAATTTCCTTTGTCTAATTGCTCTAACAAGGCATACACCGCTGTATTACGTTGCGTGACCAAGTTATTCACAAGATTACCTGCTGTATTTTCAGAGTTTTCTAACAAAGCAATTTCTGCATTGGTTTCCTCTAGTTGCAGCCGAAGCGTGCGTTCTGAATCACTGGTATAATACTCTGCCACTGTCTGTCCTTTGGAAACACGATCACCTTCTTCTACCAGATAACCGATGTTACCACTGCCTTCCACAAATGTTTCTTCAAACAGAACATATCCTTTTGCAGTAATGCTATCGGTATAGCTGTATTCAATAACTGTTTCATAGGTATAGCTTGGATTTGTGATAATTGTAATTTGCAAAAAAAGGTAAACCACTACCGCGAACAAGAAAACAAAAAAAGCGCGGCTTAACACTTTCCAAAACGTTAGATGGCTCATCTGCGCACATTACCCCCTTGCTAAAAATTTTTCTGCAATCGCTACGGATTGCGCAATTACATCTGCTGCACCAGCATCAAGCCAGACGATATTTTCCATGTGGCGAAACCACGTCATTTGCCGCTTTGCATATTTGCGCGAGGCTTGCTTGAGTTTTTCTACACACTCTTCCAATGACATCGAGCCTTCAAAATACGGAAAGAACTCTTTGTAACCAATCGCCTGTGCTGCGGTAATATACTGCGCACGGTTTTGATACACTTGTTCTGCCTCTTGTAGCAACCCTTGTGATAACATAATATCAACCCGCATATTAATGCGCTCATACAACTTTGCTCTATCTGGGAAATCTAACCCAATGACAAGGCTATCATAGGGAGGCTTCTCTGGCAACGAGTTCGCCTTTTGAGCGCTAATTTTACGCCCAGTCGCATCAAAATGCTCTAGCGCGCGCAGCACCCGCACTGTATTATTGGGGTGGATTTCTACTGCTGCCTCTGGGTCAAGGTCACAAAGTCGGGCATACATCGCCTCACTCCCTTGCTCTGCAAGCTGCTTTGCCAAGGCATCGCGCAAATCAGAAGAAGGTTTTTCTTTGCTAAAACGCACCCCTTTTAAAAAACTTTCGACATATTGCCCTGTCCCGCCAACAAGCACCGCATGCTTTTGCTGTGCAGTAAGGTCAGTGGTAATTTGGGTTGCTCGATCTATAAAATCTGCCACACTAAAAAGTGCATTTGGCTGTAAAATGTCGACACAGTGATGCGGAACGCCTTGCGTTTCCTCTGAAGAAACCTTCGCTGTGCCCACATCTAAGCCTTGATAAATCTGCATAGAGTCTGCACTGATGACCTCGCCACCAATTGCTTTGCAAAGGGCTACACCAAGCGCGGTTTTCCCTGTTGCCGTGGCACCAACCACCGCGATTACTTTTGGTTTTTGATTAGACAATTCTGCCAAACTGTTTTTCCAACTCCTTTCGGGTTAGGGTGATGATACAAGGACGTCCATGTGGACAATAGGGTGGAATTTCTCCCGATAAGATACGCTGTGCAAGGTGCACCAACTGCTGCGCGTCACTCTTATCTCCCGCTTTTATCGCGGCACGACACGAGATAGAATGCAACACCCATTCTGTTTTTTCATTCATAGCATCGCGGCTACCATTCGCAAGTTTTGCAGCAAGCTCTACCACCAAATTGGTAACATCCGTCACCACAACATCCGCAGGCACGGCACGCACAAGCACTGTCATACCGCCAAAATCATCGATTTCAAGCCCTGCTTGCTCTAATAAATCAATGTTTTCTAGCAGCGCTTGCTTTTCTGCGGCGGAAAGATTGACCGCCACCGCCTCTAATAACATTTGACTGGCAACATTGCCATAGCTTGCTTGTAAGGTTTCGTATAACATCCGCTCATGCGCAGCGTGCTTATCAATGAGGCAGATGGTATCCGCCTGCTCGGTGATAATATAGGTTTTAAACACTTCACCAATATATACAAGGGGCACCGCTTCCTCCACAGGATACAGTGAAGTTTGTTCTGGCGCTTCTGGTATGGACTCTGTTGTTGCTTCTAACACAGGCGCGGCAACATTCTGCGCACACACCACAGTATCTTCTATCCTTGGCATCGGTGTCACTGGCTCTGGAACAGACATTTGCACTGCACTTTGTACCAATCCGTCTGGCGTAGTTGGCAAATCCATGAGAGGCGCTTGCACAATATAATCTGCCGCACCTTCCCAGTTTTCGCCTAAATCCGCCCCTTCTTCCTCTTCCTCTGGCAGACCGATATCCTCTAACAGTGTATTGCTACCTTTTACAGGAACAAACGAAGGTGTCATTCCGACAATATCGCCGACCTCTGCTTGATAGATTGCTTCTAGCCCTTTTGCAGGTGCATCCGCAAAGGCACTGTGCATCTGTGCACGGGGCAAAATAGGTGCGGTTGCCGAAACAACATGATTTGGCACCACAGGCCTTGTGGCACCTGGTGTTGCCACAGGCACAGCAGAAGCTACACCGCCTTGTGTCCGCGCCACTGCACCTTGTAAGTGCAACATGCGAGTATCCCCCGCATTGTCAGAAAGCGCCCCTTTGACCGCACGATACACTGCCTCAAAGACATCTTTTTCGCGCGCGAAACGCACCTCTGTCTTTGCAGGGTGCACGTTTACATCTATCATATCATGCGGCATCTGCACACTCAGCACAGCACCTGGGAATTTGCCATGCATCAGCGTGCCTTTATATGCCGCTTCTAATGCCGCCATCATGGTGCGGTTTTTGACATACCGCCCATTGATATAAAAATACTGCATGCTGCGGCTTGCACGGCAATTTTTGGGTGGACTGACATAGCCAGAAATGGTATAGCACTCGCTTGCGCCTTCTACCTTAACCAAATCCCGCGCAAATTCGCGTCCAAGCACGGCATAGGCTGCACTTTGCAAATCGCCATCCCCCGGGGTGACATATTGCAGTTTCCCCTCACGGATAAACTTAAATCTAATCTCTGGGTGGCTAAGTGCCACATGGGCAACCAAATCTGCCACAAAGGTGCCTTCACTTGCATCTTTTTTTAGAAACTTCATGCGGGCAGGGGTATTGTAAAACAAATCCTTCACCCGAATGGTGGTGCCGACTGCGCGGGCAGAAATCTCTAACCCAAGTGGCTGACCGCCCTCAATGCGATAGCTACATGCAAATTCATCTTCTTCGGTTTTGGTGAGCACCTCCACCTTGGCGACACTTGCAATCGAGGCAAGTGCCTCGCCGCGAAAGCCTAAGGTAGCAATGCGGTTTAAATCATCTTCGCTTTGGATTTTACTGGTCGCATGCCGAATAAACGCAACATCTATAAATTCAGCTTCAATCCCCGTGCCATTATCCACGATTTCAATCAGCTGAATACCGCCAGATTCAATCGCGACGGTAATTTGTCCCGCACCTGCATCAATGGCATTTTCAAGCAGCTCTTTTACCACAGCAGCAGGGCGCTCTACTACCTCACCTGCTGCGATTAGCTCTGCAATATGCTTTTCTAAGACATGTATTTTTGCCATGATTGCTCGCCTTTCTTTTGTGTTTTACCTTACCTATTATTCTTCTGTGCACTGTTTTAGTTCATACAAGAAATTCAGCGCATCCCGCGCGGTAAGGCTATCTAAATCTATTTTTTCTAACTTGCTGAGCACTTCTTTCGCAATGGGATCGACCTGTACCGTTTCACCGAGCAAGCCCTCAAAGCCAATTTGCTCTACCGATGTAGTATCAGGTGCATTTTCTTCTAGCATTTTTAGGATAGAACGTGCACGGCGAGTCACACTTGTGGGCAAACCCGCTAGTTTTGCAACCTCGACACCATAGCTATCATCCGCCGGGCCACGCACAATCTGGCGCAAGAAAGTAATATCTTCCCCACGCTTTTTCACCGCAATGTTATAATTTTTCACCCCTGCCATTTCGCTTTCTAAATCGGTTAGCTCATGATAATGAGTGGCGAAGAGCGTTTTACAACCCATCCCTTTTTCGGTGTCGCTGATATGCTCAACCACAGCACGCGCAATGCTCATGCCATCAAAGGTAGAGGTGCCGCGCCCGATTTCATCTAGTATGACAAGGCTTTTTGCAGTTGCGTTATGTAAGATTTCTGCCACCTCGGTCATTTCTACCATAAAGGTGGATTGTCCTGCTGACAAATCATCCGATGCGCCCACGCGGGTGAAGATAGCATCCACCACTCCGGCATGGCATTCTTTTGCAGGAACAAACGAACCAATCTGTGCCATCAATGCAATCAGCGCATTTTGCCGCATATAGGTTGATTTACCCGCCATGTTCGGGCCAGTGATAATCAGACAGCGGTCTGCGCTGCAATTAAGGGTAGTATCGTTTGGAATAAAAGCAATGCCCTTGAGCACTTGCTCTACCACCGGATGGCGACCTTCGACAATTTTCAGCTCATTGCTATCATCTACCACGGGTCGGCAATACTGATTATCCACCGCCACCTGTGCAAGCGACACTGCAACATCGAGCTGTGCCACAGCAGATGCCGTGGTTTGAATACGAGGCAGCTCTGCCGAAAGGGCACAAAGCAACTCCTCAAACAAGTTGCGTTCTAGGGTAATCAATCGCTCACTTGCCCCTAAAATCTTGCTTTCTAATTCTTTCAGTTCCTGTGTAATATAGCGCTCACCATTGGCAAGGGTCTGTTTGCGAATATAAGTCTCTGGCACCATCGATTTAAACGAGTTGCTGACCTCGATATAATATCCAAACACATGGTTATAACCAATTTTTAGTTTTGGAATTCCGGTTTCTGCCCGCAAGCGCGCTTCCAACTGGGTCAATACAGACCTGCCGTTATTGCGCAAATCACGTAGCATATCTACTTCTTGGTGGAAGCCTTCCAAAATGACATCGCCATCTTTGAGGGTGGCGGGTGGATCATTGCGGATGCTACTATAAATACGGTCTTTGATATCCGTCAGTGGGTCAATCTCACGCGCTAAGTTTGCGAGTGCCTCACAGTTGCATTCCGCTGCAAATGCTTTGAGCTTTGGCAGGCAATCACAGGTTTGCGCAAGCGCATAAATCTCTTTGGGGTTTGCAGAACCATAGACGATGCGGGTCATCAAGCGTTCCATATCAAAAACATAACGCAGGGTTTCCCCGATATCGCCACGTAGCACAGTTTGCTGATAGAGTGCCTCCACCCTATCTAGGCGGGCATTAATTAACGCACTGGAAACAAGGGGCTGCTCCACCCAACCGCGCAACAAGCGTTTGCCCATTGCCGTTTTGGTTTTATCCAGTACCCATAGCAAGGTACCACGCTTTTCACGTCCGCGCATGGTTTCGCTTAACTCTAAATTCGCACGGGTCACCGGCGAAAGGTTCATATATTCCGCCTCGGTGTAACTGCGCACTGTTTTCAAACGTTCGACACCCTTTTTCTGGGTATCGTGCAGGTATTGCAGCAATGCACTCATGGCAAAGCGTACATTTCCTTTTTCGTCAATTTCTGTTGTTTGCGCCCACTGTGCGCCAAATTGGTCACAGAGCAGTTCTTTCATGTAAGGGGGCGAGTAACGCTCTTGCTCCACCAATTCTACGGCACAGCGCAACTTATGTTTTAGATAGGTGGTGATTTCCTTTTGGTCTAAAATAGTTTCATTAATCAGTACTTCGCGCGGTTGGTAGCGGCAAAGCTCTGTCAAAATCGCATTGGCAATTTTATCGCTCGCAAGCTCAGTGGTATGGGCAGTGCCTGTCGAAATGTCAGCAAAGCAAAGCCCTGCACGTTTGCCTTGCAGGTAGATGCTACAAATATAATTGTTTTTATCATCCTGCAACATGCTGCTTTCAATGATGGTGCCCGGAGTGACCACACGAATGATATCGCGTTTGACAATCCCCTTACCCGTTGGTGCACTGGTTTGCTCACAGATAGCGACCTTATAGCCTTTTGCAATTAAACGCGCCATATAGCTTTCGTAGCTATGGAACGGCACCCCGCACATGGGCGCTTTTTCTTCTAAGCCACAAGCGCGCCCAGTGAGGGTAAGCTCTAGCTCACGCGAGGCAGTGATGGCATCATCAAAAAACATCTCGTAAAAATCGCCTAAGCGATAAAACAAAATCTCGTCTTTGTGCTTATTCTTAATCTCGAAGTATTGTTTCATCATAGGGGAAAGTTCAGCCATTCTGTGGTACCTCTCTGTATCTCAATGCGTGCAAATAAAACTTAGTGGCAGCCACCACAGCTAGAGCAATCATGGGTGCAATCATCCGAAGGTTCTGGCACGGTCATTGGGTCGCCACCGTTCATTGCGGTGTTGATGATGCTATCGATATACTGAATCAATGCTTCGCACTCACGTTTTGCTTCGTTATAAGCAACCATGCCTTCATGCCCCATAATTTGACCGTACATGCTATTGACCTGCTCATTTAGCTCTGCAATGCGGGCATCGTTGCGCTCGTCTTTGGTGATTTCATTGTTGAGGTTCATGCGGGCTAGGTTAAACTCACTGATGAGGCTCTGCAATGCTTCGTCATTATCATTTGCCTTGCGGGTAAATTCTAGGCTGAGATAACGTGCATCCTGCTGTAATGCGGCGGCGGCAGATTTAAAAAGTTCGATACATTCCATGGTAATTCTCCTTTAAAATAAATGTAAAAATAAAAATTCGTTTTGTTTGTATTATTTCAAGCATCTTGCTTTGGATATCACCAAGCAGCAATGCTTTAAAAATCATAATGAGACATGCTTTTGAGGCTATCTTGCGCGAGGGCTCTTTGTAAAAGATTTCTTTTACAGACAATGGCACAAGCAATGGCACAAGCAACGCGACAGGCTTCTTGCACCGCACGCATTGCTTACTCGCTGAGTGCACCCAATAAAATAGTGCCACGATTTCCAGTCAGCTTGACCTTCGCATATTGCCCAATCAGCATGGAATCTCCTGGAAACTCCACAAGCAAATTATTGGTCATTCTCCCGGCAATCGTGCCCTCTGCACGGCCATGCCCTTCTACAAGCACGCGGCCTGTTTGCCCTACCATCGCAGATACTCTTGCAATCGCTTCGGTTTCTTGTAGACGCAGCAGGCGTTCCATTCGGTCGGTCTTTTCCTTGCGTGGGGTTAAGTCAGGGAAATCCGCAGCCTTTGTGCCCGAACGCTTAGAGTAAATAAAGGTAAATAGCTGCATATAACCAACTGATTTGACCAGTTCTAATGTTTTAACAAAGTCTTCTTCAGTTTCCCCTGGGAAACCCACAATGATATCACTGCTAAAGGTAACCCCATCAATTTTACTGCGTGCGTAATCTACTAGTTCTTGATAGTGCGCCACAGTATAACGGCGATTCATTTCAGCAAGCACACGGTCACTGCCGCTTTGCACTGGCAGATGGATATGATTGCATAGCTTTGGCTGTGCTGCAATGGTATCAATCAGTTTAAAGCTCGCATCCTTAGGGTGGCTTGTCATAAAGCGTACTTTATACTCGCCCGGCACTGCACATAAAAGATTGAGTAAATCTGAAAAATCAATCGGTTCTTCTAACCCTTTGCCATAGCTATTGACATTTTGCCCTAACAATGTGATTTCTTTATATCCTGCTGTGACTAGACCAGTAAACTCTGCAAGCACATCGCTCGGCTTGCGGCTTTTTTCATGCCCACGCACATAGGGTACAATGCAATAGGTACAGTAGTTATCACACCCATACATAATCGGCAACCACGCACGGAACTCGCTATCACGGCGAATAGGCATTTTCTCTACGATTACCGGGCGCTCCATCGCATCCATCAGCACACGCTTTTTGCGCCCAAGGCGCTGTGCAATCAAGGCTGGGATGGTATCAATCGCATCCACCCCAAAGACCAAATCCACAAAAGGATAGCTCTTGCGTAGCTTGTCCACAATATGCTGCTGATTAGCCATGCACCCACATAACCCGATGATGAGGTTTTTCTTTTTTAATTTGAGCGACTTTAATGCGCCCACATTGCCAAACACGCGCTGTTCTGCATGCTCACGCACGGCGCAGGTGTTGAATAAAATCAAATCGGCATCATCTGGTTTATCACAAAAGCCATAGCCTATATCCGCCAAAACCCCTTTGATGATTTCGCCATCATTTACGTTTTGTTGGCAGCCATAACTGTGCACAAACGCAAGCGGTGGGGTATCGTATACGCGGGCAATGGTCGCCGCCGCGCTTTCGTTATGTTCAAACTCTAAAAAATCCAAAAACTGACCTTCCTTTATCACATCAAAGCACTATTCTTTCTGTGCTTAAAACCATATAACAATACATTGTAAATTATACACCTTTTTACGCCATAGAACAAGTAGAATGACATAAAAAGACAAAACCAGCAACACTTTTCACCCAACGGCAAAAAATACCACAAAAGGGCATTGTTTCAATTGCTCTTTTGTGGTATTTGTCTTTTAGGGTATCTTTTTCCTCGATGCGTAACATTGCACCGTCAAACAAAATTAATTTTGCGTTGCTTTTCTGCATGCCTCGCAATAGCCAAACATGGTGAGGGAATAATCCTCTACCTCAGGAGCTGTTTTGCGAATAGTGGCAAGAATTGCTTCGTCATCCATTGCAACATCTGTGACCGTGTGACACTTTGTGCAATAGACATGGCTGTGCGGGCGCAGCAATCGATCAAAGCGATCTGCCTGCCCTGGCACCGAAACACGGCGCACTCGCCCCGCATCGGTCAAACTATTTAAATTACGGTAAACCGTGCCAAGGCTAAGGCTTGGGCATTCATCCCGCGCCATTTCATAAATTTCTTCCGCAGTAGGGTGACTACATACCATCTCTACTTTTTTTAAAATCAGCTCACGCTGTCTTGAATAACGCATTCTAATCAAGCTCCTTTTAGACCAATAAGTAAAAACAATTCTCACTTAATTTACTATTACTATACAGTTTTTCGCCTCGAATGTCAACCTATTCTCCAAAACAAACCGCTTAATCAGCCATTTTTTATCTTATTCCAGTAACTTTTCGCAGTTTGTTCATTTTTATTCTCGCCTGGCTCATAGTAAACGGCATCTTTAATGGCATCTGGCAAATATTGCTGCTGCACCCATGCATTTGGATAAGCATGCGCATATTTGTAATTTTGTCCTTTTTGCAACGCATCCGCGCCATCATAATGTTTGTTCTGCAATTGGCGCGGAATGGGTCCACTGCGCCCTGCCCTTAAATCTGCCATAACGGCATCGATGGCCTGCTCACCTGAATTGGATTTTGGGCTAGTCGCCACCAAGATGACCGCATCCGCAAGCGGAATACGCGCCTCTGGCATGCCAATCATATTCGCCATATCCACCGCCGCCTTTACAATCGGCAAAATCTGCGGATAGGCAAGCCCCACATCCTCTGCGGCGCAAACCATCAAACGGCGGCAAGCAGACACCATATCCCCTGCTTCTAACAGGCGGGCAAGGTAGTGCAGGGCAGCGTCTGGATCACTGCCGCGCATGGATTTTTGGAATGCCGATAAAATGTCATAATGATCATCGCCTTGCTTATCATAACGCATAGCGGTACGGCGCGAAACCTGCTGAATCATATCGAGGGTGATTTCTTTTTTGCCGTCTTGCGTCTCAGCAGCCGTTACCGCAAACTCTAAGCAACCGAGCGCCTTGCGCATGTCACCGCCCGCACTCTGGCTTAAATAATCGAGTGCTTCCTCGCACAGTATCACCTGCATTTGTTCTGCCGCCTCTATTTTTTGCAGGGCAATCCCAATACCGCAGCTGATGTCCACGGGGGTGAGCGGTTTAAACTCGAATACAGTCGCACGCGAAAGTAGCGCATTGTAAATATAAAAATAAGGATTTTCGGTGGTAGAGGCAATGAGAGTCACGCTGCCATCCTCAATGCATTCTAGCAGTGTCTGCTGTTGCTTTTTATTAAGGTATTGGATTTCGTCTAAATACAGCAAAATCCCGCCGCTTGCCTGTAAAGTGCCGATCTCCGCCAAAACAGCCTTGATATCACTAGTGCCACAAGAGGTGCCATTTAATTTATGCAACAGCATGCCGCTGTTTTGCGCCACAATCCGCGCCACGGTGGTTTTGCCCACCCCGGAGGGACCGTAGAATATCATGTTGGGGATTTTTCCGCTTTCCACTGTTTTGCGAAAAACTTTATCCTTCCCAAGTAGGTGGCTCTGCCCCGACACCTCCGCGAGAGATTGCGGGCGCAGCTTTTGTGCGAGTGGTTCATTCATGGGCAGGCCTCCTTCATTCGGATGAAACGCTTCATTGCGACGGCATAATCAAGCGAAATTCTTAAAACAAATAATGACATCTAACTCTTAGTTGCTATTATACTAAAAAGAGCGTGCACTGTCTAGCAATATAAAGCGACGAATTTCTTCTCAAGCACAAAGCTGGACGTCTTTGCAATAAACGCAGGCTACCTCTTGTGCAAATGCGCACGTCTATGCTATGATAAGAAAAACAAATTTTCTTTCGTTGTTATTTTTCAAGATAAGAGGTGCACCATGAAACCCAAACTATCCAAAAAAGCACTTGCTGCAAAAAAAGAACTTGCATTGATTGTCATCGATCGGCTTAAAAATGCCTATCCTGACGCAGATTGTACCCTTGATTATACCCAGGCTTGGCAATTGCTCGTTGGGGTGCGTCTCGCTGCACAGTGCACCGATGCGCGAGTGAATATCGTCACCGAACAGCTATTTGCCGCTTACCCCACGGTGGATGCACTCGCCGCTGCCACCCCAGAAGAAATTGAAACCTTTGTAAAGCCCTGCGGCCTTGGGCGCAGCAAGGCGCGTGATATCTCAGCCTGTATGCGGATTTTGCGGGACGACTACCAAGGCGGCATCCCCACCACCTTTGCCGAGGTACTTGCCCTACCTGGGGTTGGGCGCAAAAGCGCAAACTTGATTATGGGCGATGTCTTTGGGGAACCGGCCATCGTAACGGACACCCACTGCATTCGCCTTTGCAATAAAATCGGGCTAGTAGATGCCATCAAAGAGCCCGCCAAGGTAGAAATGGCACTCTGGGAGATTATCCCACCAGAAGAGGGCAGCAACCTGTGCCATCGATTTGTCATCCATGGGCGCGAGATATGCAATGCGCGCCATGCAGATTGTGCCAACTGCTGCCTTGCAGATGTCTGCAAAGCTGGGAAAGAAACGCTTGCCGACTAAATGCATATCTTGGCTAAGATTTTGCCGCTCGTTTTATCGCCCACAAAAAAGGGCTTGACATTTGCGAAAAAAACAGTACACTAAGTTTAACATAAAAACAGGGGCGCCGTAAGGCTGAGATTTGCATTTGCAAAGTACCCTTTAACCTGATCCGGATAATGCCGGCGTAGGAAGTTTAAAGCGAGAGCAACTATTTTCTCAAAACTTTTCATGCGCCTGTACAAATTTGTATGGGCGCTTTTTCTTTGTTTTTATGTCCGTTCTTTACCCATTTATTTTGAAAGGAAAACAACCATGTCAAAAACCTATTCTAAAACCCGCATCCTTGTGGAAGGCGCACTAATGATTGCCCTTGCCACCATTTTAAGCGAGCTGAAAATCTTCAGCATGCCCTATGGTGGCGACATCACCCTTTGTGCCATGCTACCTATTTTATTGATGAGCTTCCGCCACGAGCTGAAGTGGGGTGTATTCACCGCCTTTGTATACAGCCTTTTGCAGCTTGTACTAGGGCTAAACAATCTCGCTTATTGCGCCACTCTATTTAGCCAAATCGGTTGTGTTTTGCTTGATTATCTATGCGCTTTCACCGTGCTTGGCACCGCTTGCTTCTTTGCAAAGCCTTTTAAAAACAAACTTGTTTCTGTTGCCTTTGGCTCTGTGATTGCCTGCGCATTGCGCCTTGTGTTTGCGGTGATGTCTGGCGCCCTGCTTTGGGGCAGCTACCAGAGCTATTACGAATGGGCAGCCGGCTTGAACGTATGGGTTTACAGCCTGATTTACAACCTAAACTATCTATTGCCTGAAACCATTCTAACCGCGATTGCAGTGGTGTTGATTGCCAAGTTCGCACCAAAACTATTTGATGCACAATAAGTAAAACCCCCTGCAACACGCACCTAGCACACAAAAAACGGTTATGCTTTGCCCCTCTCGTACATTCGCCTTTCGGCTGTTCGAGAAGGGGCATTTTGCATAACCGTTTTTTTATTTTTTATTCACTGCCTAGAGGAATAGCAAATGCATCTTGCTGTGCTTGCGTTAATTCTTGGGATAGTTTTTGTGCCACAGCATCACTTACCTGCTGTGCCATGGTTTGTTTTTCTGCTTCTGTTGCAGGCTGTTTTTCAACCTCTTTTTCTCTTGCCGAGATTGTTTTCTCTAGGACATGATCCACTGGATTTGGCACAATTTCGCCATCCACAATGCGAACAATACGATCTGCATTTTGTGCAACGCTTTCATCATGGGTAATCATTACAATGGTATTGCCAAGGTCATGCAAACGCTTGAACAGCGCAATAACCTCTTTGCCTGTTTTTCGGTCAAGCGCACCAGTCGGCTCATCTGCAAGTAAGATTGCAGGAGAACCCACAAGGGCACGCGCAATGGCAACACGCTGTTGCTGACCACCAGAAAGCTCTGACGGACGGTGCTTAATGCGCTCTGTCAAACCTAATAGTTCGATGGTATCCTTTGCCATCTCCATCGCCTTACGGCGGCTATAACCACGTGCAAGCAATGGCATAATAACATTTTGGCTCACCGTATAGGTTGCAATCAACTGATACTTTTGAAAAATAAAGCCGATTTTTTCGTTGCGCACCTTAGTAAGTTGCTCGCCTTTTTTATCATGAATAGAAACACCATCCAAATAATATTCGCCGCTATCCCAGTGATCCATACAGCCAATGATATTCATTAAGGTGGATTTACCCGAACCAGAAGGCCCTAGAATGGCAACAAACTCACCTTTTTTTACCTCCATATCAATTGAGTGCAATACCGTTAGCTTTTCGCCACCCGTGACATAAGATTTTACAATATTGGTCATTTTAATCATAGTATTACCCCAACACTTCTACGTAAAGGATTTTGCCATCTTCGCTGATTGTAATAGTGATGTATTGCTCTGTTTCAATCTGCGAGAAGGTCATTTCAAAGCCATAATATTCCACCGTTGTGCCCGATGGGATAATATACAACTGCGTTTCATCGCTTAGGGTAATCATGGACGAGTAATCAACCGTGGTGCCAGAATCCATGCCACCCGACATACCGCCTGACATTTCACCCATACCGCCCATTTCGGACATACCACCCATGGAAGAGGTTCCTTCGCTCATGGCCGCGCTGTCACCGCCCATGGCAGAGTTACCTTCACTCACGGCTGCACTATCGCCGCTCATTTCAGTGCGCTCACTCATGCCGCCCTCGGTCATACCTTCTGGCATTTCACCTTCGGTGGCACCCTCTGG
>JAWXUQ010000025.1:0-35045 GCA_044426225.1 Faecalibacterium sp. | reverse complement strand
AGTCCTCCGACAATCCCAAGGCGCCCATTATATGTTTTTTTCGCAAGGCGTTCGCCTTCAGGCGCAGAGAGCTCCACCGAAAAACCGCCTGTGTAGCCATAATCCTCTGCCACTTCGCGCAGCGCTTCAGCAATGGTGGCGCGTGGGGTGCTATTAATCGCGGCTTTACCCACTGGCTGATTAAGCCCGGGCTTTGTCACCCGACCAATCCCCTTGCCACCTTCTATTTCAACAACACCTGCACCGTTGATTTTGCGCACCTCGGCATAGAGTAGCATCCCATTGGTGATATCTGGGTCATCCCCACTATCCTTTTGCACCGCACAGCGCACAGCACCCGCCTGCCGCGTCATCTCCACAATCGGAATGTCGAGCGCGGTGCCATTCGGTGTCACAAGATGAACACGGGGCACATCCTGCCCCGTAAGCAGCATGATTGCCGCCGCCTTGCTTGCCGCAGTGGCACAGCTACCCGTGGTAAAGCCACAGCGCAAGGTTTTGCCATCTTTGGTTACATATTGGTTGAGCATATCCGCCACCGCCTTTCGCACTGCTCCCTATTCTTACCGCTTGATTTGATACAGCAGCGCATTGATGATAGCCGCCGCCACGTTGCTGCCACCTTTGCGCCCCTTGGCGACAATATAAGGCACACCGCTTTGCATGATGAGTTCTTTTGATTCCACCACATTGACAAAGCCGACAGGCACCCCAATAATCAGCGCGGGATTGATTTTCCCCTCTTTGATTAAGGCATCTAGCCGAATTAGGGCAGTGGGCGCATTGCCTACCACATAAATCAGTGGCTTTGTCATGCTACATGCCCGCTCCACTGCAATAGTAGAACGTGTCACCCCTCGGGCAAGGGCTTCCGCTGCAACGCTTTCATCTGCGACAAAACAGTGCACCTCGCCCCCTAGCGCGGCTAGGATTTTTTTGTTAATACCAGCCATTGCCATGCTCGTATCCGTGACGATTGCCGCCCCCGCTTTTAATGTTTCGATGGCATGGGCGCAGACCCCTTGCGAAAAGCAAAGGTTTTCAAGGTATTCAAAATCTGCTGTGGTATGAATAACTCGCTTGAGCACCAAGCTATTTTCTGGCGCTATTTGTGCACCCATAGCAGCAAGCTCCGCGGTAATAATGGCAAAGCTATTTTCTTCAATTTCCATTGGTTTTAGGTGTTTCATTGGTGTTACTCCCTACATTTTTCTAAAAACCGCACCGCAAGTATGGGGGCGGCATAAAACGGAATGTGCGCAAACCCCGCATGGATGACATCGCCCGCCTGAACGCCCTGCCACTGTTTCCCACTTTGTTTTTGCGCAAGGTAGGCATCGCCATTGTGGGTGCAATCGTAATAATGGAATTCGTGTCCGCGAAAACTTTCGCCCTTTGCGCAGAGCAGGCTATCCTGCATGGCGGTAAAATTGGCATAGCCAAAACGGGATAATTTGCCGGTATTGTGGCATTGCCCTGGCAAGAATCCGACCATCGGCAAATCGTCAATGCTTTGGGTCAGGTACATAAATCCGCCGCACTCTGCAACACAAGGCTTTTGCGCCGTTAGAAACGCATGAATAGATGCCTTCATCCCCTCATTTTGGGCAAGCTGCGGCAGATAAAGCTCAGGGTAACCCCCACCGAGATACAGTCCGTCCACCCCACTGGGCAGGGCGGCATCTCGCAAGGGGCTAAATGGCACAATCTCTGCGCCGAGCTGTTGCAGGAGTTGCAGATTATCTTGGTAATAAAAGCAAAAAGCATTGTCCTGCGCGACGGCAATTCGCACCGGCTTTGCATCGCCCACCGCATGAATGGCAAGAGGCTGATACGCAAGGGCGGGTGCTGCGTTTGCCACAGCAAGAATTTCCTCCACCGCAAGCGTCTCGCGGGCAATTTCACCAAGCTGCGCCATTTTTTTCTGAATGTCGCACACTTCGCCCGCCGTCACAAGCCCGAGATGGCGGCTGGCAAACTGCAATTCTTCTGGGAGCCTTGGCAGATAGCCAAAGACCTTGATTTTGCCTTGAAAATGCTGCTCTATCATGGGTTTTAGCAGCGCATAGCTGCCTTTCGTCACCTGATTTAAGATAACCCCCGCCAAGGTGTAATCCGACTTATGGCGGGCAAATCCCTCAATCATTGGCAAAATCGAATAGGCCATACCCTTTGCATTCAGGGTAAGAATGACAGGGGTTTTTGTGGTTTTTGCCACCGAATAGGTCGAGCAATCGGTGCTGTGCATCTGCATGCCATCGAACAGCCCCATCACCCCTTCCATGACCGAAATCTCCCCCGCATGCTGCGCTAGCAGATATTTGAGGGTGTTTTCTTGATAAAAATAAGGGTCAAGGTTATACGAAGGCACCCCGATGATTTTGCTATGAAACATGGGGTCGATGTAATCAGGTCCACATTTGAAAGAGGCAGGCTGCACCCCAGACTGCATAAGTGCTGAAAGCAACGCGCAGGTAATGGTGGTTTTGCCGCAGCCGCTGTTGCTGCCCGCGATGAGCACACGCGGGGCGCAGGATTGTATAGTAGTGCTGCCCGCTGCCCCTTGCACTGGGGTGCTTTGTGTTTGCGCCGCGTTCTTTGGCATTGCCATCCCCTCCTCTTTCTATGATACTGTTTTGTTGTTTTCTGGTTCTGCTTACCGCCACCGCATCCTAGCCCCTAGCATTTTGTCGCGAGCGGTTGCGTTGCGGGGCGATATAGACACTGCGCCCTGTCTATTCTGCGGCAATGCCTTCTTCTAATATTTGATACACCAAATCCATATTAAGCGCACCGCGCACAAGGGCAGCGAGCTTATCATATTCACGGTTTTTGAATGCCTCCATGGATAGATGCTCAAATGCCGCAAGAGTAATTCCCTTTTGGGCAGCAAGCGCCTCTAAGATGGTGCAGACGATTTCTTCACGGTCAAAAAAGCCGTGGATATAAGTGCCGTACACATTGCCACATGAAATACCATCTAAGCTACAATTGCCCTGTAAATCAGTAATTTCATTCAGCACAGTTGCCGCCTGTTTTTGCGCAGGAGGTTGGCATCCATCCTGCACGGGATTGGATTCGTTCTGTAAGGCATCATCTAGCGCATCTTCCTCGGCAAGCAAATCCGTTGTACCCATGTGGATTTCGTAGCCATCGAATGCCTTGCCGTTAAGCACCGAGAACACCCCTTGCGCCCCCTTGACCACACCGCTGACGCGAGTGCGGGTTTTCTCTTGGCGGAAAATAGTATTTGCGGGCAATAGCCCAATGCCGCGTTTGTTGCCGCCGCCCTCTACCCCAAAGGGGTCAGCAAGCGCTTGGCAGAGCATTTGATACCCGCCACATACACCAATGACCGCCCCGCCTCTACTTGCATATTGTAGCAACTGGGCTTCTAACCCGCTTTCGCGCAGCCATGCCAAATCTTCCATGGTGTTTTTTGAACCAGGCACAATCAGCAAATCTGGCGCACCAAACTGTGCGGCACTATTGATATACCGTACCTTCACCCCGCCAAAGATTTCAAAGGCATTAAAATCAGTAAAGTTGGAGATTTTAGGCAGGCGCAGCACCGCAACATCAAGTGCAGAGATGGCACCATTGGTCAGCGATTCACTCAGGCTATCCTCATCATCGATTTGCAGATGAAAATATGGGATAACCCCAACCACTGGCACAGGGGTCAGTGCTTCCATCATCTCAATGCCGGGCTGCAAAATCTGCACATCGCCCCGAAATTTATTAATGACATGCCCTTTGATATATTGCTTTTCGGTTTCATCTTGTAACATATAGGTGCCGTATAGCGCCGCAAAGACACCACCACGGTCGATATCACCTACCACCAAAACAGGGGCGCTTGCCATTTTTGCCATCCCCATATTGACGATATCATTTTCTTTTAGGTTGATTTCCGCCGGGCTGCCCGCCCCTTCGATGACAATGATATCATTTTCTGCGGCAAGGGATTGATAGGCTTGCAAAATGGCGGGAATATAATCTCGCTTATGCTGATAGTATTCTACCGCCCGCATGTTACCCACTACCTCACCATTCACAATCACCTGTGAGCCTTGGTCGCTGGTAGGTTTGAGTAAAATAGGATTCATCCGCACATCTGGCTTTTTATAGGCAGCCTCTGCCTGCACCACCTGCGCGCGCCCCATCTCTAGCCCGTCCTCAGTGATAAATGAGTTGAGCGCCATGTTTTGTGATTTAAAGGGCGCCACACGGTAACCATCCTGCGCAAAAATGCGGCAGAGCGCAGCAGCAACAATGCTTTTGCCTGCGTTTGAGGTGGTTCCCTGTATCATGATTGCCTTCGCCATTCGTTTGCCCTTTCTGCTTATGCGAGTGCCTCTTGCACACGGTCTGCCAGTACATCAGCAAGGCGCGGGTCTGCGCCAAGGGTTTTGCCAAGCGTTACCGTGACATTTGGGTGCACTTGCAATGCTTTTTCGATTTCTTCTGGGATATCTTGGCGGATATGAATGCCGTCAAACAAAAAGTATGGCACTGCAACGATGTCGGAAATTCCCTTTGCCACCAAGGCATCAATCCCTGTGGGAATGTCCTTTTCAGAAAACTCCATAAACGCAAACTCGATTTCGTAGCCGCTCACCCGCTCTTTAAGGGCGGCTACAATCTGCACAAGGGTATCCTCAGTAGATTTTTGGCGACTGCCATGGGCTAAAATTAAAATACCTTTCATTAGAACAATCCTTCCTCTTTCATCTCGCACAGCGCTTGTTTTGCCTTGGCGATGGTGTGTGCAATCTCTTGCTCCGTATGCGCTGCGCTGATAAACATTGCCTCAAACTGCGCAGGGGCTAGGGATATGCCTTTTTCCAGCATCTTTTTAAAATAAACTGCGTATAACGCGGTATCACTGGTCTTTGCCTTGGCAAAGCAATCCACTGTTTCACGGGTAAAGAACACGCAGACTAGGGATGCAATTTGCGTCACCGTGACAGGGGCAGCAAGTTCTGCTGCGGCAGCTTCTAGCCCAGTTTTTAAAGCGGCAGCCTTTGCAGCAAGCTGCGGGTATACTGCGCCGTCTTTTAATAATGTAAGCTGCGCAAGCCCCGCTGCCATGGCAACAGGGTTGCCCGAAAGGGTGCCCGCCTGATAGACAGGACCGAGTGGCGCGACCAATTGCATAATTTCACGCTTTGCCGCATAGGCGCCCACTGGCATGCCCCCGCCAATGATTTTACCGAAGGTGACAATATCCGCCGCCACCCCAAAATATTCCTGTGCGCCACCAAGCGCTAGGCGGAAACCGGTAATCACTTCATCAAAAATGAGCAGGGCACCATTTGCATCGCACAAATCGCGCAAGCCCTGCAAAAAGCCGTCTTTGGGCAACACGACCCCCATGTTTGCCGCCACAGGCTCTACAATCACGCCGGCGATTTCGTCCTTGTTTGCCGCAAACAGAGTGGCAACGCTATCAAGATTGTTAAACTGGGCGATGAGCGTATCCTGCGCCTGTTCAGGGGTAACACCCTTACTATCTGGGTTTGAGAAGGTCAGCGCACCAGAGCCAGCACTCACGAGCATGCCATCGGTATGCCCATGATAGCAGCCCTCAAATTTGATGATTTTCGCCCTGCCCGTATAGCCACGCGCAAGGCGCAGTGCACTCATGACTGCCTCTGTGCCGCTGTTAACCATCCGCACCATTTCAATGTTGGGCACCATCTGCACCATCTGCTCTGCCATTTCTACCTCGGCCGCCGTTGCTGCGCCAAAGCTCAAGCCTTTTTGCGCTGCCACCACCACCTGTTCTAAAATAGCGGGATGGCTGTGCCCCAAAATCATGGGTCCCCAAGAGCAGATATAATCTAAATAAGCATTGCCCGCACCATCATAAAGATAAGCACCCTTGGCAGAGGCAACAAAAACAGGCTCGCGCCCCACACTTGCAAAGGAGCGCACAGGGCTGTTAACCCCGCCGGGCATAACGGCTTTCGCGCGTTCAAATAATTCACTCATCAGCCAATGTCTCCTTTTTCAATCGCCTTTGCAAGCTCTAGCGCATAATAGCTAATCAAGATATCAGCCCCTGCGCGGAAGATGCTAACCGCACTTTCGCACATTACAGCATATTCATCAATCAAATCCGCTGCGGCTGCCGCCTTAATCATGGCATATTCGCCGCTGACGCTATACGCGCAAATGGGCACATTGATATCGGGATGGCTTGCAACACGCTGAATGACATCCAGATACGAAAGCGCGGGCTTTACCATTAAGATATCCGCGCCTTCTGCAAGGTCAAGCAGGGCTTCTTTTTGCGCTTCTTTGACATTGTGGTAATCCATCTGATAGGTTTTGCGATTGCCAAACTGAGGCGCAGACTGTGCCACATCGCGGAACGGGCCATAAAACGAAGAGGCATATTTCACTGCATAGGATAAAACAGGAATATGCCCATAACCGTTTTCATCTAGCGCAGTGCGGATGGCAGCCACTCGCCCATCCATCATATCCGAAGGAGCAACTACATCAGCACCCGCCTGCACATGAGAAAGCGCAATCTGCGCAAGATAGGGCAAGGTCGCATCGTTATCCACCGTGCCGCGCGCGGCATCAATAATGCCGCAATGCCCGTGCGAGGTATACTCGCACATGCAAACATCGGTGATAATCTGCACATCGGGGAAGTCTTTTTTGATGGCACGAATACCCTCTTGCACCACAGAATGTTCGCCATAGGCCTCACTGCCACAGGCATCCTTTTGATCGGGAATGCCAAACAGCAAAAAGGAGCGCACCCCACAGCTTTGCGCCTCGGATATAATCTTGTGCACGGTATCTGCACTATAATAATAGTGCCCCGCAAGGGAAGGAATTGCTTCATACACACCGCTGCCCTCTTTGAGGAAAATCGGTAAAATCAATGCCTTGGCAGATAAGCGCGTTTCCCGCACCATATCACGCATTACCGCGTCGCCACGTAATCTTCTGGGTCGAATGTTCATTGTGCCACCTCCAAAAGTGTATCCACCATGCTTTGCAGCGTTGCCTGCTGCGCCACGTGGTAATTCAGATGATATTCCTGCGCAGCCGCAGCGGTTTGTTTGCCAATGCAAATGCCGCACATGCGGGTGGTATCAGGGTTGTTTTTCATAAACGCATGCACCGTGGATGCACTGGTAAAACAGGTGTACCACATGCCACCTGCCGCCGCAGTGCGCTGTGCCAAGGCAGCAAGTGTAGTTTTATATTCTAGGCAGGTTAGTGGCTGTGTGCCGTATAGTGCCTTGTCTGTATAGGCTATGCTCGCCTCAGTTAAGGCGCGGGGCAGCGCATCATCCGCCCCCTGTGCACGTAGTAACAGCAGCGTATCCTGCGCAGGAGATAGTTTTTCAAGCAACCCCTCAGCAAGGCTTTGCCCTGCATAAACAGCAGGAGTGTAATCTGCCACAATGCCATGTGCTTGCAGGCTTTGCGCGGTAGACGGTCCCACCGCCGCAATCTGCAAATGGGCAAGGCAGCGGGCATCTTTGCCCTGCGCAGCAAGCGCAGCAAAGAATAACTCCACTCCGTTTTTACTGGTAAAGACAAGCCAGGTGTACCCCGCAAGCTGCGCGATAATTTCGGCAAGTGCCCCTTGCCCCATACAGGGCTCAATCGCAACCGCTGGCATGCTGTGCACCATCGCTGTCTGCGCTTTGAGCATTGATGCCAACCGATTGCCTGAATTTGCAGGGCTAGTAACCACCACTTCTTTGCCATAGAGCGGGCGCGCGGTAAACCAATCAAACTCCGCTGACAGGCTGCACACCTTACCCACAATAATAATGGCGGGAGACTTGATTTCCGCCGCCTGTGCTGCTTGCTGCAAGGTACTTAGCGTCGCCACCACCTTGCGCTGATTGGCGCGGGTGCCTTGCTCTACCATGGCAGCGGGCATATCGCCCGCCATCCCTGCTTGTAACAGCCCTTCGGTGATGGCTACAAGTGAAGATACCCCCATCAAGAAAATTAAAGTCCCCTTGGTGCGCACTAGACTTTCAAAATCGATATTTAAGGGCTCGTTCTTTTTCTGGTGCCCCGTAATGACATGAAAACTACTGCAAAAATCGCGATGAGTCACTGGAACACCCGCAAAGGATGGTGCTGCAATCGCAGAAGTAATACCCGGCACCACCTCAAACGGGATATTATTTGCAACGAGCAATTCTAGCTCTTCGCCGCCCCGCCCGAATACATAGGGGTCGCCCCCTTTGAGGCGCACCACCAAATTACCGCCCTGCGCCGCCTGCAACAGCCGCGCATTGATTTCGTGCTGCGGGACTGGGTGATTATTATTTTCCTTTCCCACATTGATTTTCTGCGCCGCGGATGGGATAAGCGCCAAGATATCTGCCGAAACAAGGCGGTCATATAACACCACCTCTGCTGCCTCTATCAACTCTTTTGCCCGCACCGTCAGCAGCGAAACCTCACCCGGTCCTGCCCCTACAAGGGCTACCATTCCTTTTTTCATCGCAACATCTCCAGTTCTGCTAAGATTTCTTCCGCAAGGGATATTCCTAAATCATTGGCAGCTTGCACCGCTGCGGCGGCACAGCCCTGCCGCATCGCCCGCTTACCGCCAGATGTTTGATACATACCGCACAGCGACACTGCGCCTTGCGCAAGGGTAGCATACGCTGCCACTGGCAGACTGCACCCACCACCAAGGCGAGTAACAAATCCGCGCTCTGCGGCGGCGATAATATGGCTGCTTAGGCAATCAAAGCCCTGTAAATAGGAAACATCTTCTCCGTGCCGCGCCTGCACCGCAATGATGCCTTGGCAAGCCGCCGGGATGATTTCCTGCGTAGTAAAATAGTGAGCAATTTTATCTTGGTACCCACTGCGGATAACCCCCGCCGCCGCCAATACAATCGCATCACAATCGCCGCGCTCTAGCTTTTGCAGGCGGGTAACCAAATTGCCACGCATAGGCACAATTTCTGCTGCACACCATGCGGGTAACTGCCCAAGCTGTGCGGCACGGCGCTGGCTAGAAGAGCCAATGCGCGCAACATCCCGCGCGGAGCAGCCACTGCGCAGCAACAGCACATCGCGCGGATCCTCACGCTGTGAGAGAGCGACAATCGGCAAATCAGGGTGCACCTGCATCGGCATATCCTTATAGCTATGTATCGTGATATCTACCTGATGATTGAGCAGAGCATCGTCAAGCTCTTTGACAAATAAGCCCTTGCCTCCGATTTTATCCAGGCTGACATCTAATATCTTATCGCCTGTGGTTTTCATGGCAACAATCTCAATTTCAATGCTGCTATCCCATGCCAAAATGGCATCAATGACCAGTTGCGTTTGAATCATGGCGAGTTTGCTATCTCGCGTACCAACTCTTAATTTCATAATACCTCTCTTATCCGCTCTGCCACGCGTTTCAGTGCGGCATGGGCACTGCCCTGCTTCGAGACAACCCCGCCAATGAAGGTGTCGTTTTCCACCAGTGCAGGGAAATAAAAATCACATTCCTCTGGCGCGTCACATACATTCACCAAAATGCCCCGTGCCTTACATTCTTGATAAATCGCATGGTTCACTGCCCGGTCATCCGTTGCAGCAAGCGCAAGGTCACACCCCGCTAACAAATCAGGCGAAAATGACACTTGGGATAGGGTGATATTTTTTTCCTCGCTTGCAAGGGCAAGCAGCGCAGCGCTAAAGCCATCCTTTGCCACCACCCGAATTTCGCAAACAGTGCGGCACAGGCTGTGGATGCGGCGCGTTGCCACCTTGCCCGCACCCACCACCAACACCGTGCGTCCTTCCATTTTAAAGAACAACGGAAACACTGCACTTTGTGCCATCTCTTGGGCAGGTTTTTGCGCGCTTTGCGCGGGAACGGATTGTTTCTTCTGCTGCATTGCGCTGCCTTTCTGCCCACGATATAAGGGCGATATCGTCACGTTGGTTGACTTTCAAGAACGCTTTTATCTGCGCATCAAAACCCCTTAATCATCAAGACGATACCCGCGCGGGGTGACGAGCTTACCACCCACTACCTTAGTACTTGTATTACCGATGATAACAGTCGTAAACATATCTACGTTTTCTTCTTTAAGTGCAATGAGGGGCAGCACCTTTGCGCATTCCCCTGCGCGCCCAATATTTTGCACATAACCACACATGGTCTGCTCTGGGCAGTTTTTCAGCACAATCTCACAGGCATGCCGCAAGAAATCCTTACGCTTTTTACTGGATGGATTATACAGCACAATGATAAACCCCGCCTGCGAGGCAAGGTCTAGGCGAGTAGCAATCTTCTCCCATGGGGTCAGCAGATTGCTGAGCGAAATGACGGCAAAATCATGGGTCAATGGCGCGCCAAGCACCGCCGCCGCGCTAGATGCTGCAGTAATGCCCGCCACCACCTTAATTTCTGTATCAATGCCAAGCTCTGCACAAACCTCAATCATGAGGGATGCCATACCATAAATGCCCGCGTCCCCGCTAGAAACCATAGCAACTGTTTTGCCAGTTGCCGCTGCCTTTGCGGCAAGTTTGCAGCGCTCTACTTCTTTCATCATGGGGGTGGAAAGCACTTCTTTGCCCGCTAACATATCCTGAATTAAATCAATATAGACCGTATAACCCGCCACTACATCCGATGCCCGAATGGCATCGAGTGCCTTAGGGGTCATCTGGTCGGCCTCTCCGGGTCCTAGCCCAACAATGTAAATCATACGCACTCCTTTTCTTGCATCTGCTGATATCCAGCCATCCACTGCGCAAACTTCACCTGTTGCACCGCGATAATTTCTTCTATCTGCGCCATGGCTTGTGGGTCATAATGCGCATCCCCACTGCCAATTTCATCCACATCAAAGCAGCGCACCCCCGCGCAGCTACGCACTGCGGGCTCAATGTCGCGCGGCAATGCCAAATCAAACAGATAGGCGGGCTTTTGCGCAGCGGCATTCATGTCTGCGTAATACACAGTATAGTGCGGGCTCTTGGTCGCGCTGATGATAATATCCACCTGCGCATACAGCGCTTGCCGTGCATCATATTCCACCGCCGTACAATGTTCTGGCACGATGGTTTGATGATATTTATAGCGCCGCAAGGTAATAAACACCTCACAGCCTGCTTCGGCAAAGAGGGTTGCCGCTAGGCGCCCCATCTCACCATTGCCAATCACAAGCACCTTTTTGCCCTGTAATCCGCCCAGTTCCGCCGTCGCTAGCGCAAGGGCTTTTGTGACGATAGAGGGCGAAATAAACTGAATATTCACCTGCGCCTTTGCCTTTTTTGCACAGGTAATGCTGTGCCGAAACAGAGTGTTCAGCGGCGCATTGCCTGCGTGCTGCGCCATGGATACATCCAGTGCCTCTTTTACCTGGGTGATAATCTGATCCTCACCCAATATCATAGAATGCAACCCACAGCCCAGTGCAAAGAGATACGAAACCATCTCTTGCCCCCGCTTGATATAACAAGGCAGCGGCGCAGACACCCCGACTGTCTGCCCAAACATCTGCGCAAGGCCGGCCTCGCTATACAATGCTTCGCTTGCCAGATATACCTCAGTGCGGTTACAGGTAGAAAGAATAACCGCCCCCGCCTGATATTGCTGCTGCAATTGCACCACCGCCGCCGCGATGCCGCTTTGCGTTAGGCTGATTTGCTCACGCAGTGCGATGGGCGCTGCCTTATAATCTAGCCCGATCATTGCAAAATTCAAATTGCTTCCCCTATCCTCTGTTGTAAATTGCACCGCACCTTACGCTTTTTCATCGACAGCGGTACGGTATTCATGCGTGAAATGCTTATCGTATAATTTTGAGAGCGCATAATCCCCCGCCAGGACATCGCCAATGATAATCAACGCGGTTTTTGTGATGTTATTCTCTTTGGCACAGGCGGCAAGGCTGCCCACGGTGGTGCGCATCACCTTTTGCTCTGGCCAGGTTGCCTTATAGACAATAGCGGCGGGGGTTTCTTTGGTATAGCCCCCCACAAGCAACTCCTCCACCAGTTCTGCAATCAGAGAAGAGGTCAAGAATAGTACCATGGTCGCCCCGTGGCTTGCAAGCAAACGGATTTTCTCTTTTTCGGGCACAGGTGTGCGCCCTTCCATCCTTGTTAAAATCACGGTTTGGCTGACATCGGGCAGGGTGTATTCTGCCTGTAACGCTGCCGCTGCGCCGCAAAACGAGCTAACCCCTGGCACCACCACAAAATCATGTCCGCTCTCGCTCAGCAAGTCCATCTGCTCTTTGATCGCGCCATAAATGCTAGGGTCACCCGTATGTAGGCGGACGATGGTTTTTTCCGTGCCATCTGCACTACGCATGGTGGCAATCACCTCTTCTAGGGTCATCCCCGCACTGTTATAAATTGCGCAATCTGCCTTGCAATCCGCAAGCAACTCTTTATTCACAAGTGAGCCAGCATAAATCACGACATCTGCCTGTGCAAGCAACTTTGCGCCGCGCACTGTAATCAAATCCACTGCGCCAGGACCTGCGCCAATAAAATAAATCATTCTTGTTTTCTCCTTACCCGCCTATTGGCAGCCATCGTCTTTTTCTTTTACGACAACCACCGAAAAATAACTACTGTCTGTAACTTGCGATAAATCTTGATAGATGGTTTCGCCTTCCATGCCGCATCGCTCCACCATTTTGGCATGCGCAATCAAATCTTGCTCTTGTAACATGGCAATTACCTCACCAAGCTGCTTGCCGCTTTTCATCAAAACCTTATTGCCATCAAGCGCTAACATCTCTTGGGTATTGGAGTACGAAGCCGGAATGATATGCAGCGCCTCTGCTTTGTCGCAAAGCGAGATGTTTAGCTTTGCCGCCACCGCGCAAAACGAAGGCACCCCGTTGATGATTTTCGCCTCAAACCCCTTGGCAAGGACAAGACGGTGCAGATAGATATAAGTCGAATAAACGGTTGGGTCACCCAACGTGATAAAGGCAAGATTTTGCCCCTCAGCAAGTGCCTTGCAAATGAGCGCCGCCGCTGCCTCATGCGCTGCAGCAAGTGCCGCCTCATCACGCGTCATGGGTAGATGGCATAACAACTTTGGTTTATCCTTGATATATTCTGCTACAATGGCAAGGGCTGTTTTTTCGCCGCCCATATCTGGCACAATAACCTTATCTACCTGTTGCAGCGTTTCCACCGCAAGCAGGGTCAACAGTTTTGGGTCACCTGGGCCCACCCCCACCCCATATAAAACACCTTGCATACCATTCCTCCTGCTTAGGCAAATTGTCGCTCTTTGCGCCTTAAAAATGGGCGACAGCGCCCTGTCATACCCTAAAAAACAGGGCGATTACACCACAACACAAGCAACGCGCCACTTTTCAAAAGCAGCCCCTTGCAAACGGTTTTGTGCAATCGCCCAAATTTCATCTAACAACACAAACGGCGGTGTGCTAGTGCAGCCATAGCAACCCTATGCCGACACCTAACCCCGATGGTTTTTTATGAAATGCAGCAGCCCCAAAGCCTTGTGAAGTGCTACGACCATATTGGCAGGTATTCCGACTCTGACATCAAACGCTGCTTTCGCCTTCCCGGGCATTACCCAGTGACATGATAAAAGCAACTTGTACATTACGGCAGCAAGACTGTTTGGGTTTTGCACCCAATTCCCTTTTCAGCACCCCTTCGGATGCACCAATATTCGTGTATACTTTACTAGTTATAACATAGGGTTGCACGAAAGTCAATTGCCGAAACGATGCACAAAAACTCCTCTTGAAAAAGAAAATCAAATGTGTTATGCTTCTTCAAAATAAGCCCTGATAAAATCCCGCGTATTTTGCACGAGGATAAACCACTTTGGAAAGGAATATGCCATGAATTTTCCAGAAACGTTTAGCATCGCTCCCCTTGATTTCAATGCCATGCAACGCGCCAAAGAGCGTTGGCATAATATCGCCATCCCCCTTGATAGTCTGGGCAAATTGCAGGATATTATTGTACAATGTGCTGGTATTTTCGCAGATGACTGTGTAGACCTGCACAAAAAAGCGACACTTGTGCTCTGTGCAGACAACGGAATTGTCGCACAGGGTATCAGCCAATCTGGGCAAGAAATCACCCGTATTGTTGCTGAGAACATGACCTGCGATAAGGCGACCATCGCCCTGTTAAATGCACAGCACGGCGCCAAGGTTTTTGTAGTGGACATCGGCATGGCAACCGACAGCGAGAACCCCGCTATCCTGCGTAAAAAAAGCATGCGCGGAACGAACGATTTTTCGCAACAAAATTCCATGTCCCGCGCTGAGGCACAGCAAGCGATTGAAACAGGGATTTCTTTAGTAAAAATGTTAAAGGAAGATGGCTACCGCCTCATCGCAACGGGCGAGATGGGCATTGGCAACACCACTACAAGCAGTGCGGTGCTTGCCGTGCTGCTCAATAAGCCCGCCGCCGAAGTCACCGGGCGAGGCGCAGGGTTAAGCAGTGCGGCATTGCAGCACAAAATCGCCTTGATTGACGCTGCCATCGCGCAACATCAGCCTAGTGCAAGCGACATGCTTGATTTACTCTCTAAGGTCGGCGGGCTAGACATTGCCGGGCTTGCCGGGGTATTTTTAGGCGGCGCGATTTATCGTGTGCCGGTTGTGATGGATGGCTTTATCTCTTGCACTGCCGCCCTTGTGGCAAGCAAGATCAACCCCGCTGTGAAAGACTATCTCTTTGCAAGCCACGTTTCAGCAGAGCCCGCCGGGCAGATGGTACTAGACGCGCTTGGGCTAGAGGCCATGTTACACCTGAATATGCGGTTGGGCGAAGGGTCAGGCGCGGCAATGGCATTCCCTATTTTTGAAACGGCAAATATGATTTATCACCAGATGTCTGATTTTAAAGAAATACAAATCGCACCCTATCAGCCCCTAGCCTAGCCTAACCTATCACTTCGCCCCAAATTTTCAAAAACGCGCATATTTTCGCGCAGAAAACCGCGCAAAAACACATAAAAGCGAATAAAATGCGCGTCAGGTTTTTTCTAACATCCCACAAAAGATTGTCTGAAAAACGCACAAGAAATCTGCGCGAAATCCCCCACAAATCACCCACAAGAAACGGAGGACAACCATGTTTATTTTGGTGCTAGGCGGCGCTGCCTGCGGCAAATCAGAATATGCAGAAAACCTCTGTGTGCAGCTTGCGGCGGGGGCGCGCAAATTATATATCGCCACCATGGAGCCCTATGGCGAGGATGCGGCCTTTCGGATTGCCCGCCACCGCGCTCTGCGCGCAGAAAAAGGCTTTGACACCCTTGAGCGCTATCGCGACCTTGCCCATGCAGGTGCGCCAAGCATGGGGTATCACACCATTTTACTAGAGTGCATGTCCACCCTGCTAGCAAACGAATTTTTTGCCCCTGATGGAAAACAGCACCATGCTAATGCCATTTTACAGGGCATTACCCAGTTACAGCAAGACAGCCAAAACCTCATCCTAATCAGCAACAAGGTTTTTTCGGACGGCATTTCCTATGACGCTGATACCATGGCATATCTACATGCCCTTGCGCGACTCAACACTACCCTTGCACAGACAGCGGATGTAGTGGTAGAACTCACCTATGGCATTCCACGCGTTTTGAAAGGAAGTATCTGATGGATTTTCTCACCAGTTTTTGCATCTGCTTTGCGATGTACTCCATTTTGCCCATGCCCACCATGGATTGGACGCAGAAAAAAATGCGCTTTTGCTTTTGCTTTTTTCCCCTTATCGGGGTGGTGATTGGCGCGGCAACCCTTGTGGTCTATCTGCTGTTACAGCCCATTTTCACCCCCGCCTTTACTGCGGTGATTTTGCTGCTAATGCCCATCTGCATTTCGGGCGGCATTCACCTAGACGGACTCATCGATAGCTGCGATGCCTTTTTCTCGTTCGGTGACAAACAAAAAAAGCTAGATATCTTAAAAGATCCTCGCACTGGTGCCTTTGGGGTAATAGGCGCAGTGATTTACTGCCTGCTGCTCTTTGCAAGCTATTACCAGATTGTCACCAATGACCGCTTTATCTGCCTGTTGTCCTTTGTCTTTGTTATCAGTCGCTGCGTGGGGGCACTTTGCATGCTCTACCTAAAAAATGCGCGCACAAACGGACTTGGTGCAACCTTCTCTGACGCAAGCGACCGCGTCAACGTCTTTGCGCTTTGGTTTTTTCTCTGCCTTGCATGGGTTGGGGTGCTGCTCCTTCATCCATTCCTCGGACTTGCGCTGCTTTGCTGCACGGCGGTTTTCTTAGCACTTTATCTGCCCTATATCAAACGAGAATTTGGTGGCATTACAGGGGATTTAACTGGCTTTATCATCACCGCATTAGAACTTATTCTCCCCTTTGCCATTGCCATAGGAGGTGCACTGTGATTTTTATTACCGGCGGAATGGCACAGGGCAAAACCTCCTTTGCCGCGTCCTTTGGGCTGCCTGTCCTAGACAATTTGGCGCAGCAAATCAAGGGATGGCTCGCGCAGGGACTAGATGTAGACACAGCCCTTAGCGCGGCACGCGCACAACTATGTGAACGCACTGCACAAAGCGATACAGACACAGTAAGCAGCGATACAGCGGCGCAGGATTGCGTGATTATATGCGATGAAATCGGTTGCGGCATTGTACCCCTTGCCAAAGAAGAACGCATTTGGCGCGAGGTAACAGGGCGCACCGCTTGCCGCCTTGCACAGGAAGCAACGGCAGTGTATAAGCTAGAAGCGGGCATTCCTATCCGCTTAAAATAAGCGCGTGCCAAGCCCTTCGATTTGCACAACACGGGCAAGCCTAACCACATCAACTGCTAAATCACACACTACCAATCACGCGCCAAGCCAAACGGAGATTTTATCATGAACGTGTATTTTGTGCGCCACTTTAAAACCTTGGGCAACACCCAAAAACGATACATCGGACGGACGGATGAAGCACTTTTTCAACCCGAATTACAACTAGCCCCCCAAGGCTTGCCCGCACAACCCGATGCCATTTTTGTCAGTCCCATGCTGCGCTGCCTACAAACCAAGGCACTGCTCTATCCTACACAGTCGCACACCGTCATCGATGACCTGCGTGAGCTAGATTTTGGGGTGTTTGAAGGCTTAACCTATGCCGATTTACAAGATAACCCCGCCTATCGCAATTTTATTGATGGACTTGCCTCGCCCCCACAAGGTGAAGAATCCACAGCTTTTCGCAGCCGCTGCGCCGCCGCCTTTGGGCGGATCATGCAGGATATCACCATGCAAAGTCACACTGCACAAAACATTCCCCCACAGGTGCCGACTGCACCACCCGCACAGGCAAGCGCCCCACAAAATATTATTATCATCTGCCATGGCGGCACCATTATGTCTATTGTACAGGCCTTTGCCCCCAAGGGTGAAACGCGCGGCTTTTATGACCATCAAATTGCAAACGGTGCGCTGCTGCACTGCAAATGGGATGGGCAAGCACTGATGGTTTTACCCACACCACCCGCCAACCAATAAGCGCTAGACGCGTATATTCTCGCTTATCCGCATATTCATCTTACCCACTTATATCGCCCCACCCACCATTTGAGAAGGAGCCCTATCATGCAAACACGCGCCATCATTCTTTTGCTCGCCTTTGGGCTAGACGCGCTCTTGGGTGACCCTGCGTGGCTGCCCCATCCCATCTGCTGGATTGGCAAGCTCATCGCCAAAACCGAAGGCTTATTGCGGCGCAAACGGCCTAAAAATGCCACGCCCGCGCAGCAAGCCCGCGCTGAACTGCGCGGTGGAGTTTGCCTTGTGCTAGTGGTGACGCTGACCTGCTTTTTACTGCCCTTTGGGCTGCTATGCCTATGCTATCACCTTAATTTCTGGCTAGGCGCGGCGCTAGAAACCTATTGCTGTTTCCAGATATTTGCGGCAAAATCATTGCAACGCGCCGCGCTATCCGTCTATGCCCCCTTGGCAAAAGGTGATTTACCCGAAGCGCGCAAGCAGGTATCATATATTGTCGGGCGCGACACCGCCGCACTTTCCACCGAAGGAGTGATTAAGGCAACGGTTGAAACGGTTGCTGAGAACACCACTGATGGGGTGATTGCCCCGCTGCTTTTCATGGCGATTGGGGGTGCGCCACTTGCCTTTTTATATAAGGGCATCAACACCATGGATTCTATGGTGGGCTATAAAAACGAAACCTATCTTTATTTTGGCAGGTGCGCCGCTATCCTTGACGATATCGCCAATTACATCCCCGCGCGACTTTCGGCATATAGCATGGTCGCCGCCGCCTATCTACTGCGCTTCGATGGCAAAAACGCATGGCGGATTTATCGGCGCGACCGCCACAATCACAAAAGCCCTAATTCTGCACAGACAGAATCGGTCTGTGCAGGGGCTCTTGGCGTGCAGTTAGCCGGCAATGCAAGCTATTTCGGTACCCCCACCCAAAAGCCCACCATCGGCGATGCCACACGCGAAATCACCGCCGAGGACATCAAGGGCGCAAATGCGCTGATGTACCTTTGCGCGGCACTGCTTGTCTGTGCCACCGCGCTCATTTTATTATGCACAAGAGGTATGCTATGACGACAATACACGGCGGTGATATCTATCGCTTTGAGGCAGAGATGGGGATGCGTCCCCTCGATTTTTCCGAGAACACCAATCCGCTTTCTATGCCACAGGGGGTCAAGGATGCGATTTGCAATGCAATTGACCAATATGCCGCCTACCCTGACCCATCCTGCCGCGCCTTAACCGCTGCAGTTGCCGCCTATTATCACCTGCCAGAAGCCTATTTTTTGTTTGGCAATGGCGCAGCTGACCTTATTTTTAAAATCGCCTACCATTGCAAACCCAAGCAGGTACTGTTGCTTGCGCCCACCTTTGCAGAATACGAAATCGCCCTGACACAAACAGGTGCCGAGGTGTTTTATTACCCACTGCGCCCCGAACACCAGTTTGCAATTGGCGCGGATATCTTACCGCTTGCCAAGGGAAAAACCGTCTTTTTGTGCAACCCCAACAACCCCACAGGGCAGCTTTGCCCCAAGGGATTATTAGAACAGCTTGCGCAACAAGCAGAGCGCCTTGTAATTGATGAATGCTTTATGGATTTTGTTGACGGATGGGAACCCCACAGCTTTTTACCCCTGCTTGCACAATATCCCAATGTGATTGTGCTAAAAGCATTCACCAAGATTTTCGCCCTTGCGGGGTTGCGGCTTGGCTTTTGCCTCTCCGCAGACGCAGATTTGCTCACCCAGATTAACGCAAAGGGGCAACCGTGGAGCGTTTCGAGTGTGGCGCAAGTAGCAGGCATTGCCTGTTGCAACCAGACAGAATATCTGACAGAAAGTCTCGCCGTGATTACCACCGAACGGCAATTTTTGAAAGATGCACTTGGCGCTCTTGGCTATACCGTATACGAAAGCCATGCCAACTATCTGCTTTTTCGCGCAAAAAAACACCTTGCGGAAGCATTGCGCCCACAAGGTGTAATGATACGTTCCTGTGCCAATTATCACGGCTTAGACGAAGAATTTTACCGTGTCGCCGTCAAGACACATGCCGAGAACTGCAAGCTAATTGCTGCGTTAACATAACGTTTGCAAAAAATCACACAGCGCATGTTCGTCAGTAAAATAGTAATCTGCCACCTGTTGCAACTGGGGTGAAACAGGGTGTGCGCCGCCAAAGGCGATACCAATATCTGCGGTGGCAATCATCCCCACATCATTGCTGCCATCCCCTATGCAAACCAACGGGCGCGGCAAGTTGCGCACTACTTCTGCCTTATCAATGACCTTACGCACTGCAAGCAGTTTGCCATTCTGCGCCATGCCAACCGAAGAAATACACCTTGTGTCCATCCCGATTTCCTGCAAAAAATCTTGAATATAGACATCTAAGTTGCCTGTTACAATCAGGCAACTTTTTTTATGCTGCCCAATAAAAGAAACTATTTCCTCAAAACGTGCAAGAGAACAAATAACTTGGCGCGCCTGTGCAAGCGGCAGCGCTTGCAACAGTGCAACCCGCTGTAAAAAATCTGGCGCAAACGGAGTTTCCATCTGCATGGCAGTCGCCGTACGCTGCTGCATTTCTTCCCCATTTCCCAGACACCGCGCGAGCGCAGGCAATGCCTCTTCTCGCGTGATTGTGCCGTCTAAATCGAACACAAAGGTATATGACATCCGCTTTTACTCCTGTTTTAAAATCAATCTGAATGTATCTGTGCCGTTCTATCATATATTATTATAAAAGCAACAGACTTGCTGCCATCACAATCATCCCGCTAATTAGCCCATACATCGAATGATGTGACTGTCCATATTCACGCGAGTAAGGCAAAAGCTCATCGAGCGAAATAAAGACCATAATTCCCGCAACACTAGCAAACACAATGCCAAACACCGTGTCACTCATAATCGGCATGAGCAGTAGCCAACCCACCAATGCGCCAATCGGCTCAGATAAACCAGAGGCAAAAGAATACAGAAAGGCTTTCTTCTTAGAACCAGTGGCATGATACACTGGCACGGATACCGCAATGCCTTCTGGGATATTATGCATTGCAATCGCAACAACAATCGGGATTGCAACTTCTGGCGCTTGCAGGGCAGAAATAAAGGTTGCCAAGCCCTCTGGGAAATTGTGAATGCCAATGGCAAGGGCGGTAAACACACCCATACGCATCAAGCTGTTTTTCTCTTCGCTTTGCGCCGCTATCTCACATTCTGCTACTCCCTCGCAGTGCTTTATTTCATGTGGGTTCCCCTCTTTGGGCACCAGTTTATCAATCACCGCAATCAATAGCATTCCCGCAAAAAAGGAAACCACCGTCACAAATGCACCCATATCATCTCCAAGTTCCACGCTGAGTGAAACCTGTGCCTTGGGGAAAATCTCAATCATCGAAACATAAATCATCACACCCGCAGAAAACCCAAGACTAACCGACAAAAACACCTTATTTGTACTTTTTGATAAAAACGCAATCAGGCTGCCAATGCCGGTGCAAAGCCCTGCAATCAGTGTCATACTAAAAGCGAACAACATATTATCCATATCTATCTCAAGCCCTTTCTATTTCGTCATATTATTTACACAATCTCATTTTGCCCTACCAAACAGAGTAGTTATCTCAATATTTTCCTCCACTTGTTTGTGAAGCGATTACGTTACAGCGTAAGATAAATGTAATCACTAAACACACCCTCGCACCGAGTACTGCTATGAGATGGCTTTGATTGACGTCTTATTTTTTTCGATTAGTTCGCTTCAACTGATTGCAGTATATCATGCATTTTAGCCTTGTCAATATATTTTTAGGAACTATTCTTATTTGCTTTTCTATTTCTACTGATGCGCGCAAGTAATCTAGCACCCCTGCGGTACGGCATCTGGTAGAAAGGATATTTGATAATCGATAGTGCATTATAATTTGCTTTGGGAAACAGGCACACAGACAAAAAAATGTGCACACTCACGTTTTTGCGAATGTGCACATAGAGGGTAAGCGCAATTAATTGCGCAAAGAATTGTCAAACTTGGTTGTACTATGGATGCTAGGTCATCCTTTTTACAGGATCAGGGGAAAATCCCTTTGATTTCCTCCGCATAAATCAGCTTGCGTAGTGCCACGATATAGGCCGCCATGCGCAAGGTGCAACTGCATTCGTCTTTGACGGCAACGATTTCTTCAAAGGATTTGGTCATGATTTTTTCAAGCATATCGCAAACCTGATCACGCTCCCATGTTAATTCTTGAATGTTTTGCACCCACTCAAAATAAGATACAATGACACCGCCGCTGTTTGCAAAAATATCTGGAACCAAAACAATGCCGCGTTCCGCCAAAATTTTATCGGCAGCATCTGTGGTAGGTCCATTTGCACCTTCCACGATATAGCTGCACTGCAATGCCGTTGCATTCTCCTCATTAATTTGGTTTTCAAGCGCAGCAGGCACCAAGATATCACAAGGGCAGGTAAGCACCTCAGCGTTGCTAATGTGGGTTACGTCCTCGCCCATATAGTCTTTCAGTAATGCGCCAGGCATGGCAAGATAATCTGAAATTTCTTCAATCGGCAACCCATTGGCACAGTATAAGCCACAAGAAACATCGCTGACTGCCACCACCCGTGCGCCACGATGGTAAAAGATGCGGGCGGCATTGCTGCCCACGTTACCCATGCCTTGAATGGCTACCGTTGTATCGGCAAGGTGTTTATTTTCCGCTTGTAGCAACAGCTTTGCACTAATGACCACACCGCGTCCAGTGGCAGAACCGCGCCCCTTAGAGCCGCCTAGTTCCACTGGTTTTCCTGTGACAACACCAGGGCATGGTTTGCCATTTAGCATACTATATGTATCCAAAATCCAAGCCATGGTTTGTGCGTTGGTGTTCACATCTGGCGCAGGGATATCTGTATCCGCACCAATAATCGGTGCAATCGCAAAGGTATAACGGCGTGTTAAGCGGCATAGCTCGCGCTTTGACAAGGTGCTTGGGTCAACTTTCACACCGCCCTTTGCCCCACCATAAGGGATATTGGCCACAGCGCACTTGAGCGACATCCATGTTGCCAGCGCTTTTACCTCGTTAAGCGAACAATCCTGGTGATATCGAATGCCACCTTTAAAAGGGCCACGGATATTGGAATGTTGGATGCGATATCCTTCAAATACGCGCACACTGCCATCGTCCATTTCTATGGGAAGATATACTTTTGTCTCACGCTGTGGGTTCTTTAAAATCTCAAACATGTGCTTGCTAATGTTGCCAAGGTCAGCGGCTTCTTCCATTACGCTGATTACGTTTTCGTAAGGGTCATATTGCTTTGCCATTTGTATATTCCTACGCTTTCTTTTTTGCTGTCATTTCATCGTCGGAACAGATAATAATACAAATACGAGCGATAAGTCAATCTTTTTTCAAAAAAGCGTTTTTATTTAATTTTATAACGCACAAAACACAATTATCTTGTTAAAATGCATCAAAAAAACTAATTAAATTAAATCTATCCAATAAGACAAGTTGACAGAACAACGTCAAATTGATACAATATGAGCAAGAAAAAGCACACCCAATTGTTCTAAAATCAGGTGCGCAAAAAGGAAATTGATGCGGGTACATTGGCATTTGTACCATACGAAAAGTGAGGAAAGCATGAAACACCATACACTAGATGAGTTAGATGTGCAAATTTTAAATATTCTGCAAAAAGACGGGCGAAAAACCGTCAAAGAAATTGCAAAGATGGTCTGCCTTTCCTCGCCAGCGGTGGCAGCACGCATTGACCGCCTAGAGCGCGAGCAATATCTTTTGGGGTACCAAGCGGTGGTAAATCCCCATGCGGTGGGCCTGCATACAAAAGCGTTTGTTTGCCTTGAAGTAGAACCGCGACAAAAAAGTGAATTTTATCCTTTTATTGCACAATTCCCTAATGTGGTGCAGTGCAACTGTGTGACGGGGGAATATTCGATGATGCTAGAGGTTTATTTTAAAACCACGGTAGAGCTTGACCATTTCATCGGTGAATTGCAACATTTTGGGCGCACCAAAACCTTGATTGTATTTTCCACTTCATTAGAACACCGTGGGGTGCAATTGCAATTAGACTAACAAATCATTGGTCTGTTGCTCATTTTGCCAACAGGCGCACCTCTGTATTTATTTGGCATTCATGTTATTTTTTCATTTCCCCGACTTGCCAACAACCTGCAAAACATCACCTTTTTTTAGTGGCAAGTCGGCGATAATCTCACCCGCCACCACTTGAAACGCGCGCGTTGCGCCATTGATGCAAACGCGTTCGACTGCTACAAACGGTGTAATAAATCGCCCGAGCGACACCGCGCCATACCGCACCGTCATGCAAAGCGAGGCTTTTTCAATCTCTACCTCGCCCCATGCGCCCTCTAACGACCAAAAATATCTGCCATTTTTCAGCGGCACAAAGCCCATCATGGGGGCATCGCCTGTTAGATCATATCGGAACCCGCTATATGCTAGTAACAATGAATAGCTTGCCATACTGCGTGCATAGCTGCTGCCACATTCTATCTCACCATACGGGTTGCGTTTTATGCCATCGTATCGGTCACGCACCGCAGCGACAACGGCAAGGGCTTCTTCTTCCATGCCACACTGCAACATATTGCAAGCCGCCGCATACTCAAAGCCGCACATGGTTTCTTGGCTATACAAAATGGGTATTTTAGGGATTGCCGTGCTTTCGTCCCAACTACACATAATCATGCCTTGCTCATCGTCAAGGCAGAACACGCGGCAAGGATTGTCGAAATCGCGCATACATTTAAAGTTCAGCTTATAAATATGCGCCAGTGCAGATTTGCGACGCTCCGCGTCAAAAATTTCGCCAAGACCCATCAAATCTGCATGCCACGCGGCAAGCACTTGGTCGATTTCACAGCCGTCGCCGATTTGATATTTTATCTCGCGCGTCTCTTCGTTCCAGTAGCTGCCGCCTTCCACCGTTTCGCCCAGCGCATAGCCATCGATGATTGCCTTGTCGGTTAAATCTACCTTTTGCACGTAGTATTTGCCATTGTACAGATTTTCTTCCATCCACACTTTGCCCTGCGCAAACAGCGCAGCATACTCTGCGGCAGCATCTGCTTCACCCAAATATTCCGCCATTTCACTGGCAGCTTTCAGCGCAGCCAGATAAAATCCTTGTAGCCACGCAGAGGCGCCAAACAGCTCCATATCCAGTGTGTGATGTTGGCGCCCTGTCAGCACACCACTTTTTTCGGCATCCCATCTATCTTCGTTTTCATCGCTCCACGCATAGGCGAGCGATTGCTTTATTTTCGCGAACTTTTCTTTTAAGAATGTATCATCGCCCGATAGTTTCCAATCACGGTAATATTTAAAAATACCGCCCATCTGCCCATCGACACAGGCGCGGAAGTTGCGCGGGGGCGAGCCGAGGGGCAGTATGGTGCGAAAGCTCATTTTGCCGCTGTCGTGATAGTTATAGGTGTAATCTTGCCTGCGCAGAGTGCGCTCTAGCGCAGGGAATAAAAATGCTAAGGCATAAGCATAAGTCCAGACGTGGGTGCAACTTCCCTCACAGCTTCCCTCTTGCCCTGCCACACCTTCCCAGCCATAAAATTCGCCACCAGATAGGCGCAGGCAGGTGCTGCTTTTTAAAATAGCGATGTTCCCCTGTATGGCATCAAGCACCACGGGGGGCAAACTTTGGGCGAACAGCGCCTCTTTAAACGCGGCGGTATCGCCATACAAGCGGTTCCACTGGGCAAAGCAATACGCCGCAACCTCGCGACTGCTAGCAAATTGGGTGGCATAATAATTTTTCCATGTTGGTTTTACCGCATCGTCACATCGCCAATATTTTTCGCAATTTGGCAGGTACCACGCTAGCAAAAATTTGATTGTTTTGTGCTCGCCCGCCGCGAGCGTCACCCTGCGCGCAATGGTGCAAGGTTGCAAGTTTGCATCAACGGGTATATCATACTGGCGGTTTTTGAGCGCACCATAGGCAGAAAAATCATTCATAAAAGTCTGCAATTCATCAAACCATGTGCCACGATACCAATATTCTTGGTAGGAAACATCCTGCGCGCCATCCGCATCACTGGTGTCTGTTGCAATGGTGAGATTGCCGTATCTCGCGCTATCTTCATCAAAGGCAAGGGTCTGCAGTTCAATGCCAAGATGGCTTGGCTGTGCATATTGTTGATTGCGCAGCTGCTTAGCAAAGGGGTTATTACAGGTAAAAGCAAGGGTGTAGGTCAGTGGTGCATCGGTGGTGTTAGAAACATCAAACGAAAAAAATGCCGCTGGCAGGCTGCTATCGTCCGCATTGGTTGGGATAAACGGGTTGAATGCCGTCATCTGCACCGCACCGGGGAAGGCAGGGTCGGCATAGTCGATGGTTGCAATCGGGAACTCACCTGCCATCGTCGTATCGCGAAAATGGCGCATCCCCACAAGGCTGCCACGGTTGGGGCCAAAGCCATACCCCCAAGAATAGTTGCCGTTTTGCATGTTGCTGCCCTGCAAATTTTTATCGGCATCGCCCTGCAACACGCGGCAATCCAGCACTTTTTCTGCGTCCTCTGCCTTGATTGCAAAATGGGTAAAGCCGTTGATGCTTTCTTTATTGGGGCGATTGAAAATCTCCCAATCGCACAGTTTGCCATCGCTTGTTATGCTAACACTACCTGTGCCGATCCCACCGAGGGGAAAGGCCACCGCTGGGGCTTTTTTATAAATCGGCATACGAGCACACTCCTTTTTTCAGACGGTTTTGATTTACTTTATAATCTTATCATAACAGACAAATCGATAATAATCTATATAAAAAAGAGTGATTTCATTCAAAAAACTTGCAAAGCTGTGTTTTTATGATAAACTAACGAAAAGAGCACATCCACCACACATATTGCAAGGAACTACTATGGCAATTTACAAAGAAACTTTTTTTGATATCCGATATCACAATGACGAAAATTCGAAAATTGAATGCAAACGCTTATTCAAACACGGATGCAAGCATCAACAAAACGCACGTCGCATTGGCGCAGAAGGACACTCACAGAACAATCGTTTTTCCCGATTGCTAGATGCTTGACAAAACCTCCTAAAAAAATATAATAGTTTATATAATGTATGTAAATTTATTTTAGTCATTTTACAGGAGGTTTACAGATGAAATCGTTTGCTTCACGACAGGTACACTTGGATTTTCACACATCAGAGAAGATTGCCGATGTGGCAACCCACTTTGATAAGACTCAATTTCAACAGGCAATTCAACTGGCGAATTTGAACAGCATCACCATCTTTGGTAAATGTCATCACGGGTACTGCTATTATCCTACACAGGTTGGTACACAGCACCCCACCATGCCACAGGGGATGGATCTTGCGGGACAGATGATGGATGCCTGTCATGAAATTGGAGTAAGAGCACCGTTTTACATCACCTTGGGTTGGTCCGCGCTCGATGCCATTGAGCATCCAGAGTGGGTAGTGCGGGATGTTGAGGGAAATATGTGCGGCGCCAATTATGATGTTAATGCAAAACCGACCGATCCAAAGCCACAATACTCTTGGCAACATCTGTGCTGCGCAGGAGGATACCGCGACTATCTATATAGAATGACAGAGGAAGTTTGCCAGCGTTATGACACCTTAGATGGCTTATTTTATGATATCGTATTTGTCTATGATACCTGCCACTGCGCGCATTGTAAAGAGACCATGCTAGCAAAAGGGTATGATTGCAATAATGAAGCAGATGCCAAGAAATCCTTAGCAGAGGAACGCTCTATTACTCTGAACGGCATCAAGGATATTTTAAAGAAATATCATCCAGACGCTACTATTTTCTTTAATTCTGGTGGCGCAGAGGTGCACAAGCCAGAGTGGCATAGTTTAAGCACCCATTACGAACTAGAAGATCTGCCAACCAGTTGGGGTGGCTACGACAAAATGCCAATGCGCGCAAAATATTTCGGTGGCAAGGGTAAGCCATATCTTGGCATGACAGGTAAATTCCATGTTGCCTGGGGTGAGTTTGGTGGGTATAAACTACCAGAGGCGCTCAAGTACGAATGCGCATCTATGCTTACATGGGGCGCGCGGATTAGCGTGGGTGACCAACTGCATCCTCTTGGGATGATGGATCTTCCAACCTATCAAAACATTGGTGAGGCTTACCGTTATGTGGCACAAATTGAGCAGTTCTGCTTTGATGTAACAGAGACTAGCAAGCTAGGTGTAATCATCGATACTGCCAAAGAGACTTATAACAGCACCGCAAAGCTATTGCTCGATTGCCATCTCGATTTTGATATCATCCGCACCAGTGATAAAGTGGTGGATTTTGAGGTAATCATCGTAGAAGAAAATATGCCCCTCAATGAAGAATGGGCAGCGGCAATCAACGTACATATTGCACAAGGCGGCAAGTTACTGATGCTAGGTGGCAGCTGTTTGAATGCAGAAGGCACCGCCTTTGCCATTGACCTACCCCTTACGTACCAAGGCATAAGCGACTATCACGATGATTATTTAGAAGTTTCCCCTGCCATTGCAAAGGATATGATCACATCACCCATTTATTGTTATAGCGCTGCTCACGTGGTCAACGGAGAAGGTGTGTCTTTGGCAAAGATCAGAGCACCTTATTTTAACCGAACCTATAATAGCTATTGCTCTCATGCAAATGCGCCTTACGGGTTAGAACAAGAGGCATATCCCGCAGCCATTCAAACGGGAAATGTCATTTATCTTGCGCACGAAATTGCTACCATGTATCACGATTATGGCAGTGCCTATCACAGAAGATATTTTGAAAACATTGTCAATTTATTATATCCACAGCGCAATGTAACCGTAGCGCTGCCAGCTGCCGCTAGATTGCGTTTTGTGGAGCAGCCCCAGGAAAAACGCTATATATTGCATCTACTTTTTGCTTTGCCAATGCAGCGCGAACATGTTTGCGTCCTAGAGGATTTTCCCACATTGCGCCAAGTTCCAGTGACAGCACGTGTGGAAAAGCCGATTAAACAGGTGATACTACAACCACAAAACCTTGCAATTGATTTTATCCAAGAGCAGGATGAAGTTCGTTTTACCGTGCCAGAAGTAACGATGCACCAACTTATTACATTTACCTATTAAACAAGTTATATCTAGTCACTCAACGCAGAACTGAATATCGATACAAAAAAGCCCCAAAGTTAAGCAATTACCTAACTTTGGGGCTTTGAATTTGGAGCTGCTATCCAGATTTGAACTGGAGACCTCATCCTTACCAAGGATGCGCTCTACCAACTGAGCTATAGCAGCATAATGGCGACCCGGAACGGGCTCGAACCGTCGACCTCTAGCGTGACAGGCTAGCGTTCTAACCAACTGAACTACCGGGCCAAACCGTTATTGTTGCTGTGCGATGTCCGCCGCAACGTTAATTATTATACCGAATTACAGCTAGTTTGTCAAGGCTTTTTTCCACTTTTTTTGCATTCTTTTTTATCGCAAACAGAAAACATTATTCGCACTGCAAATCCAACGAACACACGTGAAAGCAAACAGTAAAAAAAGCGCCTCTATCTTAAAAAAGACAAAGGCGCTTCTTAGAAAATCCGTAAAAATCAGATAAACCTTTTAAAATTCTTTTTATATGCCACTCGATACAATGCCTTTATCACGAAAAAGTGGACTTTCAAACACGTCCGCTGCGCATACGCATAAAACCCTGGCAGCGCTCGTTTGTCTAGCTATGCAAAATGTGCTTCTTCCCCACCTTATGTTTCTGCCACAACATGACCGTTGCGCAATTCAAAACTTGCATCGCTAATCCTCAAAGTAGAGCTGCGGTGAGAGATTAATATCGTCGCTTTGCCATGCGATTTGATGGAGTTTAAAATAATACTTTCGTTCAAACTATCCAAATTACTCGTTGGCTCATCTAGTACCAGTAAATCGCCGTTGTGCAAAAAAGCACGCGCCAAGCCAATGCGCTGTCTTTCACCACCCGAAAGCGTGTCACCTAGTTCGCCTACCTGCGTATCATAGCCATCCTGCAAGGTCATAATAAAATCATGCAACGATGCCTTTTTCGCAGCTTGTATCACCTGTTCATCTGTCGCATTCAAATCACCAATCCGGATGTTTTCCATGATTGTGCGAGCAAAAACATCAGTATCCTGCGTCATATAACTTTCTAATGCGCGCAGGTGCTTTGTTTCAATCGCATCTAAGGGCGCCCCACCAATTGAAATACCGTTGCTGTTCCAAAAGCGCATCATCAACTTCACAAGTGTCGATTTCCCACTACCACTTTTCCCAATTACACTTGTAATTTTAGACTGCGCAATTTCCATTGTAATATTTCGCAAGATTTCCGTTTCTCCATACGAAAAACTTACATCTTGCAGATGTACCCCATCAAAAACGGGTTTTGCACCTGCTGCGTTTTCAATTACTTCTGGGGATTCTTGTAATAATGCCAGTACTCTATCAGCTGACGCGATTGTGCCACCAAGACCGACCGTTAGTTTGCTTAGGGATAAAAATGGGCCGAATGAACTCATCATCATCACTGTTGGAATAATAATCGACACAATCTCTTGGCTGCGCATACTGGACACTATCAACATCAATGCACCGAAAAATAACACAACTGTTTCTGCCAAGGCATTATTTTTCCCTTCTAGGCATGCTCTTTGTTTTTGCAAGGCATCTAAATTCCGCGTTTTTGCTTGAAGGTCTTCTATTTTGGCCTGACCATTTTGCAGCTGCAACACTTCATCAATCCCGCGCAGGGCATCTAAATAATAACTGCTAAGCGCACCATTTTGCTTGCGATAATCAGCATGCACTGCAGCCCCTTTACCGCCTCTACAAATAGGCAGTATAAAACCCACTAATATGTGCGCCATAAGCGATATCACAGCAAACACAGGATTAAACAGGTACTGGACACCCGCCACCAGGAATGCCACAAATAACGCAATCATTACCGGAGAAATGGTATGCGCAAAGAACACCTCTAATAATTCAATATCAGAGGTAATCATTGCGATTAAGTCACCTCTTCTTTTACCGTCAAGTTTTGCAGGGGCGAGCTTTCGCAGCACTGTGCAAACTTTATCACGAATGATTGCCAAAATGGTAAACGCAATATAATGATTTCTTTGTTGCTCAAAATAAGCAAACACACCACGAAAAAGACTAGCACAGGCTAGCAAAACAAAAATCATACGCACAGGATAAGCCGCCAAACCCACTGCCGAAAGCACTGCCACCACACTGAGCACAGGGATGGAAATCGCAAATAGATGCCCCATCACACCACAGAAAATCGCGATCAGCATTTGCAAGGTCAGAGGTTTCACAAAGCCAATCAGTTGAAATAAGGATTTCATAACCGCACCCCCTCTAGCTCTTTCTGTGTGTTATACAGCGCTGCATATTCGCCATCTAACGCAAGCAAGTCACTATGCGTACCACGCTCTATAATTCCGCCCTCTTTTAACATTAAAATTTGATTTGATTGCACCACATTTTGAAGGCGGTGCGAGATTAGAACAACTGTTTTCGTTTTTGCAAGCAATAAAATCACCTGCATAATATCATCTTCACTTTCGACGTCAATGTTAGAGGTAATTTCATCAAAAATATAAATCGGACTATCTTTTAGTAGCGCTCTGGCAATATTCAAACGTTGTTTCTCGCCCCCCGAAAGATTTGCGCCACGCTCAGAGATTGCAGTATCGAGCCCACTCTGTTGCGCAAACAGCGCCCAAATATTAGCACGTTTCAAAACCGCAACCATCTCAAGCGTTGTCGCCTCTGGCTTTGCCATCTGCAAATTAGTGCGCACCGTGCCCTCAAAAATATAGCCTTTATCTGTTACTCTTGTAATATTTTGATACAATGAATTGCGGTTCAGCGTGCTAAGCGAATGCTGTCCGATGATAATCTCACCATGGTATCCTTCTAATTTTGCAACAAGTAAAGATGAAATGGTAGATTTCCCACTGCCCGATACACCAACAATTGAGGTCAAACCTTGTTTTGCGACAAAGCTGATATCTTGGAGGATCGTTTTTTGTGCATCGTAAGAAAATCTCACATGATGAAAAGCAATTTCCTGCCCTTCTATTTCAACTTCCCCTTGCACGTGCGGTTTCATATCTAAAATCTCGAACATCTTTTTACTGGCGCTCATACCATTCATCGCAACATGAAAAAAGCTGCCAAGCAATCGCATCGGCAAGAAAAATTCAGCGGACAGTAAAATGATGACACATGCGCCAAAAAAGCCAAGCGTACCTTTTTGCAACTCTATAATTGCGATAATCGCACCAAGACTTGCCCCACCATACGCAATCACATCCATGATAATAATGGAGTTGAGCTGCATGGTAAGCACTTTCATGGTCACTTTTCTGAAATTTTCTGCCGATTGGTTCATCTGTTTATGATAAACTTCATCCGCACCATAAATTTTAAGGGTTGTCATACCCTGTATATTTTCCAGGAAATCTTCCCCTAGACCAGTATACAGCCCCCAATATTTTGCCAACAGTTTTTTAGAAATCTTTTGTACAATCACAATCGAAATCGGTATGAGTGGTACGCACAAAAACAAAACGAGAGCCGCTTTGAAACTGATTCCTGCTACTAACAAAAACAAAATCAGTGGCGCAACCATGCAATAAAAAAATTGTGGAAGGTAATTGGCAAAATACATCTCAAGTTGCTCTACTCCTTCACTCGCAACCTGCACAACCTCTGCGGTTGACATTTTATCTGTATATTTCCCGCCTAAGTCTAGCATCTTTTGATAAATCGTTGTGCGCAGCCGTACTTTCACTTCAGACGCTGTTTTTGCCCCAAGCGTTGCAATGTTCTGCTTTAGCCAAGCGCGGGTTGCAATCACAACCAAATACACTGCGATGACCGCCAAATAATTGCGTGAATTGCCATAGTAAGCATCACTAAAAAAATCAGCAACCGTAAACACCAATAGCACATTCATCAGCATTGCCAAAATCTGGAGCAAAGCAATCTGCTTGACATAACGCATGCTTTGTTTTGACGTTGCAATTAATCTCTTATTGATCATCTTCATCCTCTGCTTTTAGTTTTACCATTTTAACGAAATAGATAATATGTGCAACCCAGACAGCACCCAATGTAATGAGCGCTGGTAGCGGCGCTTTGCCGAGCATCATGACAAAGCCAAATGCCATAACTAACGTAACGGCAAGCATCACTCGGCGCTTTGTTTGTTTTGTCATCCCCTCTCCTTTTACAAAACTCTCGAGATTTTCTTTATATAACTTGGTATTTTTAAACCATGTGTTCAGCCGTTCGCTACTTTTCCCATAACAAAAAGCAGTTAAAATTAAAAAAGGTGTGAATGGGATAAATGGCATAATTACACCGATATACCCACACACCAAGCTAATTGTTCCTACTGTGATATAAATTATTTTCTTCATTCGTTCTCCTATGTCTTATCAAATTTTATCTTAGCGCCACCACTTACAGTAGGTAGAAATGACCATTTTATTTCCGCCCCCTGTTGTTAGCTGTCGCTAACTATCACAGTATAACATTTTCACTGTATTCCGTCAAGAAGCAGCTCTTTCCGTTGCCTTGTCTGGCTTATCAATGAATCATTTTTGAGACACTCGCTATCGAGTGGTTTTGCGCCACAAAAAGCACCCTTATTTTCATAAACAAGGGTGCTTTTCCTAACACTTTGGATTTACTCGAATTTCTTTTCTATTTTTATACGCCATGCGCAATCATTGCTGTAACCACTTTTTCAAAGCCCGCAATATTAGCACCCATAACATAGTTTTGGGGCATATCATAGCGTTTTGCGGCATCATCCATTTTATCAAAAATATCTTCCATGATTTTTTTGAGTTTCGCATCCACCTCTTCAAAGCTCCAGCTTAGACGCTCACTGTTCTGGCTCATTTCAAGTGCAGAGGTTGCAACCCCGCCCGCATTTGCGGCCTTACCCGGGGCAAAAAGCACACCATGTGCAATAAAATATTCCGTTGCTTCCATGGTAGTTGGCATATTCGCACCTTCACCAACAGCCAACACACCATTTTCGACTAACTGCTTTGCATCCTCTAGGTTTAGCTCATTTTGCGTTGCACAAGGCAGCGCGATATCACACTTCACCTGCCAGAGATTGCCCTTGGTATGATACGTTGCATTGGGACGATAGTTCTTATAGTCAGCAAGTCTGCCACGCTTCACTTCTTTGATTTCTTTCACGGCATCTAAATCAACACCATCTGCGTCATAAATCCAACCCGTTGAATCGGAAAGCGCCACAACTTTCGCCCCCAATTGCATCGCTTTTTGGGTTGCGTAAATTGCAACATTGCCAGAGCCAGAAATCACCGCGGTTTTCCCAACAAGGCTAGCTCCGTTTGCTTTTAGCATCGCATCCACTAAGTAAAGCAACCCATAGCCAGTCGCTTCTGTGCGAACGAGCGAACCGCCATAGGTTAACCCTTTGCCCGTAAGCACACCCTCGTATTGATCCGTCAGGCGCTTGTATTGCCCATACATATAACCAATTTCACGCGCACCAACACCAATGTCCCCCGCAGGTACATCTTGGTCTTTGCCGATATACTTACTGAGCTCTGTCATAAACGAACGGCAGAACGACATCACTTCACGGTCGGATTTACCCTTCGGATCAAAATCTGAACCGCCCTTGCCGCCGCCAATGGGCAAACCGGTGAGCGAATTTTTGAACACTTGTTCAAACCCCAAGAATTTGATAATACCAAGGTTTACATTATCACGGAACCGCAACCCACCTTTATAAGGGCCAATGGAATTATTGAACTGCACACGGTAACCGGTATTCACCTGAATATCGCCATTATCATCTACCCATGATACACGGAACTTGAACTGTCGATCAGGCTCACACAAACGCTCTAAAATAGCATCTTTTCGATAACCTGCCTCGTTTGCTTCAATCACAGGGCGCAACGATTCTAGCACCTCTTTGACCGCCTGATGAAATTCCGGTTCAGCCGGATTTTTCGCGACTACTCGCTCAATGATTTGATCTACATACGTCATAACTTTCTCCTATTACACACACATTTCCTAGTGGCAACACGCTCGCCACCATTATATTGTACACACTTAAAGAACAAGTGTAAACCATTTACACACACATTATCATAAAACCAATAAACTTCTACGAACTCATCATTTTTTTATCATATTTTTGAACAAGGCGACGATAGTGCTATGTACGTGAATGATGTAATCTAGTTATACAAGCCAATCATATTCTTTTCTGCAATCCAATATATAATCTACAAATACATTCGTATCTATGATTTGATATAATACCAAATCATATTGATTAAGTGAAAATGTAAACGCAAGGTAAGGTATACCCAATTTATAAAAGTTCGTAAATGAGGCAGATATGAAGCTTAAAAAGTGGTATAATAACAGCAAAACTGTTGGATATACTCT
>JAWXUQ010000104.1:0-6581 GCA_044426225.1 Faecalibacterium sp. | reverse complement strand
TGGCGCGCGAGTGGTTTTAAGAAGATACAGCGACAATGTCTGCTATGCGAAAAAACTCGATTTTTTTGTAGCACAAGACATTGTCGCTTTTGTTTTCTTTTAAATCGAAGGTACAGCAGTGTGCAAACAGCGTCTTACGCCCTCAAACCTGTGGTAAGGTAAGCACCCCACTTTCACACAATAACTCGTCAGACAAAGACTTCGTACATCTCTGAATGCCTTGAAATCAAAGGTTCAAGCAAAATCATCCGCTACTAACTACGCAGACAAAAACAGGAGTATCAATGACCGAATCTATTTACAAATCATACGACGAACTACCACTATTCTTGAATGCAAAAACTGTTTCGCAAACGCTGGGCATTTCTATCGCCGGTACATACGATCTATTTCAAGACGAAAACTTTCCAGCCTTACGCATCAACAACCGCATTGTCGTGCCGAAAGATGAATTTATCGCTTGGGTGAAGCGCAACATCGCAGAGCGCGATAGTTGAGCCCGTTCCTAAGCAATACTAACAGACGTGTGAGGGCATTGCAGGTGGGGTAAGGGTAGATGCCACCCCCACCCCCAAATGCTCTCAAACCCCATAGGCCACAATAGGGGTTTCGGCTGAAAACGCAAGCTAACACTAAGCTAGCAGCAAGATAATAGAAAGATAGCCCTCAACGAGCTTTTTGTTTTGAAATTGCAGAAAGCATATTCCCCATCTACCTTCAGAAAGAAGTAAAAGCCCACAGACAGCAATGGAAAACATTGATATAACCACAAGTCATTTGCGTTGCTATAACCAAAGAAAAGCTTCCCTCAAACCCAAGCAATGCCCTCAACCGAAACACACATTCACCTACAAAACCAGAAAGCAGGTACCATGCCTTATAAACGATACCCCAAACGAGACCCTCTCAAAAATCGCTTTACACTTCCCAACGAAATACATTCCCTAAATCTTTGTTCTCATGAGATTGCTATTTATGCTTATCTGTTATATTGCGAAGATCGCAAAACTTATCAAGCCTACCCAAGCTACAACACCATCGGTGCTGCCGTGCAGCTTAGCAAAAATACTGTTCGAAAATATGTCAGCCAGCTTGAGCAGAAAAAGTTCATCACTACCGAGCCAACTAAGGTGCTTGCCAAAGACGGCAACTACCGCAACGGCAATTTGCTCTACACCATCCGCCCCATCCAAGAGGCGATTGACTTTTACCATGCCGAGCAGATACGCAAAGCGGATGAAACAATTCGAAAGCAACAAATTCAAGAACAGCTTGCCAATGCCACAAATGCAAAGCGAGCAATGAGTAGCACAACGCCTTCGCTTCAAACGAATAATCTCACAAGCAGCACTGCCAATCATTTAGCGCCGAATGAAAACCATTGGGACACTGGCACCGACACTGACGTACTAAATCAGGACGACTATGCTGACGAATTCTTCGACTTTGATATTGCATGATACTCTGTTTATATTTTCTCTCCCCCAACCATGAGCACCTCGTCCATCACACCACAGTTACTTAACCGAAAGGAACCGCAACATGTCTAAAGAACTTATTTTCTCTAGCGAAGAATTCAACGATGTCCGCACCGCTGTAGACCAAAATGGGACCCCCTTATTTTGCGCTCATGATGTCGCCAAGGCTCTCGGTTATTCCAATTTTAAAAAAGCTATCCGCACCCATTGCATGCGAAGCGTGATTTTGAAAACGAACACCTCGCAGGGGCTGCAAGATCTAAAATATATTCCAGAGCCAGATGTCTATCGCCTCATCATGCGCAGCAAACTGCCAGCAGCACAAAAGTTTGAAAAGATGGTCTACGAAGAAATCTTGCCCAGCATTCGTAAAACTGGTGGCTATCTCACCAGAGAAAAACTACAAGATATTTATAAAGACCGAAGTCAGCTTGCTGATTTCTTACAGGAGATGACAAACCTAGCACGTAACATGGCAAACGAAACAGATGAACCATCTTCCACAATCGCAACTATCAGTCACCAAGAAAATGCACCGCCAAATCCACAAAATCATTTGCGCAAAAAAAATTTACTAACGGAGCTGTCAACATGATTATCTTTCTCTCTCCACCACCCTTACTATCCCCCATTTGCCGCCCCGAAAGTTATAAGGTTATTAGCAGAAAATCGACCCTTTGCGAAGGTTCGAAAAAAGAGCAGGATAAAGACAGGGGGTCGTGCGCGCCCCCTGTCAGCCACTTTGCCCAGCAGTGCTGGGCATTTTCGAGGTTCGGCTTAGGGGGTCGGTTTTGCCTTTTGACACAGCTTAGGGGGTCGGAAAATGAGAAACGCTTAGAACTTGCCCGTTTTTTAGGTGGTCGTAGAGGGTGGTCGGAGCAAATTCAGCCCATTTCATACCTTTTTGACCACTTTTCGCCCTCTGGCAACGCCCTCAACTTATGCAAAATTCCAAAGAAAATTCAGAGAAAAGCCAATGGAAATCCAAAAAAACCGATAGAAAATCAGAACAAAAGCAGCAATTATCTTGTATCGTATTGGTATAGCTATTCAAGCGAAAAGTTGGTATTGTATGTACTAATGTAATTTACTTACATCTAAATTGCAAAAAAATTTAAAACTATTTACCCAAGAAAGGAACGCAACAATTTGAAAAAATCAGAAAACAAAACCACAGAAATCGACCCAAAAGATGCTCCAAAATCTAATGCCGACGGTGGCAAACCTGAATCAAAACTCAATGATAAAACCTCATCAAAAGCAAAAGCTAACGGCGAAAAAGCAAAAAGCAAAGCACCTAAAACCACCCCCAAAACTACCAAAAAGCGTCGCCCATCTGGCGAAGGCATGGTGCGCAAACGCCCTGACGGCACATGGGAAGGTCGCATTGTGGTCGGTCACAAAGCAGATGGTCGCTCTATTTTTAGCTCTGTCTTTGCCAAGACGCAGAAAGAATTGCTGAACAAATTACATCAGCACATTGACCTTTACCGAGGTGTGGAACTGAACGAAAACAGCCGCATGACACTGGGCGAATGGCTTGACAAATGGCTTGAAGAATATGCCAAGAACCGTGTGCGACCCAGCACCTTAAAAGGCTACACACAGTATGCAAACAGCTATATCAAACCAATTTTAGGCGGCAAACAAATCTCTGCTATCACAAAGTCCGACATCCAAAAACTATACCAAAAGCTGAAAAAAGAAGGGCGTATTCATGAGCATCCCACGCATGGAAAAACACTGTCTGACTCGATGATTCGCTCGATACATTCCATGCTGCACCTTGCCATGAAGATAGCCGTGCAGGAACATTTAATCCCCAAGAACCCCACCGAGAGTGTGCGTGTTGCCAAGGCAAACCACAAGGAAAAGCGCATTTTAACGCAGGAAGAACTCGACAGATTTTTTGAAGAAGTGTCGCAAGACCGCTTCTGGCATGACTTCTTTTACACCGAACTAACCACTGGTTTGCGCAGAGGTGAACTGTGCGGATTGCGATGGGAAGATTTCAACGCAGAGGAAAATACGCTGACTGTCAACCGCACATTGCACCGAGAGCAAGACGGCACACTCACCGCTGGCGAAACCAAAACTGGCAAAGGACACCGCAAGATTTTGCTGCCAGAAAGCACAGCAGCCGTACTCGCTGAGCGAAAAGCAATCCGCCGTTCTGCTTGGATTTTCCCGAATCAGGCCGACCCAGAACAGCCGATTGCACCCAACTCTGCTTATCATCAACTGAAGAAAATTTTGAAGAAAGCAGACCTGCCAGACATTAGGTTTCACGATTTGAGGCATCTTTTCAGCACTATGGCACTGTCTAATGGCGTAGATGCAAAAACATTATCGAGCATCTTAGGGCATACCAATGCATCCTTCACCCTCGACACCTACACCCATGTGACAGGCGATATGCAACGACAAGCTGCCAACATTGTGGGCGATTACTTAGAAGATATTTTCGGAGAGGATTTGCTATATGCCTAAAAAGAGAAAAGATGGAACAGGTACAGTAAGATTGCGCAAAGACGGAAGATGGGAAGGTCGCATCGTAGTTGCTTACGATGAAAACAACTTACCCAAGACCAAAAGTGTTCTTGCAAAGACGAAAAGTGCTTGCCTTGAAAAGCTGAACGTATTAAAAGAATCGCTTGGCGGCAACCAAGACAGTCGCCTAAAATCCGAAATGTTATTCAAAGATTGGCTGGAATACTGGTACGAATACTGTGTGAAATCCACCATTCGCCCCAAGACGCAGAAAGGCTACGAGGATAGAATCCGCTTACATATCTCCCCTGCCATCGGCAATATTCCGCTGAATGAACTGAACCAAAACACCCTGCAACAGTTCTATGTTGACCTCAAAAAGAATGGGAGCAAACAGCTACATGGCGAACATGACGGTAGCTTATCCGATAGCACCGTGCGTGGTTGCCACACCACCTGTCGCAGTGCCTTAGAGCAAGCTGTGAAGCAAGAATTACTCCGCACCAACCCTGCCATCGGGTGCAAACTGCCACCCAAGAAATCAAAAGAAATGCAGATTTTAACGAAAGAGGAAATGCAACGGTTCTTAATCCAAGCCAAGGAAGAGGGCTATTACGAGCTGTTTATGTTAGAGATTGCAACAGGGTTGCGACGCGGTGAGTTACTCGCTTTGCAGTGGGATGACATCAACTTTAGCACTGGCGAGCTGAAAATCTGCAAGCAAGTTGGGCGAGTGAATGGCAAATTAGAAATCTCTGCCCCCAAAACGAATGCATCGAACCGCACGATTGTGCTGCCGAAAACGCTCACCCAGATGCTTTGGGCATACCAACGAAACAACACTTCTAAGTGGATTTTCCCCTCTCCTGTCAAGGAAGATTCACCGCTCGACCCAACTACTTGCCGCCGCCGATTAAAGCTAATTTTAGAACACGCAGAGTGTAAACAGGTCAGATTCCATGATCTTCGTCACGGATTTTCTAGTGCCGCCCTCGCAAGTGGGATGGATGTGAAAACACTTTCGGCAATGATTGGGCATGTATCAGCAGGCACAACGCTTGATATTTACACCCACATCACGGGCAATATGCAACAGAATGCGGCGAATAAAATCAACAACGCACTGAACAACCAAGCGGCCAGTGTGTCGCCCTGTGCAAGCAATGCTATCAGCGATAAGGCAGACACACCAACCGCCAAAGAAAAGTCCCCAGTGGACAAATTTGAGCCATACAAAGGCAAGATTCGCAAGAGTGGCACGGGCAGTGTAAACCAAATCAACGACCGCCTATGGGAAGGCAGATACTCGCCCAAATACCCAGACGGAAAGAAACACCCGAAGAACATTTACGCACATTCCGAAGAAGAATGCGAAGTGAAACTTGCCGCACTTATTATAGAGATGAAAGCCGAGATTGCTGAACTGAAAAAGAAAGCGAAAGAAAAAGCAACCGGGGTCCCAGTTTAGTCCGCCCCTGCTCTAAAGCGAACTAAGCGTTAAAATTACCGTGACACAGTCGGTCAAGATTGTGCCACGGTTTGCTTATTATCTTGGTAGTTATTGTAATAGCTTTCACCCCATCTCCTGTGGTAATGTTGGTTGCTATAAGCAACAACAAGGAGGTGAACAACGACATGAACATTTTAGAAGAACTCTACTTCGAAAACATCTGCCCAAATTCGAAAACGTACGATAGACATTCAGATTATGGCAAGGCGATGCAGAAACTAGCCGATTGTGAAGAAACGCTACTAGCGACCCTCTCCCCAAAAGAAAAAGCCCAGCTGATTACAATGGTCAACGCTTATGGCGAAGTGATTGCAATCACTGGACTTGAGAATTTTATCTCTGGGTTTAAATTGGGCGGGCAGATACAGCTGGCAATCGTGAGTGAAAGTAATCGCTGTTTGAAAGATATTTTTTGAGGAAACAAAGCAATAGCCACACCAGCCCAATCAACGGCAAGGCAAGCAAGAAGCATCCAACAGTTGCGCTGCTATAATCAAAGAAAAGCATTTACTCAAACGATTACAAAACACCCACCATCAACCTACGCACCAAAACATTTCTGAGGTTCTATACTTCAGAAATGTTCTTCGTTTGCGCCCTTGCAATAAACTGTTCTTTTAAAAGGATGGGGGTCCCATTTTGGTGCAGCTCCAAGCAACTACCTTTACACCAATGCAACAGCCAAAAAGCAAAGACACCCACAACGCACAGCAAACCATGCGGAACGGTCAAGACCGTTCCCTACGAGATTATCCAACACCCTAAAAGTAACTAAAAATAGCGAAGCAATCACATCAGCAAACGCATCAACAAGCATATCAAGCATCACATTCATAAAAATACAATTCGTATTCAAATCAGCCCGAAAAACAACCCGTATATTCAAAAAAGTTCCATCTATGGTGATCTATGTGGTCTTGCCTCCATTGCTCACCCTAAAAATTTTATAAAATCACCACAAATATAGAAAAAACCACCTAAAATCGTAAGATTTCAAGTGGTTTTAAGTCGGAGTGACAGGATTCGAACCTGCGGCATCCTGCTCCCAAATTGTCCCAATAAAATACGTCAATACGTTTATAACGATGTGTGACACTATATGC
>JAWXUQ010000103.1:0-6756 GCA_044426225.1 Faecalibacterium sp. | reverse complement strand
GAAGTTATCTTACAAAAGCTACTATATCTAAAGCGAGGAGGTGCAGCTAAGTGGCCAAATGTGAATGCTGTGGTAAAGGCGTGGTCTTCGGGATCAAAGTCTCCCACTCCCATCGTCGGAGCAATCGTACATGGAAACCTAATGTCAAACGCGTGAAGGCGGTTGTTGACGGTTCTCCTAAGTATATTCATGCATGCTCCCGCTGCCTGCGCGCAGGTAAGGTTACCCGCGCTGTTTAAGCAAACGGTTTAAAGCCAGTTACCATTTCGGTGACTGGCTTTTGCTTTTGCCAAAATAAGCTACCTCGCGTAGAATATCACCCCCACTTTCCCCTTGCTCCGTAGTGCATTTTTGCAAATTCATACTTGACAAACTACGTCAAACTTGTTATAAATATTACTGTATCATTAAGATGACAAAAGCATTGAGAAAGACAAGTACGCATGGCAAACCCTTTTTAGAGAGCAGACGGTTGGTGAAAGTCTGTAAGGACGGCATGCAGAATATCACTTTTGAGCTGTGGTGCCCAAATGGCTTTGCCCTGATAAGCACCATCGGTTGTTCCCCGTTACTGGAACCATGCATGTTAGTGCGGGCATATTGGGTGGTTTTTGAAAGATGACAGACTTTCTCCTATATGGAGAAGGTCTTTTTTATTTTTCAGCGCATCTCACACAAAGGTTTCTAACTGACATAACACTCGCAAATTCACAAAAAACTTGGAGGTTTTATCATGTACAACAATGTACCGACCAACCATAGCTACCCCGAGCGCGAGCGCAAAACGGTGGAGTTTTGGAACAAGGAAGAAATCTTTGCGCAAACCGTGAGCGCTTGCACCGGCAAGCCCACCTATACCTTTTACGATGGCCCCCCAACGGCAAACGGCAAACCACATATTGGTCATGTCATCACCCGCGCCATCAAAGACATGATTCCCCGCTACCGCATTATGAAGGGCTATGATGTACCCCGTAAAGCAGGTTGGGACACCCATGGCTTGCCCGTTGAGCTAGAAGTTGAAAAAATGCTTGGCATCAACGGCAAAGACCAGATTGAAAACTATGGGCTAGAGCCTTTTATCGGGCACTGCAAAGATAGCGTATGGAAATACAAAGGCATGTGGGAAGAGTTCTCGAAATCTGTTGGTTTCTGGGCAGACATGGATGACCCCTATGTCACTTACCACAATAACTTCATCGAATCGGAATGGTGGGCACTCAAACAGATCTTTGACAAAGGCTTGCTATACAAGGGCTTTAAAATCGTGCCTTACTGCCCACGCTGTGGCACCCCACTTTCTAGCCACGAAGTTGCGCAGGGCTATAAAGATGTAAAAGAGCGCAGTGCAATCGTGCGTTTTAAAGTAAAAGACGAGGACGCTTTTATCCTAGCATGGACGACCACCCCTTGGACGCTCCCCTCGAACGTTGCCCTTTGCGTTAACCCTGTGGAAGAATATGTTAAGGTACGCGCCCAAGAGAAAACCTATTACATGGCAAAAGCCTTAGTGGAAAAAGTGCTAGGCGAAGAAGCCGAAATCCTAGACACCTTCCTCGGCAAAGCACTAGAACACAAGGAATACATTCCACTGTGGGATTTTGTGCAGCCAAAAGAAAAAGCATACTATGTGGTATGCGACACCTACGTCACCCTAACCGATGGTACTGGTGTGGTACACATCGCACCTGCCTTTGGTGAGGACGATGCACAGGTTGGGCGCAAATATGACCTGCCCTTTGTGCAGCTTGTCAACGGCAAGGGCGAAATGACCGCGGAAACCAAATGGGAAGGCTTGTTCTGCAAAAAGGCAGACAAAGAAATCCTAATTGACCTTGATAAAATGGGCTTGCTGTTTGCTGCCCCTGTGTTTGAGCATAGCTATCCCCATTGCTGGCGCTGCGACACCCCACTGATTTACTATGCACGTGAGAGCTGGTTTATCAAGATGACTGCGGTGAAAAACCAACTGATTGCCAACAACAACACCATCAACTGGATCCCCGAAGCAATCGGCAAAGGGCGCTTTGGTGACTGGCTAGAAAACGTGCAAGATTGGGGCATCAGCCGTAACCGTTACTGGGGCACCCCACTGAATATCTGGCAGTGCGATTGCGGACATATCCATTCCATTGGCTCGATTGAAGAGCTGAAAGCAAACAGCGATAACTGTCCAGAGGATATCGAACTGCACCGCCCGTTCATTGATAACGTGACCTTACGTTGCAAGGAATGCGGTGGTGAAATGCACCGTGTGCCAGAGGTAATCGACTGCTGGTTTGATAGTGGCGCCATGCCTTTTGCACAGCACCACTATCCATTTGAAAACCAAGATGTCTTTGAGGCACAGTTCCCTGCCGATTTCATCAGTGAAGCAGTTGACCAGACCCGTGGTTGGTTCTACTCCTTGCTTGCTATCTCTACCCTACTCTTTGATAAAGCCCCCTACAAGAACGTTATCGTGCTAGGCCATGTGCAGGACAAAGACGGTCAGAAAATGAGTAAATCCAAGGGCAACGCAATTGACCCAATGGATGCGCTGAACGAATACGGTGCTGACGCCGTTCGTTGGTATTTCTACACCAATTCTGCGCCTTGGCTACCAAGCCGTTTCCATGGCAAAGCCGTGGTCGAAGGGCAGCGCAAGTTCCTCTCTACCCTTTGGAACACCTATGCATTCTTTGTACTCTATGCCGAAATCGACCAGTTTGATGGCACCAAGCACAGCTGTGATAACTGCGCACTGACCGTCATGGATAAATGGCTGCTCTCCAAGCTAAACAGCCTTGTGCAGGATACCGACACACACCTTGACCAGTACCATATTCCAGAAGCTGCCCGCGGCATTGCCGAATTTGTTGATTCGCTCAGCAACTGGTATGTACGCCGCAGCCGCGAACGCTTCTGGGGCAAGGCACAGACTGAGGATAAGACCGCAGCCTATACCACCCTTTACACCGCGCTTGTTACAGTAAGCAAGCTCGCTGCGCCACTGATTCCCTTTATGACGGAGGAAATTTACCAGAACCTTGTGGCAAATCTTGACCCAAGCGCACCACAGAGCATTCACCTGTGCAGCTATCCCGTAGAGAACACTGCCCGCATTGATAAACAATTAGAAGCAGACATGCAGCAGGTGCTGCTTGCGGTAAACCTTGGACGCGCAGCACGTAATGATGCCGCTATCAAAAACCGTCAGCCACTTGCAAAGGCTTATATCACTGGCGAAACCGTGCTCTCTGCGGCCTACTGCGATATCATCAAAGAAGAATTGAACATCAAGGAAGTTGAATTTGTCCATGATGCAGAGCAGTTCGTTAGTTATAGCTTTAAACCACAGCTAAAAATCCTTGGCGCGAAATACGGCAAAAAGATTGGCGAAATCCGCACTGCGCTTGCCGCTGTTGATGGCTCTGCCAAGAAAAAAGAGCTAGATGAAACTGGCACCTTGACCCTCACCCTATCAGATGGCGACATCCAATTGACCGAGGAAGAACTGCTGATTTCGACTGCCAAAGCAGATGGCTTTGTGGCACAATCTGACTATGGTGTGACGGTGGTGCTAGAAACCACCCTGACCGAAGCATTAGTGGAAGAAGGCTTTGTGCGAGAGATTGTCAGCAAAATCCAATCAATGCGTAAAGACAGCGATTTTAATGTGACTGACCGCATCATGGTGGGTGTTGCAGGCAATGATAAAATTGCCGACATCATGCACCGCAATGCGGATACGATTATGGGCGATGTCCTTGCGGATAGCATCACGGATAGCGTGAGCGATGGCGCACAAGAATGGAACCTGAACGGCGAAAAAGCAATGCTTTCGGTAGCACGCGTGTAAAACACGTCGCCTGCAGAAAGGAACCTGCTATGCCTATCCCAAACGACCCGATTTTGTTACTCAGCTACCTCAACACACAGCTGCGCGACAAATACCCAAGCCTTGCTGCTTTGTGCGATGATTTACAGCTAGATTGCACCGCATTGTGTGAAAAAATAGCAAGCGTGGGCTATGAATATCACCCCACACAAAATCAATTTAAATAACATTTTGCCCTTTGCCCTGTGGTAAATTGGCAATCTGCTGAAAACAACTCCTTTTTTGTATTTTTTGCAAATTAGGGGTTGTTTTTTGTACTTCGTTGTGTTACTCTGATAAAGTGTTAAAGCGAACACATTAAAATTGATTATATAGAGGGAGAATACTTATGAAAAACCTAATTTCACGTCGCAACTTTTTAAAAGCAACTGGGCTGAGCGTCCTTGCAGCTGGCACTGCATCTGCGTTGACTGGTTGCAGCAGCGATAAAACCGATTGGGAAACCGTGCAAGACAACGGCTATCTGACCGTGGGCATGACCATTTTTGAACCAATGAACTACTACGAAAACGATGTGCTTGTAGGCTATGATACCGAACTAACCCAGGCAGTATGCGCCATCTTAGGGGTAGAGGCTGTCTTTCAAGAAATTGAATGGGACAACAAAGTAATCGAGCTAAACGGTTACAGCATTGACTGCATCTGGAACGGTATGACCAAAACAGATGAGCTTGCAGAAAACATCGATTTCTCCACCCCATACAGCGGCAACATGCAGGTTTGTGTCATCAATTCTGCCAATGCTGACCTTTACACCGACCTTGCAAGCATCAACGCAGCAGGGGTAATCGTGGGTGCAGAGGCAGGTTCTGCGGGTGAGAGCGTTGTCGAAAGCGATATCGCTGCGGCTGACCTTGTTTCGGTTGCTGCACAGCGCGATTGCTTGCTAGAGCTAAAGAGCGGCACCATGGACGTTGGCGTTATGGATTACGTCATGGCAGCAGCATCCATCGGTGATGGCACAAGCTACACTGATTTGATGATTGTACCTGACCTTGAGCTTTCCAAAGAAGAATATGCCATTGGCTTCCGCAAAGGCAGCGATTTGACGGACCTTGTAAATGATGCCTTGCAGCAGCTTGTAGATGACGGCACCGTGGCAGCCCTCGTAGAGAAATACCCCACCGTCATGTCTATGCTATAAGCAACTTTTTTCATACACAATCATTTGCGCCATGTCAGCCCAGTTTTGTTTGGCATGGTGCTTTTGTTTTGGAAACGCGCGCTTGATTAGATAATCGTTTGGAGAATACAGCATTATGACTTTTATTGAAGTAACTCTTTCCCTATTAGAAGGCTTCCAGACCACCTGCCTGCTTTTTGTGCTGGTGCTTGTTGTCTCACTGCCCTTAGGGCTTGTGATCTCGTTTGGCTCAATGAACAAATTCGCCCCGTTACGCGCCGTGACGCGCTTTGTAATTTGGGTCATCCGTGGCACCCCTTTGATGCTGCAAATCATTACGGTGTTTTACATGCCCGGACTGCTGTTTGGCATCCCAGTGCGCGACCGGTTTATCCCTGTCGTCATTGCGTTTATCATCAATTACAGCGTTTATTTCTCTGAAATTTACCGCGCCGGAATTGAGGCAATTCCACAGGGGCAATACGAAGCAGGGCAGGTGCTCGGCATGACCAAAAAGCAGATTTTCTTCCATGTCATTCTGTTGCAGGTCATCAAACGCATTGTCCCCCCCACCACCAATGAGATTATCACCCTTGTCAAAGACACCGCGCTTGCCCGCGCCATTTCAGTGGTAGAGGTAACCAAAGCCGCACAAGAAATTGTAGCGGGCGAAGGGATCATCTGGCCACTGTTTTACACGGCGGTATTCTATCTGGCGGCAGTCGGGGTGCTGACCATCGTGCTCGGTAAGGTAGAGCAGCGACTGAACTATTACACGGGCTAAGATAGCGCCTTGCAACGCAACAGGAGAAAAAGAATGGCATTTTTAGAAGTACGCGATTTAAAAAAAAGTTTTGGCGATAATGATGTGTTAAAAGGTGTGAGCTTTGATTTAGAGCAAGGCGAGGTGCTGTCTATCCTCGGCTCTTCTGGTGGCGGCAAAACCACCCTGCTGCGCTGCTTAAACTTTTTAGAAACAGCAAACAGCGGCACCATTGCCGTAGAAAGCGAAACCATTTTTGATGGGCAAAACAGCCTTGCGCTCACCGACACCCAATTGCGCGCAAACCGTCTGCACTTTGGGCTTGTGTTCCAAAACTTCAATCTATTCCCACAGTATAGCGTGATTAAAAACATCACCCTTGCGATGGATTTGCTGCAGCAGAACACCGCAAAGGAACAAAAACAGCCCTTTGATAAAGCGGCTGCCCATGCAGCAAATGAGGAAAAAGGGCTTGCTTTGCTCGAAAAAGTCGGCTTACTTGCCAAAAAAGATGCTTATCCGTTTCAGCTATCGGGCGGGCAATGCCAGCGCGTTGCCATTGCCCGTGCCCTTGCGCTAGAGCCTGATATTTTATGCTTTGATGAACCCACAAGCGCCCTTGACCCAGAGCTGACCGGCGAGGTACTCAAGGTAATTCGCTCGTTAAAATCTACCAACACCACCATGATTATCGTAACGCATGAGATGGAATTTGCAAAGGGTGTTTCGGATAAGGTGATTTTCCTTTCCGAAGGGTTAATCGCCGAAGAAGGCACCCCTGAAGAAGTATTTGAGCACCCCAAAAGCGAAAAAATGCAGGCATTTTTATCTAAGATTAGCGAACCCGTTTAAACCAGTATCGCACTATAACAAAGGCGCTGTTGCAGATAGAAATATCTGTAGCAGCGTTTTTTCGCGTCCGAAGGGCAAGAAAATGTTGAAAACATTCCATTCACCGTCCCTTTTGACGTTTTTGTGGAAAACTTCACG
>JAWXUQ010000102.1:0-7160 GCA_044426225.1 Faecalibacterium sp. | reverse complement strand
TTGGACGCAAAGGATGACGCGGTGTTTGTTCTGCTGAACGCAGCACAAACGGAGCTAGTGCTTTATTCTGGGGCGCAGTCACTTACCCTGCCCTGCATCACGTTTTTTGGCAATGAAACGGAAGCGCCTGCCGTTCTTGCAATGCAAGATTTGACAGGGGATGGTACGGAGGAATTAATTTTCTTACATGAAACAGGGGGAACAGGTGCGCTTGGCACGATTGCCCATGTTATTAACCTTATCACACTAGAAGAATATCCTTTGCCCGATATGGTGAAAGGGATAGCTTCGCAAGTAGAGGTGCGACCGAGTGGGGTCATTGTTACGGCAGGGGGCGATTGCTATGTCCAGTGTGCAGTGAGTGGTCAACTGGCGGGAAAGGCAGTCCAATCTTTTGTGGCACTTGTGCAACCTTTTGTGCAGCAAATGAATGAAACGGAAATGAGCGATTTTTCTAATTTTGCTTATGACCCTACCGCACAAAATGGCGGGTGGGTGGAGATTTGTTTGCTAGAAAATGGTTTGCAAGCAACGGTGGGGCTACAAATCGAAAACCAAGTGCCATGGGAATATGTGGCGAATGCCACTGCGATGCTAGCATACGATGCTGAATTGGAGGCATTTGTGGTGGGGATTTGCAGTCGGTTGTAGACAGCACCACCTCGGATATTTCGGGAATGGATGTGGGTATCAATCACAGTTCAAATATCGTAACAGCGGGTGCGGCAGGATAAACATGTTCCACTAACGCTACTACGTGGATACTATATCTGATATGCCCGATAACTAGTTCTAACGATACAAGCTCCCTTTGCCGAGGCAAGGGGGCTTTTTTTATTGCCAAAATGCCGAAAAGTGCCCCTTTCTCTTGAAAAAAAGCCGAAAAAATAGTACAATAGTTTAATATGAATATTAATGTGGATAAGTGTTATCTCAAGAAAAAATATTCATTTCAATTTGTTAGGAAACAGGAAAAAGGGAGAATGATATGATTTTAAGCATGACAGGCTTTGGTCGTATGGGGGCAGTGCTCAGTGGCAGAGAAATCACGGTGGAATTGCGCAGTGTGAATGCGCGCTACTTTGAATATTCTTCGCGTATTCCACGCAACTGCAACTATATGGATCATGCGTTGAAAAAGACGCTAGGACAGAAAATCAGTCGTGGCAAAGTAGAACTTTCGCTGACCATCCAAACGGTTGGGGCAGCTGAAACGGTGGTGGTGCCCAATGTTGCACTTGCGGATAGCTATCGCAAAGCACTGCGTGACATGGGCGAAACCCTTGGTGTAAAAAACGATGTGACGGTGGGAATGCTTTCCCGCTTTCCTGAGGTACTTGCAGTGCGCCAAACCGAAACAGACGAAGAACAGTTGATGGCGGATGTCATCACCGTTTGCGAAGGTGCACTTGCAAAGTTTATCGAAATGCGAGCAAGCGAAGGCGCAAAGATGAAAGAGGATATCTTGAGCCGCCTTGTGCGCATTGAAGGGTATCTTGCTGAGATTGAGCGCTTTAGCGAAGGGCGGGTAGAAGCCTATACCGCCCGCCTTGCTGAAAAGCTGAATAAGATTTTAGCGGATCAAAACATTGATGAGGCGCGGATTTTGACCGAGGCGGCAATCTTTGCAGATAAAACTGCAGTGGATGAAGAAACGGTGCGCATCCATAGCCACATGGCACAGTATCGCGAGATACTAGCCTCTGCGGAACCTGTTGGGCGCAAGCTAGACTTCTTAACGCAGGAGCTAAACCGCGAAACGAATACCATCGGTTCAAAATGCCAAGATTTAGAAATGACCCGCATTGTGGTGGAAATCAAGGCGGAAATCGAAAAAATTCGGGAGCAAATCCAGAATATTGAATAAAAAATGAGAAAGGACGGTTTTCATGAAACTGGTAAATATTGGCTTTGGCAATTTGGTCAGCGCACAGCGATTGATCAGTATTGTTAGCCCAGAATCTGCGCCTATTAAGCGTATTATACAAGAAGCGCGCGATCGTGGTACCTTGATTGATGCCTCGTATGGGCGCAAAACGCGTGCGGTGCTGTTGATGGATTCAGATCATATTATCCTTTCCGCGATTACACCAGATGCCATTGCAAATCGTTTTGAACATATCGCAGAAGAAGTGTCAGAGGATATGACGCAGGAGGAGTAATATGAATAACAACGAAAAATATCTTTTTATTGTATCGGGCCCCGCAGGGGTCGGCAAAGATTCTGTGGTGCAAGCCATGCGTGCGCAGCACCCAGAAATTGAGCGCAGTGTCACAGCGACCACCCGCGCACCTCGCCCTGGTGAAGTGGAAGGGGTCAATTACTACTACTATTCCGTTGAAGCCTTTGAAAAGCTCAAAGCAGAGGGCGGTGTGCTAGAATCTAACTTTTTCTGCGGCAATTACTATGGCACTGTCCGCCACGATGTGGATCATCGCCTTGCTGCGGCAAAGCCTGTGGTGCTTGTCATCGATGTGAATGGTGCAGCAAGCATTAAGCAAATCTACCCCGGCGCCACCACCATTTTTATTAACCCGCCTTCCCCAGAGGAACTGGAAAAGCGCCTGCGCGGTCGCGCAACCGAAAGCGAAGAAAAGATTTTAGAGCGCCTAGAAAAAGCATGGGGCGAGCTAGATGCAGGTGCGCAGTATCAGGAGAAAATCGTCAATGATACGTTAGAACATGCCGCCGAAGCGGTGTATGCAATTATTTGCAAGTATACAAATGAAGGCTAACACATACTAGATATAAAGCCATTTACAAGAAGGGAGGTTGCCGTGCCAAAAACAGTCGAAGTCGCCGTCAGCAATGCAACCTTTCATTTTGATAAGCTATATACTTATGCAGTGCTAGAGGGTCAACAATCAGTCAAAATTGGCAGCATGGTGCTTGTGCCGTTTGGGCGCGCCTCAGCGGCGCGGATGGGTGTAGTGCTTGGGTGCGATGAAAAACCAGAGCACTCCAAGCTAAAATGTCTCTTTGATGTCGCACCTGAATCTGCTAGTTTAACTCCTGATTTACTGTCGCTTGTTTATTTTTTGCGGCAGCGCACCTTTTGTACCTATTACGAGGCGGTAAAGGCCGTCATTCCTTATGGCGCGCAATATAAGCCCGCGGTGGCAGCGGATGGAGTAACCCCCATTTTGCAAAAGCAATTGGTGCGGCACACCGAAAACCGCTACACCCTCAAAAACCCATTGCCCCAAAAGCCCAAGCCTACCGCAAAGCAAAGCCTTGCGGTAGCGGTGCTCAGCAGTGGACCCCGCACCCTTGCACAGTTAGAGGCGGTGCAAATCAGCCGTGCTGTTCTTGATAACCTCTGCGAAAAAGGCATTTTAACCTGTGATAAGGTCAACAAAGAAATTGACCTATTTGCTGATATCCCGCTCAATGATGCGCCTGTCCTGCTTTCAGCAGAGCAAGAAGCGGTTTACCAAAACCTCTTGCCGCACCTGCGAGATGCTGCCCCCCGTGCGGCGCTGCTGTATGGTGTCACTGGCAGCGGCAAAACGCTTGTGTTCTTGCAACTAATCAAAGAGTGCCTTGCTCTTGGCAAAAAGGTGCTTGTTCTGGTGCCAGAAATCAGCTTAACCCCGCAGATGATTTTCCGCTTGAAATCGAGTTTTGGCAAGCGGGTTGCGGTGCAGCATTCCGCCCTCAATCATACCGAGCGATTGTTGCAATGGCAGATGATTCAAGATGGCGGTGCGGATATCGTGGTGGGCACCCGCAGTGCGGTGTTTGCCCCGCTCAAAAACATAGGGCTTATCATCATTGATGAAGAGCAAGAGCATACCTACCGCTCAGAATCTGCTCCGCGCTATGCGGCGCACGATGTGGCAAAGCAGCGCGCCGCCACCGACGGTGCTCTATTGCTGCTTGCCTCTGCCACCCCTAGTACCGAAAGCTATCATGCCGCAAGTAGTGGGCGGTATCAGCTTGTGAAATTGCAAAACCGCTATGGCGGTAACCCGCTGCCCAGTGTGCAAATCGTGGATATGCGCGCAGAGCTGACCGCAGGAAATCCCAATGAAATCAGCCGTGCATTAGAAGATGCCATCCGTGAAAACCTTGCAGCGCATAAGCAGACGATTTTGCTGCTGAACCGCCGTGGGTATCGCACCATTGCAATGTGCCAAGACTGCCGTGAGGTGCTCAAATGTAGCAAATGCAGTGTGCCGATGGTTTATCATAAAGCGCAGAACGAATTGCGCTGCCATTACTGTGGCAGTAGCATGCAGCCTGTGCCGCGTCATTGCCCTTCTTGCAAAGGCGATTTAAGCTATACAGGCTTTGGCACACAGCGCGCAGAAGAAGAGCTTGCCCGCCTGTTTCCCACCGCGCGGGTATTGCGGATGGATCAAGATACTACCTCTGGTAAGGACGCGCACGAAAAGTTGCTTGCCAAGTTTGCGCGGCAAGAATACGATATCATGCTTGGCACCCAAATGGTGGCAAAAGGGCTTGATTTTGAGCATGTTACTCTAGTGGGGGTGCTTGGAATAGATTCCCTTTTATTTGCACAAGGGTTCCGCGCACAGGAAACTGTTTTTAGCTTGATTACCCAAGTAGTCGGGCGCGGCGGGCGCGCGGCGGATGCAGGACGCGCGTTTATCCAGACGGTTGACCCTAACAATCCAGTGCTTAACCTTGCTGCAGCGCAAGACTACGATGCTTTTTTTGAGCAAGAGATTATTTTCCGCAAACTTGGGCTTTACCCGCCTTTCTGTGCGCTATGCATGGTAGGCTTCGCGGGTACAAACGAGAAAAATGTTGCAGAGGCTGCCCGCCGTTTTGGGGTGCTGCTTGGGCAAGAGGCAGCGAAAAGCCCAGATTTACCGCTGCGCGTGCTAGGACCCATTCCCTGTAACATCGCGAAAATCAATGACAGATACCGCTATAAGCTAACGGTAAAATGCCGCAACAGCCCTGCCTTCCGCAATTTGATGGGACAGGTGCTGCATTTATATGAAAAAGAAAAACTGCCCAGTAAGGCAACCGTAATTTTAGACATGAACGCCGATGGCGATTTATAATGAACCATGAAACACAAGGAGAATAACACTATGGCAATTCGTACAATTGTAAAAGAAGGAGACCCTATTTTAAATAAAGTCTGCCGCGAAGTCACAAATTTTGATGCCCGCCTTGCCACCCTATTAGACGACATGCATGAAACCATGATTGCCGCAAATGGCATTGGGCTTGCCGCACCACAGGTCGGCATGATGCGCCGCATTTTCTGTGTATGGGATGTGCGTGATATGCCAGAGGAAATCCCCGAGGATTATGTATATCCTATGATTGATTTCGTGAACCCTCAAATTTTAGAAATCACCGCAGAGGAAGAAACCGATTATGAAGGCTGTCTTTCCTTCCCTGGGCACACAGGTGCTGTTACCCGCCCTGTTGGGGTGAAACTTCGTGCGCAAGACCGCAACGGTGATTGGTTTGAGTTAGAGGCAGAGGAATTACTTGCCCGCTGCATTCAGCACGAAGCAGACCATCTAGAAGGGGTCACCATCATGGAATCGAGTGATTACTTCCAAGAAGATTTGGACGAGGAAGAGGGCGAAGGCTAATGCGCATTTTATTCATGGGTACCCCCGATATTGCAGCAACCTGCCTAGAGGCACTCTATGCTGCGGGGCATGAAATTTGCGGGGTGTATACTCGCCGTGATAAGCCAGTTGGGCGCAAGCAGGTGTTGACCGCACCTCCTGTCAAAACAGTGGCACTCGCCCACAGCACTCCAGTCTTTCAGCCACGCACCCTGCGTGATGGCAGTGAGGATGCAAATATTCAAAGCCTTGCGCCCGATATCATTGTGGTGGTGGCATACGGCTGTATTTTACCCAAACAAATTTTAGAAATGCCGCAGTATGGCTGTATCAATCTCCATGTTTCATTGCTGCCCAAATACCGTGGCAGCGCGCCGATCCAATGGGCAGTGCTCAACGGCGATGCCGAAACAGGGGTTTCGATTATGCAGATGGATGAAGGGCTAGATACTGGGGATGTGCTACTCTGCAAAACCCTTGCGATTGACCCCAATGAAACAAGCGGACAGCTTTTTGACCGCGTGACCGCAATTGGTGCAGCTGCTCTTTGTGAGGTGCTGCCTGCCATGGTAGCAGGGCAACTGACCGCCGTGCCACAGCCCACAGAAGGCGCAAGCCATGCGCCTATGCTATCGAAAGAGATGGCAGCCTTCTCTTTTGCAGAGGACGCAGCGCATATCCACAATTGGGTGCGTGGGATGAACCCATGGCCGGGTGCATGGGTAATGGTAGACGATAAAAAGCTAAAAGTCACCGAAAGCCGCTTGCTTACAAACGCAGATATTGCGGATGTCTGTGCCAAGGTTTGCGCCCAGTTAACCAAAAGTGATGACGCAATATCCGATGGTGCAATGACGGCGGATTGCCTGCTTGCAGGTACTGTTCTTGCGACAAAGCCGTTAACCGTTCTTTGTAAGGATGGCGCGATTGTGCTCAGTAAAGTGGTGCCCGAAGGCTCTAAACAAATGGATGGCAATGCCTTTGCCGCAGGTAAGCGGCTCAAAATAGGAGATATTCTGTGACAGCACGTTATTTCGTGGTTTCTGCCCTCATGCGCCAAGCGCAGGGTGGGTATGCAAACCTTGTTTTAGACACCGAACTCAAAAAACACCCGCTAGAGCCGCGCGAGCGTGCCTTTGCAACGGCAGTGTTTTATAGTGTGCTAGAGCATCAAAAAACCTTAGATTATATCATCAATCAGTTTTCCAAAAAGCCTGTGGAAAAACTAGATGCGCCCATCCGCGAGATTTTGCGCAGTGGGCTAGCACAGGCACGCTATATGCAGGTACCGCCTTCCGCCGCTGTCAACGAAGCGGTGAAGTTAGTGAAAGCATTCAAAAAGACAAGTGCCGCGGGGATGGTAAATGCTATTCTGCGCAGGGCGATTGCCTATGATTTACAGGGTGCTACCTTTCAAAATGAAGTCGAAAAAATCAGTGTGCTTGGCTCCGTCAGCCCAGAGGTTGCCGCATTTTTCTGTGCGGCATATCCAGAAAATGCACTTGATATCTTAACAAAAACAGCCGAAAATAGTTTGACCGCGATTCGAGTAAATTCCCTCAAGACGACCCCCACTGCCTTAGCAGAGTTGTTGCACA
>JAWXUQ010000002.1:0-99862 GCA_044426225.1 Faecalibacterium sp. | reverse complement strand
CAGCCGTAAAATTCACGAATGCGATACAGTCGCCCTTCTTCGTCTGCGGCATACCACCCGACCGAAAAGGGCTTGGAATAGCCAAAATCATACCCACGGATGATGCGCCAATGGGCAGGAATAGCAAAGGGCGCAACCACATGGGTAAAACACTGGTCTTGATAATGCGCGGGGTCATCTCGCCATTCAGTAAACACCTGCCCTTCAAAGCTATCCCACCGCCCATAGAGCAAGGCCTGCTTTTCCGCTTCGGGCAAGGCGGCAAGGTTTGCCAAATAGTTCGGATCGTTCTCAAGCAAGCGCTGATTATCAAAGACTGTGCTCGGCACAAAGACGCGCGTGCGACTTAGTTTTAACTGCTTGCCTCCCGGTGCGCGAACGGTATATTTCTCTGTAATTGGGGTGAGGGGCGGTGCTGGGGTGATGAACCGTCCACGCACCCAACCGTGCCCAATGCCACCGGGGTTGGTGGTTGCCCGCATATAAACCCGCGTGCCCGCGCCGCTTGGACGATTGCGGCTCATCATATAGCTATATTCATCCCACTCGAAATGAGTCAACTCATCAAACCCGATGAAATCATAAGCCTTGCCTTGGTAATTGGTGCGGTCTTTTTTGTGCTGCATACTGCCAAAATAAATCTTGGCACCTGAGGGAAAAGTCCAACAATGCGTGCTTGCGTTATACACCGCCTTTGGAAAACTCGGCAAGTAAATCGCGGTACTGCGGTCTACAATATCGCTTAATTGCGGATAGGTTTTGCGCAGGATAATGGCACGATAATTTGGTACGTCTACCTGGCGCAATGCCTCAGCAAGCAGGGCATCGCTTTTACCACCACCCGCCGCACCGCCATACAGTGCCTCTTGTTCAGGGCGAGCTAAAAATATTTTTTGTTTTTCTTGTGGCTGCCAAATGATATTCTTGGGCAGCAGATTACCTTGCGTTGGCAATGGATTGCCTCCTTTCGCGTGTTACGCTGTGCTATGCATGGTTGCGATTACGGCACAGTTTGCTAACTTGCAGTTTTAATAATGCTAATTCTTGCGTGCTTCTTTCACCTGTCATATCAGTAATTGTAAGCATCGATCATTTTCTGTTTGCATTGCAAATGCTTGCACGTCACTACGCTTCTTGCATCGCCTCTGCTTGCACTGTGGCGACTGGTGGCAGCAGCACCACCCCTGTGGCGGCGGCAGCCTCTTGCTCCGCACTGCTTTCGCAAAGTGCCTTTTCCACCGCGACCACATCCTTTAAGATAGCAGTCAACTCTTTCATGCTTTTGGTGTCATAGCTTTTATTCAGCTCTTCTTTATTTTCAAAGCAGCGCCCAAGGGCAGCCTCGTCCTGCTTTTGCAATCGGCGCACCTCACAGACGGCATGCTCTAACATTTCGCTGAGCACATAGGCGGTGTTGCGCATATTGCCAAGTGCCTTATCTGCAACTTGGTGCAGCGTGGTATCTAGGGGCGGCGCTTGTGCCGTCATGTCACCTTGTACCCCTGTATCATCTTGTACATTATGTGTCTGTTCCACCGTGTGCTGCGTTTGGCTGCCACTGTGCGGACTATCAACTGGCAAATTGCTCTGCATGGTTTCTCTCCTCTCTTTTTCTTCAGGATAAGTTCCTCCCCGAAAAGTTACATAGGTTACAAAGGTTTATAAAGCAATCGAGGCTCGGTTCCCCTCTCGCGCTTCATCTTCCTCTGGTTCGCTTTCCTCTAGCGCCGCCATTTCTCGTGGAAACAGGCTTTGTTCATAACATTCTTGGAGGGTACGGCTTGTGTTGCGCCCCTGCCATGCGGTATATTCTGCTAGGTTCATCTTTTCCTCGCTCTCTCCCAAAAAGTTGCTTTAGTAACTTGTTGATAAGCACAGTTTACTACAAGTCACTTATTTTGTCAACCCCCTATTCCAAAAAAGTTATTTTTCTCCAAAAAGAACTTGAAAAGATTGTTTTTCTATGATATACTGCATATATAGTAACGCGAGCGATGCTTCGCGTAACCATTTATGCAACATCATTCTCCCTCTTCCGCGCAAATTCGCACTGCGCAGCCCCACTCGCGCCACAGGGCGCAGCCCATCCATTCCACCGCCAATGTATGCAAACGAAAGGAACCCGCCATGCCAGATACATTAACCCAAGGGCAGCGCATCAAACAAATGCGCCTTGAATGCCGCTTTACCCAAGAATATGTCGCCGCACAGCTTGCCACTACCAAACAAGCCATCTACAAATACGAAGCGGATTTAATCAAAAACATCCCCTCCGATAAATTATTGCAGCTTTCGCAATTGCTCCGCTGCTCGCCCTCTTGGTTGCAAGGTTTTACCGAAGAACGCGGCGCGCCACTGGGCGGTACCTTTGAGCCAGTAGATGCCCCCTGCGGTACACCACACTATGGAAAAACAGTCACGACCCCAGATGATCAATTTGCTTTCTACCGCGATTTGATGGACGCAATGACCCACCTGACCCCCGCTGAACGCCAAAGCGTGTTACAATTTGCGCATTTCTTAGCAAGCAAGCACCCAGAGTAACCGCAACGCTGCACAAACATAAACCGTCAAAAGCAAACCGCAAAAAACAAGCGCAACAAAAAGCCGCACCCAGAACGTGCACCAAACCCAATATAAACGCAAAAAGACCTATGCTCCGAAACTGGAACATAGGTCTTTTTTATATCTAGTTTATTTAGTTTACTTGCCCCTCTGGTGCAAACTGCTGTTTACAGCGCCAAAGCACAAAGCCGAGCGACACCGCCGCCTGTAACGCACGAGCAGCAATCGTGGCATAGGCTGCACCATAAATACCGTAAGCGGTAATCATGGGGACAGCAAAGGCAAAACTTGCCACAATGCCAACAAAATTGCTGATAATCAAATCTTTCATTTTGCGCATCATAGAAAGCAGATAGCACAAAATTGACACATAGGTGGTAATCACAGTCGCCACCACAGAGGGCTGCAATAGGGCAGCACTTGCAAGGATTTCTTCACCATATAACAGGCGCAAGCCCCACTGGCCAAGCAGTGCAGCCCCCACCGCACCGCACACCCAAAGCAGGGGCATGGCAGCACTGGCAATGCCGAGCGCTTTTAAATAGCGCGCCTTATTTTTATCGACCCATGCATGAGCAAAAATGGTCATAAAAGGCACAAACACGTATGCCGCACCCACCTGCAAAATCTGCACAGGGCCAAAGATGTTATTAAAATTGCTAAAGGCTTCAGCCCCACAAATGCGCTCGCAATACAGCTTAATTACACTGCCGACCGCACTGTTTAAAAAGCTATACACCGCAAGGGGTGCGCAAACCCACAGCAAACTGCCAAGGCTGCCACCCAGTGGTTGCACACTGCCATCCGCAAGTGTTTTACGAGCAGAAAAATCCGCCTGTTTGCGGCTGAGTGGCCAATCCACCACCAGTATATATACCCAGTTGAGTGCCGTCATCAGCAGCAGCGTCACCACGATATCTTGAGTTAACCACAGCGCCACCCCAAAGACAAGCATACTGATAAGCCCACGGATACCAAAGCTGATGCCAACCAAATCCATCCGCTCTGCTCGCTGCAAATAGCCGTGCAACACATCAACAAAGCCCTCGCTAAGGCGGCAAAGGGTATAGACCAAAATAACAATCCGTTGCTGCGCAGAATAGCTGACCGCAAAGGCAAAACCAGTGCAAAGCAGCGCAGCCGCGCCCAAGGTTAAGTAGCGGCTTTTGAGATAGGTGCAATCACTATATTGCTGCGAAAAATCACTGATTTGAAAGCTGCGCATGCCATAGGCACAAACCGTCAAGCAGGTGGCGGCAATCGTCATGGCGGTGGCAAGCATACCATTCACCGCGTTGCCACTGATGTTGGTTGCCATAATCATCAAGGCATATTGCGAAACATAATAGATGATATTCCCGATGGTATTATACAGCACATTATTGCGCAATTGATTTTGTTTCATAGCGCTCCTTCTTGGGCGCCCACCTGTGCCACAATATGGGCAAACATCTGCTCCACTGCCGGTGCCATGGCATTGGCACGGGGCACCGCAATACCGATGATACGATATTCCGCTGGCTCAATCGGGTAAATATCCACCTTAGCCGCGCAATTTTTCACCACAAGTTTTGGCAAAATCGCAATGCCGACCCCCGCCTCTACCATTGCAATGTTAGACATATCATCAATGACATGGCAACGGCGCAGAGTTTCAATTTTATATTTTTTCAAGAAGTTACGAACATCCGCATCGGTGGCATCACCCTGCACAACAAAGCTCTGTTCGCGCATATTTTCCGGGGTCATCACACCACCCGCGGGCTGTTCCCAGTTTTGAGGCACCACGCAAAGCAACTGGTCGCGCATGATAGGGGTGAGCTTGAACTCCTCGGCACTATTATCTGACAAAAAGCCAATATCTACCGTACCATTGCGCAGCCATTCTTTCACGTCATCATAGGTGCCCTGATATACCTCCACCTCAATTTGAGGGTAGCTTTCTTTAAAGCCGCGCAGGATGTCGGGCAGCAAATAGGCACAAACTGAGTTGAACATTCCGAGCTTTACCTTGCCTTTTTCAAGCCCATTCAGCCGTGCCACACTCTGCTTAAGCGCCTCATCACTGTTAAGCACAGCGCGAATGGCAGGATAAAGCGACGCGCCATAGCTCGTCATGGTGACACCACTTTTGCCACGGTTAAACAGGGCAAAGCCGAGCTCCTCCTCCATCACTGCGATGGCATGGCTAATGGCAGAAGGGGTTAAGTGCAGCTGCTGCGCCGCCTTGTTAAAACTACCTTGGCGGGCAACAGCATCGAAAATTTCATACGAAAACAACGTCATAATTGGGGTGCCTTTCTGTTTGTTATAGTGCAAAAAAGACTGCAAACCGTTTGTTGCACCGTGCGCTGTCGCAAAAGCTGCGCATCGACTGCAATGAAAGCAATTCACCTGAAAAGTGAATGAAATCATTCTTTTTCACATAACAGAGTGTACCGCGAACCGTCGGAACTGTCAAGCGTTTGAGGCAGCTTTCTAACAATAATCAGCGTTATTTCCGCAAAACTGAGCGAAAAGTCTTGCTTTTGCAGACAAAAAGAGATACTTTAAGAAGAAAGCAACCCACACTCACTACCGCAAGGAGAAGCACCATGCCAAACAAACTGCGTTCAAACACCACCCTTACCACAAGCACCGCGCTCAAGCGGTTCGCCTGTGCGGTCATGCTGCTTGACCATATCGGCGCCGCCTACCTTGAGGCAGGGCTTGGCATCCCTTACATCTCAATATTCAACCTACCCTATCTGTCACAGTTTGGTTTTGCGCTCGACATGCCGTGGCTTATTATCCTTGATAGCGTCCTACGCACCATCGGGCGGCTTGCTATGCCAATCTTCGCCTATTTTCTGGTAGAGGGCTTTTTGCACACCAAAAACGCATCGCACTACCTGCTGCGCCTTGTCTGCTTTGGGCTCATCAGCGAACCCTTTTTTGACTTCGCCTTTTACAAGCAGTGGTATTACCCTGCCCATCAAAACATTTATGCCACCCTCGCACTGGGGCTCATCGGAATGATGCTATTGCGCAAGTTGCATGCACGCAAAGCAAAACCCCACTCCGCAAAAGAGTGGGGCATAACGGCTATTCTTTGCGCTGGGGTGCTTGCGGTGCTATGCGTCGCAGACATGCTCTACACCGATTATGGCAGCACTGGGGTTTTGCTTATCCTGCTGCTTTACTTGTTGCGCGCGCACAAGTCGCGTCAAAATTTTGCTTTTGTGCTCTGTACCCTATGGCAGTTCCCCGCCCCGCTTGCACTCATTCCCTTATCGCAGTATGACGGCACCCGCGGCAGATGCGCGCGGTGGGAACAATGGGTTTTTTATGCCTTTTATCCCGCGCATTTATGCGTGCTTGGAGTAATTGCGCATTGCATTTTGTAAATCACCAGACACAACAGCGCTCACTTCACCCCACTAATTTCACGAACAATCTCTCCTGCAAGCATTAACCCCGCCACACCCGGCACAAAGCTGACAGAACCCGGCGCATGCCGCCCTGTGCCCTCGGTATCAGGCACGGTTGCCTTGGCGCGGTGGCTTTCCTCGGTAGAATAGAGCACCCGCACCTGATGAAACCCGCGCTTGCGGCATTCTTGGCGCATCACCCGCGCAAGGGGGCAGCCCGTGGTTTTTTCAACAGTGGTAAAGGTGAGTTTTTCAGGGTACAGCTTATTTCCTGTGCCCATGCAGCAAATCAGCGGCAGATTACCCTCTTGCGCACGACGAATTAGCGTTAGCTTTGCGCTGACGGTATCAATCGCATCGATGATATAATCCGCCCCGCCTAATTCCACCTCGTCTGCGGTTTCGGCGGTATAAAACAGTTGTTTTGTTTCCACCTTACAAGCAGGGTTAATATCCAAAATACGGGCAGCAGCAACCTCAACCTTGGGCATACCAATGGTAGAAGTAAGCGCCAAAATCTGGCGATTACGATTAGAGTCATTCACACAATCTGCGTCAATCAACGTTAGATGCCCCACCCCTGCGCGAGCAAGTGCCTCAGCAGCATAGCCGCCAACCCCGCCCACACCAAAGATAATGACGTGCGCTTTCTGTAATTTTAAAACACCCTCGGTGCCTAGCACTAGCTCAGTGCGTTCTTGTAAAGACATATTGTTTGTTCCTTTGTTCTGTGCACACCCTATTTCTGGTTGCAATTATTTTATATGCAGCGCCCTATACACAGCGCTACACCCTTTATTATAGTATACCCTTTTGTAGATAGCTTGTCTAGCAAACAGCGGCAAAGCAAGGTTACCCCCTTTTGCGGCATTGTAAAAAGCACCGCCACGTGGTAAAATAAAACTAATACTTTGATACCATTGCACTTGCATTTTAAAATAAATGCGTGCACAAAAAAGCCTATTGAAAACAAGGCAAAATGCTTTAGCCAAGTGTTTGATAATCAATTATCCATTGATTATCGTACCGCTTTTTATAGAATGCGGGAGGCACAACAGCACCCCACACCGCAAAAGAAAGGCAACCGCTATGTATGAACTAACACAAGTCGGCGCACGCACCTATTACATCAACTGTCCTGCCAAGATGGGGGTTTACAAGCTAAACGAAACCGATATCTGCCTGATTGATAGCGGCAATGACAAAGATGCCGCCCGCAAACTGCTGAAAATTTTTGCAGCGGAAGGGTGGATGTTAAAACTGATTATCAACACCCACAGCCATGCCGACCACATCGGCGGCAATGCCCTGTTGCAGCAGCGCACAGGCTGCGCCATCTACACCGTGGGCACAGAGGTCGCCTTTACGAACGAGCCCTTTTTAGAGGCCGCATTTTTATACGGCGGCTATCCCTGCAAGCCACTGCGGAACAAATTCTTGCGCGCACAGGAAAGCACCGCGCTGCCCCTGACTGAGGACGTGCTGCCTGAGGGACTAACCCTACTGCGCCTAGACGGACACAGCTTTGCCATGGCGGCGATTAAAACCGCGGATGACATTTGGTTTTTGGCAGACTGCCTGACGAGCGAGACCATCTTGCAAAAATATCACGTTTCATTTTTGTATGACGTGGCAGCCTACAAACAAAGCCTTACCCTTATCAATACGCTAGAGGGCAAACTGTTCATCCCCGCCCATGCCGAACCAACCTCAGATATTCACCCCCTTGCCGACGCAAACCTCGCCAAGGTTGCGGAGTTAACCGATTTATTATTACACCTATGCGCCACGCCCACCCCATTTGAAGATATTCTAAAACAGGTATTCGACCACTATGCGCTGACGATGGATTTCAACCAGAACGTGCTAGTGGGCAGCACCTTGCGCTCATATCTTGCCTATTTATACGATGCCGAGCAGGTGGAAGCAGTGTTTCACGAAAACAAATTACACTGGTGCGCTGTGCCGCATGTATAATTACACCAAACACATAAGCCCCAACACAAAATGCCACCCCAAAATGGGATGGCATTTTTTCATATCCGCAGATTACTGCGCATCATACAGATGGCAAGCAACAAAGTGCCCTGGGGCAAGTTCCTTTGTTTCGGGCACTGCCTGTTTGCAAATCTCTTTGCAATGGGCGCAGCGCGCATGGAAGGCACAGCCCTTGGGTGGGTTTGCGGGGCTTGGCACATCACCCTCTAGCGGGATGCGCTCACGCTCTGCATCTGGATCAATTTTAGGCACCGCTGAAAGCAACGCACGGGTGTAAGGGTGCAAAGGGTTCTGATACACATCCTCCGTTGCGCCCTGTTCCACAATCCGTCCAAGATACATCACACCCATTCGATTAGAGATATGTCGCACCACGTTTAAATCATGCGAAATAAACAAATAGGATAGTTTTAACTCTTTTTGCAGTTTCATCAGCAGGTTTAATATCTGCGCCTGAATGGAAACATCTAGTGCCGAAACCGGCTCATCCGCCACCACAAAGCGGGGCTTTGTGACAAGGGCGCGCGCAATGCTAATGCGCTGGCGCTGCCCACCCGAAAACTGATGCGGATAACGCTCTAGCTGCTCAGGCACAAGCCCGACCGCCTCAGCAATCCACGCAACCTTTTCATCAAGCTCTGCGCGGGATAGTTTAAAGTGGGTCTGCAAAGGCTCTTCGAGCAGCTTGCGCACCGTCATGCGGGGGTTGAGCGAGGAATAAGGGTTCTGGAATACAAGCTGCATATCCTTGCGTTTTTGGCGCATGGCTTCGCTGCCGAGTGCCGATAAATCCTCACCATCAAAATAGATTTTGCCCGCCGTGGGCTCAGTCAAGCGCAGCAATGAATAGCCAGTGGTGGATTTACCGCAGCCACTCTCGCCCACTAGGCCATAGGTTTCTTGCTCATGAATGGTAAAGGACACATCCTCAACCGCATGTACATGCCCAACCGTTTTTTGCACCACACCGCCCCGAATGGGGAAATAGGTTTGCAGGTTTTGCACTTCTAATAATACCTTGCTCATACCTTTGCCTCCTTTGCGGTTTCACTGTGTAGCCAGCAACGGCAAGCATGCCCTGCGCCAAGGTCAACGAGTGGCGGCGCACTCTCGCGACATTGCGCCATGCAATGCTCACAGCGGTCTGCAAAGCGACAACCTGCGCCGAAATTACCCGCCGTGGGCACAGTGCCCTGAATGGTATACAATTCTTTGCTTTCGCCACCTAGCGAGGTAACAGATTGCAGCAAGCCCTTGGTATAAGGGTGAGATGGATTGCGGAAAACAGTGCGCACATCCGCTTGTTCCACCACCTGCCCCGCATAAAACACCGCGACTTCATCACAGGTTTCTGCAATAACGCCAAGGTCATGGGTAATCATGATAATCGAGGTATCATAGCTTTCGCGCAGCTCATTCATCAACCCCAAAATCTGTGCTTGGATGGTTACATCTAGCGCAGTAGTAGGTTCATCCGCAATCAAAAGCCGTGGATTGAGCATGAGCGCAATCGCAATCATGACGCGCTGCAACATGCCACCCGATAGATGATGCGGATACTCCTTCATAATCTCTTCTGGGCGAGGGATTTTCACCTTTTCTAGCATGGCAACGGCGGTATCAAACTGTTCTTGGCGCGATAGGTTGGTGTGAAACTGTAAGGTTTCCATCATCTGCTCGCCAATGGTATACATGGGGTCAAGCGCCGTCATGGGCTCTTGGAAAATCATAGAGATTTCCTTGCCGCGCAGCTTACGCATTTCTTTTTTGGGCAGAGCAGTAATTTCAATCGCTTCACCGTCTTGCTGCGCAAACTGAATGCTACTGCCCGCACCCACCTCTAGTGGATAGGAGAGCAGTGCCATGACCGCAGAGCAGGTGATGCTTTTACCGCAGCCACTTTCGCCTACAATGCCAAAGGTCTGCCCTTTTTTGATGTTTAAATCGACCCCCTCCACCAGTTTGACAGGGGGCTGTTTTTTCCCATTGACTTTCCCCTTGGGCAGGTCAATGGAAAAATTACGCAATTCTAATAAATGTTCCATCACACCCTCCTTATGATTTCAGTTTCGGGTCTAACACATCGCGTAGAGCATCGCCTAGGATGTTAAAGATCAGAATGGTTAATACGATAAACAGCAATGGGAACAGTGCCACATAAGGGTCGCGCGCCATATCTGCGCGGGCATCTGCAAGCATAGAACCCCAAGAAGGGTAAGGTGGCTGAATGCCAAGCCCAAGGAAGCTAAGCGTCGCCTCAGTCAAGATTGCACCCGACAGCGCAAGGGTTGCCTGCACGGTAAAAGGCGCAATGACGTTGGGCGAGATATGGCGAATAAGTAAAGGCAGGGTCTTAACACCGACGCTCTTTGCGTTTTTGACATACTCTAACCCCTTGGCCGAAATCACAGACGCGCGCACGGTACGCGCAAAAACAGGGGTGTTGACAATGCCGATGGCGATCATGGTGGGGACAATGCCCTTACCAAGCACCGCCGAAACAAAAATGGCAAGTAGGATAGATGGGAAAGCAAACATGACGTTGGTGCAGCAGGTAATGACCTGATCGACCCAGCCTTCAAAATAACCCGCAAGCAGGCCAAGGATATAGCCAAGCGTGGCACCAATGCCCACAGCGATTAAGCCAACTTGCAGCGATACCCGCGCACCGTATAAGATACGGCTAAGGATATCGCGCCCGAATTCATCAGTGCCAAACCAGTGCTCCCAGCATGGCTCTAAAAAGCGGGTGCCGATTTGGTCGTATGGGTAGGGTGCAAGCACTTCAGCAAACACCGCCATAAAAATCAGCACTGCGACACCCACAATGCCTACACGCCCCATGGGGTCTTTCCAGAGGGCTTTGAACGTTGATTGTAACGGTTTCATATCTTCGCGCTCCTTTACGTGTAAGAAATACGTGGGTCGATGTAAGCATACAGGATATCAACAACTAAGTTTACCATGACGTAAACAAAGGCGATGAACAATACACAGCCTTGCACCACTGGGTAATCATAGTTGCTGATGCCTGATAGCGTCATCAGCCCTAGCCCGGGCAACGAGAAGATTTGCTCCACAACCACCGCGCCGCCAAGCAGCGCACCGATTTGCATGCCCACCAAGGTGATGATAGGAATCAGCGCATTGCGCAGCGCATGTTTAAAAATCGCTGCACCTTCGCTACCGCCCTTAGCACGGACAGTCTTAATAAAATCTTGGCGCAAAATTTCTAGCACCGAGGAACGCGTCATGCGCATGACGGAACCCGACATACTGGTGCCCAAAATCAGCGCAGGCAAGAACATTAGCTCCATATTCTCAGCCGGGTCTTGGAAGAAGCCGACATACTGCAAGGGTGGGTAATACCCAAACGAAAGCGACAACACCAAAATCACCAAAATAGAAAGCGCAAAGCCAGGCACCGAAACGCCAAGCAAAGCCACCACGCGCACCACGCGGTCAATCCAGCTATTGCGGTAAACCGCCGCCAAAATGCCAAGAGGCAACGCAATGCACCAAGAAATCACCGCCGCCATCAAAGCAAGCTGCGCAGTGACCTTAAAACGGCTTAAAATTTCGGGCAGAATATCTGCGCCCGAACGGAACGAAACGCCGAAATCGCCCTGCAACACCCCGCTAATCCAGAGGAAATATTGCTGATATAGGGGTTGATCTAACCCATAGCGGGCATTGACCTGCGCAATGAGCTCAGGGGTGGCATCGATGCCAAGCAAGCCAGACGCAAACCCGCCCGGAATAAAGCGCAATACCGTAAATACTGCAACGCTGATACCAAACAAAACAGGAATCAGTTGCAGCAGACGGCGGATAATATAGTTTCTCATAGGTACACTCCGATGTTTTTTGAATTCACGGGTAACCCGCACAGGGACATTTGCAAAAAGTGAGGGGCAGAACTTTTCTGCCCCTCACTGGGTATTACAATGCCGGTACGGTGGCGATTATTCGCTGATGTAAACGGTGCTCAAATCGTTTGCATTTGCTGCAAATGGTTCAAAGCCCTGTACATTTGCGCCCATGAAGAAGTATTCCGTTGGGCTAGCAAACCATAGGTTGGGGCATTCGTCCACGATAATTTTCTGTGCGTCAATGTAGTAAGATGCACGGGTATCGTCATCACCGATGGTTGCAAGACCCTGTGCACAAAGGTCATCCACCTCTGTGTTAGAGTAGCCCCAAACGTTTGCGCCTGCACCAGTGCCATAGAAGAAGGCAACCGAACGGCTTGGGTCAGTACCTGCGCCGTTCTGACCACACATTAGGTCATAATCAGCATCGGTGGTTGCCATGATGTACCACTGGTCAACATAGTCGCCAGATTCTAGGTTCGAAATCTCTACATCAATATAGATTTCTTTGAGCTGCTGCTGTAATACAACGGCAGTATCACGGATGGAATCAAGCAAGCCAGCAGCGAGTTTTAGGCTCAAACGGTTAGAATCGCTGTAACCAGAGGCTTCCATCAATGCTTTCGCTGCGTCTACATCATAAACATAGAGTGGGCTTTCATTGACAGCATCCCAAGACCAAATGCCCATTGCAGGTGGTACGAAGGTGGTCTGCACAGCTGCGCCATTATGTACGTAATCGATGATGGCATCGCGGTCAACTGCAAGGCTCATTGCCTGACGCACATTGATATCCTGCAAAGCAGCATTCGATAGGTTCATGCCAAGGAACGTGTAGTTGTTAGACTGATAATATTTTACCTGAATGGTATCATCGCCATCAACATCCTCTAGCTCCATAGAAGAAAGGGTGCAGATATTGATATCGCCGGTGCGAAGGGCAGCCAAACGAGCACTGGTATCTGCAAGCAGATAGAAGGTAACGCTGTCAAGTTTGGGCTCTTCTGCATCCCAGTAACTTGGGTTTTTGACAAGTTTCATGTAGTTATCAACAACCGATTCACTGTACATGAAGGGGCCAGTGCCACACATGCTTTCGATGGTAGATAGGCTGCCATCATTCGCATCCACAACATCTGCACATACGATAGAGCCGTAGCCAGAAGTAAGGGTGGATAGGAACGCAGCATTGGGGGTGGTGAGGCTCAGCTGCACGGTGTAATCGTCAATCACTTCAACGGTTACATCTGCATAGTACGAAGCAGAGCTGCCGAGTGCACCGATATCGCCGTAATCACCTTTGCCCTGAATACGGTCAAAGCTATATTTTACGTCTGCGGCGGTCATTGCATTGCCGTTGTGGAAGGTTACACCCTGACGTAGGTTAAAGAGATAGGTCATATCATCTACTACCTCCCAGCTTTCAGCCAATACACCGCCAAGGGTCATATCGCTATTAAAGCAAAGCAATGTTTCATATACGTGGTTGAACACGCGCGTTGCTGCAATTGCAGAGATGGTATGTGGGTCAAAGCCTGCTGGCCAGGTATCAGTACCATAGTTTAATGCCTGGTCTGGTGCAGGCACTGCTTCTTCGGTAGAAGTGGTGGTGCTGGTGCTAGTGCTTGTGCTTGTGGTGGTGCTTTCGGAAGAACCACAAGCGGCAAGACCTGCTGCTGCGCCTGCGACGCCGACAACCTTTAGAAAACTGCGTCTTGATAATTTCATAAGTATACCTCTTTCTTTCTTGTTTGTGTGTGCAAAACAATGCGCAAGTGCTCATTGTGAGCGCTCGCATCTATATTAAAAAGGGATAGAGGACCCTCTTTAATCCAAATCAAAAGAACCTTACAACCAAAATACAGAAGCCTTAACCTCTGAAAACAAAAGAACGGAAATCCGCCCTAATTGCGCGCCTAATCTCAACGCTTAGCACTGCGCCAAAATCGCCTCGTGCACCGCACGACGGAATTCATTCGACGAACCTGGTGGGGTCTCGTGCTGATAAAATTTATTGGTCAAAATCACCGCGCCGATATCATGCGCACGGCTGACCCAGAGGCTTGTGCCTGTAAACCCAGTATGCCCACACCCTGCGGGGAAGGTATCGGTTTTATCAAAGCCTATCCCTCGCCCTTGGTTTAATTCCTCTGTCGCCTGTACAAAGATAGCCTTTTGGGTGGTTAAATAAAATTGCCCGAGTTTTGCCAATGCCTCTGCGGTGGCAAACACACCTGCATGCCCCGCGATATCCTGCCAGAAATAATGGGCATTGCCATCATTACATGTGCGGCAGACTGGCAAATCATTGCTGCGCCAACCATCAAATGCAAACCCGCGCTCTGCGCACATGCGCTGCTCAATCGGGTTGCCATAGCTAGAAGGGGCACAGGGGTACTGCGCTGCCACACCATAGCCCATATCGGCAATGTCAAGAGGGGCTTTGATGTACTGCGCTAAACCCTCGGGCAGACTTAACCCGCTTTGGTTGCGGAATATCTCACCGAGCAGCATATAGTTCAAATCGCTATATACCATCTGCACTTCAGGCTTGCTGCCTGCCAGTGCATGCTCAAGCGCGGCATAAAAAGGTGCGCCATCCGCATAAAACGGATACCAAGCAAGCAACCCAGAAGTGTGGGTCATCAGCTGATAGACCGTCACCGCAGCAAGGCGGCTTTGGGTGATTGCACCCATTTGCTGCACCGGTAGCAGTTGCAACACTGGGGTATCTAGGGCAAAGCGCCCTGCCCCGATTAAATTTAGATTTAGGGTAGTGGTCATCAGCTTGCTGACTGAGGCAAGGTCATACCAAGTATCTGCGGTGGTGTCACCAAGGGTGCATTCATATAGTGTTTCTTGCCCGCGAAAGACGCGGCATACCGCACTGGGGAAATACCCTTTCGCCTGATACTGGGCAAGCGTCTGTACTACAATTTCAAACTCCACGCGTTGCCCCTCCTCTTTTCTTACGATCGCCTCCCCGTCCTTTCCTTGGGTACTTTCACCGAAAGCTCACAAAAAAGACACAGAAAAGCATACATGGCGATTAATATTTATACAGTATACCACCTTTTTTTAAAATTCGCAACGCAATGCGTTATAAGTTTTTTGCATTTTCATTCCCCTTCACTTGCATTTTATTCATCTAAAGTCCAAAAGCATTTCACCTGCCATCTTTTTTCGTCAAAAGTCTTGACACTCACCCCTAGATACGATACTTTTAATGTAACTAACATTACACTTCACTTTATTAAGGGGGAACCCATGGATCAATACCTTGCCACCCTTGGCACCGAAGGTGTCAACACCGAAACCACCAACCTAGATAGCGTCACTACCCTAGAAATGGTGGATATGATTAACCGCCAAGACGCACAGGTTGCGCAGGCAGTCGCCGCACAGCGCGAGCAGATTGCCGCCGCGATTGACTTAATCGCTCCCCGCCTTGAAAACGGCGGGCGACTGATTTACATTGGTGCGGGCACCTCTGGGCGGCTTGGGGTACTAGATGCCTCAGAATGCTTACCCACCTTTGGGGTTGACCCCACCCTCATCCAAGGGTTTATCGCAGGGGGCGACACCGCCCTGCGCCTTGCCGTTGAGGGCGCTGAGGATAGCGAACCCGAAGGCATTGCCCTGATTGACGACCTCGCCCTTGGCGCACAAGATGTCCTTGTGGGCATATCCGCCAGTGGCAGCGCACCTTATGTGCTTGCAGGGCTGCGCCGTGCCAAAGAACGCGGTGCCATCGCCATTGGGCTGTGCACCAACGCAGGCTCTAAGATGCTGCCTATCTGCGATATCACCATCGCACCCGTGGTGGGCGCCGAGGTGCTTTCTGGCTCTACCCGCATGAAATCTGGCACCGCGCAAAAGTTGGTGCTGAACATGCTCTCCACTTGTAGCATGGTAAAGCTCGGCAAAGTATACGGCAATTTAATGGTCGATTTAAAAGCAAGCAACATTAAGCTGCAAGACCGCGCACGGCGCCTTGTGATGCATGCCACCACCGCCACCCCAGAAGAAGCCGCCGCCGCACTGACCCAAGCAGAGGGGCAGGTAAAACTGGCAATTTTACTGATTGAAACAGGGCTAACCCCCGCCAAGGCGACCGCATTATTAGCAGCCTGCCAAGGGCGGCTACGCACTGCCATAGATAGCTACTACACACTCAAACAGGAGAGTTAAGATGAACGATACACGCTATGTCATTGGGATGATGTCTGGTACCTCAGTCGATGGGGTGGACGCAGGGCTTGTAAAACTGACTGGCAGCCCTAACGCACCTAAGGCAGAATTAATTGCCTTTGAGAACAACCCCTACCCCGCCAATATGCGCACCAAGATTTTCGAGCTATTCCGCCCTGAAACTGCCACCATGGATAAAATCGGTTATATGAATGTGCTGCTTGGCGAGCATTATGCAGCCGCTGCCAAGGCTATCATCGCCAAGGCAGGCTTGCGCGCAAGCGATATCCAGTGCATTGGCTCACATGGGCAGACCATCTGGCACGAGCCAAACTATTGCACCGATGACGGCTATGCCGTGCACTATACCATGCAGATTGGCGAAGGCGCGGTGATTGCACAGCGCACTGGTGTTGACACCGTGTCAGATTTCCGCGTGGCGGATATGGCTGCGGGCGGGCAAGGTGCGCCTGTGGTGCCCTTCACTGAATACCTGCTCTATCGCCGCGAAACAGAAACCATCTTGCTGCAAAACATTGGCGGCATTGGTAACATGACCGTCATGCCCGCCGGAGCAGATGCCGCAGAGGTGTTTGCCTTTGATACTGGCGCAGGCAATATGATTATCGACGGAGTGATGGCCGCCCTGAGTGATGGCGCACAGACTTATGACGATGGCGGTGCCTTTGGCGCAACTGGCAAGGTAAGCGAAACCCTGCTTACAGAATTGCAAAACGAAGCGTATTACCGCGCACCCCTGCCCAAGACAACGGGGCGCGAATTATTCGGCGCACAGTATGTTGCAAACATCATGCAACGCGCCGCACAGTTGCAGATTGCAGACGCAGACCTCATCGCCACTGTGACTGACCTAACCGCATGGAGCATCGCAGACGCTTATGAACAATATGTACTGCCCCGCCACACCGCGAGTGAGCTGATTGTGGGCGGCGGCGGCAGCTATAACAAAACGTTGCTTGCCTGCCTAGCAAAGCGCTTTGCCGCATACGGCATTGTCGTAAAAACACAGGAAGATTTAGGGCTAAGCAGTGACGCAAAAGAGGCAGTTGCCTTTGCAATTTTGGCAGATTGCTGCTACCACGGTATCCCCAACAACCTACCTAGCGTGACTGGTGCACAAAAGCCCGTCATCATGGGCAAACTATCCAAGGCATAATTGACAAGCAACGCGCCAAAACCAAACCGAACACAACCAAACCAAACACAAAGGCGCGCCCCTTAGCAGTCCAAATGGATTGCCAAGGGGCGCGCCTTTTTATTTTTTGAGGGCGGTGTTACTTTTCCTTAGTCGCCTTCATATTCATCTTTTCTTCTGCGCATTCTGCGGTACAAGTACCATACAGAGATTGTCACAACGGTGATGATAATCAAGAAGATAATCCAGCACCGCAAGCAAATCTGCCAGAAAATTGGGTATTGCTCACCTTTGCAGATGAGGCAACAGCAATCGGTTTCTCCCATTTCCTGCGCACCCGAAACGAGCACTTCTTCGCCCGCGCCTTCGTCTTGCGTGTCTAGTGTACTCTCTGCATCATTTGCCGCGACTGTGCCAGAAGATACCGTGCTATCAGTGCTGCTCGTTACCGCATCCTCTGTACTGGTGACAGCAGCCTCCGTAGTATCACTAGTGACCGTGCTGCTTGTTGCAGTAGTGGTGGTTGTAGCGGTAGTGGTATCCTCCGTCACCGTTGCTTCGGTGGTATCGCTGCTTGTGCTGTTTTTGCTCCAAGAACCAGTTAACGTCACATCCCCTGTTGGCATGGTATAGCTTGCACCCGCCTTATACAAGGTGCCATCCTCATCTTTCCACCCTTTAAAGGTATAACCGCTTCGGCTTGCACTTGGCAAGGTGTAGGTATCATCACAGGCCACTTCCACATCTTCTAGGGTAGTTTTGCCAGTGCTTTCAAATGTGATGGTATACACATTCGCGGTCCAAGAGGCGGTCAGGATAACACTCGTTGCGCCCATGGTATAGTCTTGCCCTGGGGCATAGAGTTTTTCACCATCGAGCCAACCATTAAAGGTATAGCCATCTTTTTCTAGGGTTGGCAGGCTAATATCTTCGCCATAATTTTGGGTAATTTCGGTATCACCATCATAGACTTCATAAACCGTATCTAGCCAGACCGTGTATGGATTCACGGTCCATCCACCTGTAAATACCATGTCATTGGGCTGCACAGTAATTACTTCGTTCGCAGCATAGGTGCTGACGCTGACACTATCACTATCACTATCACTATCGCTACCACTACCGCTCGTAATACTCCACCCAGTAAAGGTATAGCCTAACTTGATGGGAATGGGCAGCGTGTACAAGCTGTCACAAGATTTCACAACGCTGTCAATCGCAGCATCACCCGCATTTTCAAACGAAATGGTATAAGTATTTGCCTTCCACAATGCAGTAAAGGTTGCCGCGCCACTGACGGTATAAAGATCCCCTGCTTGGTAGATGCCGCCATTGTACAACCAATCCGTAAAGGTATAGCCCGCCCGCTCTGGTGTGGTGAAGGTGAACTGTGCGTCATGCGCATATTTCTCAACTAAATCAGCCGTGCCATCGTCGCCATCGTCATAATCAAAGGTGATGTCATAGGTGAGTGCCGTCCACTGCCCCTCAAAGTCCACAGCCTCATCTACCATGGTAAAGGTTGCGCCGGCAGCATAAGTTTTGCCGTCATACAACCAACCATCAAAGGTATAGCCTGTCTTACTTGGGACATGCAGGGTAATCTGCGTGCCATAGAAAACGGTGCTAGACGAATAGTCATGTGTACCTGTTTCGGTATAACTTACGGTGTGGCTGTTGGTTTTCCAAACCGCCGTGAGTGCCAAACCGCCCTCTGGCATGGTGATTGACTGCTCTGGAACATAGGTTTTGCCAGTTTCATCCACCCAATGGCTGAAGGTATAGCCTGTCTGCGCCGTCGGGGTGGGGATGGTCACATCGGTGCCATAATCCTGCGTAATGGGGGAAGCAACGTCACTCGCCGCATCAAAGGTAATGCTATACGCATTAATCTTCCAATCAGAAACAAAGGTCGTGTCCGCCGCAAGTGCAGTAAACGAATCGCCTGCCGCATAGGTCGTACCGTCATACGACCAACCCTCAAGGGTATAACCCGTTTTGCTTGCAGATGGCAGGGTGATTTCGTCTTCGTAGTTGGCATCAATGTCATCATACACAATCGAGCCATCCACATCATCTACAAATTTGATTTCATAGGTTAATGCTTTCCAAACCGCAGTAAAGGTAGTGCTTGCCGTCGGGATGGTATAGCTGCTGCCCGCAGGATAATGCGCACCCGCCTCATCTTCCCAGCGCAGGAATTGGTTGCCTGTTTTGGTTGGGGTGGGCAAGGTAATGGTAGATTCATAATCATAGCTACCGCCTGTGATTGCATCCCCTCCATTGGTATCATAGCTAACTTCATACTGCAATGCCTTCCATTTGGCTGTTACTGTAACATCGCCATCCCCGATGGTCACACTTGTGATAGAATCGCCATTTGCATCTACCCAGCCACCAAAGGTATACCCCGCGCGTGCTGCGCTTGGCAGGGTGATAACAGCCTGATAGGTTGCTGCGGTGCTGTACGCGCCATTTGCATAGGTATAGCCCGCTTCGGTAACATCCCCATCCCTTACATTGGCAAGGGAAAGGGTATAGGTATTCGCCTTCCAAACAGCAATCAAATCGACATTTGATGCTGGCATGGTGAAGGTATCCCCTTCGGCATATTTGTCGGTGCCATATAGCCAGTAGTCAAAGCTATACCCAGTGATATCATCTGGCGCATCTAGCACAACTTCGCCTTGGTATGCAACCAATTCCGCAGGGAACAACAGAGTTGTGCCATCTTTGTCGTAATAATTCAGCGTATAGTTTTCGCGCGTCCACTCTGCGACGAACACAACATCATCGTTGCCAATGGTAAAGCTGCGCGAGGCGCGATAAATCGAACCATCATACTCCCAACCCGCAAAGGCATAGCCCTCTTTGGTGGGCAGGGCATCGGGCAGGGTAATTTTTTCGCCTGCTTCATATACGTCTTCCCAGATAAAGCCTTCTACTGCCGTATCGCCATCGATATCAAAAGTCACAGAATAGGTTGGGTTTTCAGAATACCCCGCGTATAGGGTCAAATAGCCATCGCCATCTGTATCCGCAGGACCATAGAATGTCTCGGTCACTGGGGCGGCAAAGGTGTCATCGGTGAACCAATTGATAAAGGTATAACCATCCTGTTGTGGGGTGGTATAGCTTGCAATGCTATCCGTCCAGTTGACGGTCTTGGTGACATCACCACTGCCATTGTTTAGCACAAAGATTACTTCTACCTGATCAATTTCATATTTTGCATACAGTATCGTGTCCGCCGTAATGCTGATACCCTGCGTGGTATCACTGGGGAAAAATTCTTGAGTCAAATCTTCATCTGCATACCAACCGATAAAGTTATAACCTACCTGTTCTGGTGCAGTGATGACAGCATCCGTCTCACTCCCAGTGCTTGCTTGGTAGATGTAGTTTTTATCGAAAATCTCTAAATCATTTAGCGCAATGGATAGTTCAGAGGTAATCTGCCCCGCTGTATTCACCGCATAGGCATCAAACGAAACGGTCCACTTAGGGTTGCTATATGCAAACTGAATATAGCTATTTGCATCGTTGCCACTCATGAATTCCGTCTGGCTATATTCACTAAAGTAATAGATAGACCCCGCCTGTAAGGTCACGATTTCAGGTTCCGTTGTTTCATGCGTTGGCATCACTACTGTGATTGCAACATCAAAGCTGTCGAATGTTTCTTGGTCTGTAATCTCCAAAACCATGACGTTGTATTCATCGCTGTATACAGTAGCTGCCTCCGCAAACACCTCATCAATGTTGTTTGAGTCAACCGCAGTGTCTCCGTCTAGTGAAACAAATTTTGCCGTGATTTGCGTACCACTGCTATACGCTGCCATCGACACAGAACTCATGACTGAGGTACCATCCACAATGATTTCGGTGATGGTGGGCAGCACATCCGCCGTCTCTACAAATTCGCCAGTAGCGCTCGCAGGCAGTGGGATGAGCACATAGTTCGTCTTACCCGCAAGATCCTCTGTCAAGGTGTTGGTGACGCTAAATTCTATCGTTGCCGATTCACCACTGCCAAGCACCGCCATAGAGTCCGCATCGTGTTCAGAGTAATAGTATTCGGTCTCACCCACCGTGACATGCGCATCATGCACAAGCAGCGTTGGGTCTGTTGCAATCAACAAATATTCATCTGCCGAACCTTGGACTAACTTGCTCGTATTGCCCAGGTGTAAGACGCTATCCGTACTAAAATTATCAATCGTGGTGCCATCACCAGTGTGATACGCTGCGTTATTGGGGTCACTCGATGCCGAGATTTTTTCAAATGTGGTATAGCTAGATGAGTTACTGCCAAGGTATAGCACCTTGCTCCATGGAATCGCCATGGCGGTTGTCTGCACATCCACCGACAGTGTTAAATCCACCGTAAAAGAGGAAAATGCCGTACCATAGGCGCCGTTACGATAGCCGTATAAAATCACCTCTGGGTCATCTAAGGTGCAGGTATATACGGTTGCGCCCGTCACACTTGTATCACCAAAATGAGCCTGCGCCTCTGCCGCGGTCATTGTCTGCTGACTGGTAATTGAGATAGTGCCAACTTCTTCATTTGTGGTAAAGTTTGTAACCGGTTCCCCCGCATCCTCTAGCACAAAATCGCGCCCTTTGACATCATCTAGGGTGATGCCATCTGGCAAGACAATATTAAAGGTGATTTCTGTCCAGCCACCCTGTGAAACATTGTTAAATTCGCCACCAACAAGGCGAATGGAAAGCTCGCTGCTCAAGCCTGCCTGCAAAACATTCGCATCCGCAATCAGACCATCCACGAAATCGCCCAAATCAGACGATACTAGACCATAAACACTGTAATCCGCACCTGTGTTATATTGCTTTCTGAAGGTGCTATTTACCACTGTGCTTGTGCTGTTGCTTTCTTGCAAGGCACCATCTTGGTCATAAATGGAAACGGCAATGGTATGCGTGTCTGCGGCAGCAAGGTTATCGGTATCAGCGATATAACCATACAGACCAAACTCTGTTTTAGCAGTCGAGCGACTCCAGCTCTTATAAGTCACGGTAAAAGCAACAAAGCTGTTCTCGCCGCTCGCCTCAATCAAGGCATAGCTGCCATCTTCTGCGATGGTATAAGGTGCATCATCCCCGCTGAGGGGGTCATAGACATATTTTGCGCCACTTTCATATTCATACGTTATCTTTGCGATGCTTGCCGCGCCATCAATGGGACAGATGGGGAAATGAATGGCTTTTATCACATCACTGCTTGTTGTATCTTTGGTAAATGTCATTTCTAGGGTTTCATCGTCAGGCAAGGCAGAGCCTGAACCATTATAAATCGAAACAGAACCTAGGTTTTGGTAGCCCGCAAAATTATAGCTTGCATTGCTATTATAAATGGTCGTGTTATATTTTGCGACATTGTAATAGTATAGCTGATTCGTAAGCGAGGTATTACTGCTCGTCAAGGCAAATGTTTCTGGCTCTAGCCACATAAAACCACCTGCCTCAGATGCCGTTAATTCTACCCAAACGTTTTCCTCTAGGCGATAGGTGGTGAACTGATAGCTGCTGCGCTGCCCCGTGTATTCATCGTCGTATGGCAAGCCGTAAACAATGGACCCACCATAATCTACCCCTTCGCGCCAGAGCGTCGCGTTATCGCCAGTAAACTCCATGCTGATTTTAACAATGCTCTGCCCTTCGGGTGCTGTGACGGTAATGGCAGGCATAGACTGTGCCCTGCCCCAGTTTGCCGTCCACGCATAGGTTGCAATGCCGCCTGCGTCCACCGTCATCGATGCGCTGTATTGGCTGCCCTGTAACGAACCCGCCTCCACCGCCGCGGTAAAAGCAGAAATATCTAAGGTATGCCCTGTTTCACTGCTAATACCAATTGCGCCCACGTCATCACTTTCGTACCAGACGGTAATACTAGTAAGCTGTGAGGTATAGCGGTCTGAGCCAGATTGCCCTAAGAACGGCACGTTCATCACAACCGAGGTGACCTCATCTAGGTATGCTGTTTCGGTAGGGGTTGCTTCGTATTCCATCCGAATGGGCAGGGTGGTGCCATCTGCGGTGGCATCCGTGTCCACAGCCCAATCTTTTTTCGTTGAGGTGAGCATCCGATATGCATAATACAGCTCCACTGCCTCACCAGTGTAATCGTTATATAGTTCATTCTTTGCGTTGACATAATCATAATAAGGCGTATACAGCTCATTTGCCGAAGCAAGAGTCGCGCTGACCGTCGCGGTGACGGCAAACGAATTGTCCGCTGACGCCGCAATGGTTACCGTTTCAAATGCTTGCGTATCCACATCAAACGAGCGGGTGGTGAGCGACAAATCACTGATGACAACATCAAACTCTGTGCCCGCCTGGGTTTCGTCCGTATAACATGCCGAAAAATCAATGGTGCCAAAGGTGCAGGAAATCGCACCTGTGCCAGTGACGGTATTGGTACTTTCCACCGTAACACTTACCGTACCATCGTCATTGTACACCTTTGTACTATCCACCTCTGCATACGAAATAGGGGTTGTGATATAGGTAATCACCGCATCCTTTGGGTAAGTCAAGGTAAAGCTATGGCTATAAATCGGGAATGAATACGATGCCCCCTCAACCGAGGGATTCATCGCTGTCTTAAAGGCTAGGGTGTGTAGGTCTGTTCTGTCTGTGGCAAGATAGGTGGTCGTGCAAAATGCCTTCAATGCGGTATTATCAAACGATTCCGCATTGGTAAAGCTAGTCAGCGCAAGCTCACTGTCCACAGACGTTGCGCTGATGGCAACCGCATCCGAAGCAAGGGCCGCACCCGTTGCGTCCACATCGGCACTAACATCTAGTAGCGACACTGTAACATTACCCATTCCCGTGGTGATAGACTCATACGCGATGGGAATAAACTCTGGGTTTATGACCGCCAAGAACGAGAAGCTAACGTTAGACACCTTGCTTAGTTCATACGATAAGGTGCCGTTTTGGGTTGCAACACCATCCACTTCGCCAGTCGCATCCCAAGTCGGTGTACCTGCAAAATAATTGCTTTCGGTGCCAGAGACGTAATCCTTTGCGGTGACAATGCCATCTGTATCGACCGACGCAATGCCAGGAGCAGAAACAAGCCCCACCCCAACTGGCAGTTCAATCGAAATTTTATGCGTGTCAGAAGTGTTTTGCGTCACCGTCACCGTAAATACGACCTCCGTGGTGTCGGTCAGGGTGACGCTTTCTAGCACAGTGTCGCCTTGATAGGCTGCGGTAATGCTTACCGTCGCGGTATCATCCGTTGCAATTGCAACAGAACGATAACTTGGCATAAACCCCAAGGTAAACGCAAAAACCACTAACAAAGCCAAAACTCTTCTTATCTGTGTTTTCATCATGATCACGCTCCTGTTTCTTTTTCTAGCATTTTTCAACACAATAGCCAAAATGCATCTTTATATTGTCCATAGTACCACTTAATTGACAATTTTCAAACGTAGTTAGCGCCCCATTTCCGCCCTTTGCTCGTTTTTTGCATGCTTTTTGCCCGCTTTTCCTCCTCTTTTATCATCCTTTTTGTCTATTTCCACCTATTCCTGCACAGCACGCGCTATTTTATCGCTTCCACCTTCTTTTCACACAGCATCATCCCTTTTCTTTCTTGCGTGGCCTGCACTGCCCCCCCTGCACCCTTTCCTATCACAAGGCATACAATGACACAGACCGCCATTTACCCAGTGTGCGCCTATTGACCCGCGCGTGTTTCACGCACCATAGGGCATCTGCCCACGCTGCGCAAGATACACCACAATCGTACAGAGCAATCAGCGCGCACCCCAAGCCTTAAAGGAGAGTGAACCCCATGCCAACTGGATTTTTACGCATTCAAACCTTTGCAGCGCAAAAGACTGCACCCATCCCCGATGTGACCATCACCGTGACGTGCGATGATTTCACCACCCATGTCTTGACCGATGCCGAAGGCAATGCCGCTGATATCGGCATTGAAGCGCCTGACGCAAGTTTCTCGCTTGATGAGTTTAACAGCACGGTGCTGCCCTATGCGCTCTGCGATTTGACCGCCTATAAAGAAGGGTATCAGCCCATCACCATTTATGGCTCGCAGATTTTCGCAGGGCAAGTTACCCTTGCAAGCCTAACGCTTATCCCCCTAGATGAAACGCTGCCCCGCACGCAGGATGCCCCTGTGGATATCCCAGTGCACAGTCTTTTTGCGGGAGATGGCGGCAATGGACCTGCCCCACTAGACACTCGCGTGCTCAACCAAGTGGTAATTCCCACCACCATTAAGGTAAAGCTCGGCACCCCTACCTCAAGCGCAAGCATTGCAACAGTATCCTTCCGCGAATATATCGCAAACGTGGCCTCAAGTGAGATTTACCCCACCTGGCCAGAGCAAGCCATCCGCGCAAATATCTATTGCCAGATTAGCTGTGTGCTCAATCGCATTTACACCGAATGGTACACCAGTAAGGGATACAGCTTTGATATCACAAGCTCGCCAAGCTATGACCAATATTATGTGGCGGGACGCACCATCTTTGCCACCATGGAACGGATTGCGAACGAAATTTTTGATACCTTTATCCGTAAAACGGGCACGGTAAACCCCTATTATGCCGGCTATTGTGACGGCAAACTGGTCAACTGCGCAGGGCTAAAACAGTGGGGCACAGTTGACCTTGCGAACGCAGGGCGCAGCGCCCTGCAAATTTTGCAAAACTATTACACGAGCATCGAGCTTGCCCGCAGCACCAACATCGCCGCCATCCAGGCTAGCTACCCTGGCACCGCCCTGCGCCAAGGCAGCACTGGCAGCGATGTTTCAACCCTGCAACGGCAGCTCAACCGCATTGCCAAGGCATACCCCGCCTTTGGCACCCTTACGGTAGATGGCATTTTTGGTGCAAGCATGGCGGCGACCGTTGTGCGCTTTCAGCGCCAATTCAACCTGACCGCCGATGGGATTGTTGGGCGGGCGACTTGGTACCAGATTAGCTATATTTACGTCAGCGTCACAAACCTAGCTGAATTAAATAGTGAGGGCGAAACCTCAAACGGTGGCAATGACAACACCGTGACCGATGGCGCATGGGGCGGCACGGTACTGCGGGTGGGCAGCCGTGGTACCGCAGTGGAGCAGGTGCAATATTGGCTGAGCTATCTCGCCCAGTTTTATGATGACCTCATCGCCCCAACCGTTGATGGTATTTATGGCAACGGCACCGCCGCCGCTGTCACCCGTTTTCAGCAGAAATTTGGGCTAACCGCCGATGGCATTGTGGGGCAAATCACATGGAATGCCCTCTTTAATTTATACGATGATTTTGAAAGCGACTTTGGCATCCCTAACGTCTACCCCGGCACGGCATTGCGCCTAGGCGCGGTGGGCAACAGCGTGCGCCAAATCCAGTTCTGGCTGAATATCGCAGCGGACAATTACAGCGCCCTTGGTAACGTCAGCGTAGACGGCAACTATGGTCCCGCAACTGAGCTTGCAGTACAGCGTTTCCAGAGCTATTTCGGGCTAACCGCCGATGGTGTGGTGGGGCGCATTACCTGGGAAAAATTATATGAAGTATACCTCGACATCACCAATGACCTGCTCAGCCCTGGCAGCCGCCCCGGCACCTTCCCCGGCACCCTGCGCCAAGGCAGCACAGGCACCGCCGTGCGTGAGTTACAATATTACCTCTATTTACTCGGCACCTACGAAAGCTCCATCCCCGCCATTGGCATTGACGGCAACTTTGGCGCTGCCACCCTTGCGGCGGTGCGCGCCTTCCAAGCCTTTGCCGGGTTGACGGTAGACGGCATTGTCGGCGCACAGACATGGAACGCGCTCTATCAGCTTGCCAGTCGCCTGCGCGCTTCGGGCGAGGTGCTGACCATCACCAGTATGCCCTACCCCGGCGCACCCCTCACCCTTGGCGATTACGGCGAGGCAGTCGGTTATTTCTCATTACTACTCGAACGGATTGCCTTCTATTACCCTACCGTGCAAGCAGCGGTGCAGACCTATTATTTTGACGATATCCTTGCCCTTGCAGTTGAGAGTTTCCAATCGCTTTGTGCCCTGCCCATCACGGGGGTGGTGGATGAAACCACATGGAACTTTGCAGATGAGGCAAGCCTGACCCTGATTGCCACTGACGTGCGGCGCGATACTTTAGCAAGCACAGATGATTACCCCGGTTATGCCGCCGCAGTGGATAGCGCAGGGGCACACGTTGGCATGATTCAAGAATGGCTTAACTGCTATGCTGCCTATTACCCACAGGTGGATTACCTTGGCGAGGGCGGCTGCTACACCCAAGAGGAAGAAGCCCTTGTCACGGAGCTGCAATGCGCGGCTGGCTTAATGCCACATGGTGTAGTGGATGCCGAAACATGGGAGCTATTGCGCCCCTATGAAACCGAGGTGTGAGCATGGCAAAGCTATTAGTTTATGACACCGAGAAACGGCACATTGAGGTATTTGAGGACTTCGCAGAAGGCGCTGCTATGCCCTACAACCAAGGCGGCACCCTGACCCTGCGTGAGTTCCGCGGGGCATCCAAAAGCCAAACCCTCTGGACGAGCGTGCAGTGCATGCAGCACTGGAACCACCTGCGCCGCAACTATGGCAAACCAATTACAGTGCGCTATGCCTTCCGCCGCATTTGGGAGGGCGGTCATGGCACCCGCAGCCAACACTATGCAGGGCTCGCCCTTGATATGGGACAGGGGCACAGCCAAAGCCAGCGCACCGAAATGCGTACCATCGCCCAAAACAGCGGGCTATGGGGCTATGTTGAGCCCGCACACATGACCCCCTCTTGGGTGCATGTTGACCGCCGCTATGGAGTGCGCAGTGGCTACCCCACCCTACGCAACGGCGACAACGGTGTGTATGTAATGCTGTTGCAAGACGCACTCTCAAATCTTGGCTATGTAACGGGCAGCTTCATCACAGGGGTGTTCGATACCCAGACCGAAATCGCCCTGCGCAGCTATCAAGGCAAAACTGGGCTTGCCGCCGATGGCATTTGTGGCAGCGTGACATGGAAAAACATCAGCACCGCCGCCAAAGGCATGGGACGCAAAGCAAGCGCAATTGATTAAGTACATTACATCAACCGATTAATGCAGGCACCAATTGCCCCACTAAGCGTATAAACAATTGCCCACTCAAGTATCCTCACTGGGAGATTTTCGCCGAAAATGCGCAAATCTTCCAGTTTTTTTGCGCATAATTTGGCAGAGATTACTTGCGCGCCCCTCACATTCGTGCTATACTTACCTTCGTAAAATGGAGGGATATAAAAATGGAATTTTCAAAAAGACTCGATGCCTTTGGCGCAGAGATTTTCTCTGCTTTGAATGACCGCAAAGTATCACTAGAAGCCGAAGGGCGCACGGTGTATAACCTAAGTGTTGGCACACCTGATTTTGCGCCCCCTACCCATATTGTAAACGCACTCAAAGCCTCTGCGGATTGCGCGGCTGACTGGAAATATGCCCTGCGGGATTTACCTGAATTGCAAGCAGCTGTCAGCCATTATTATGCCCGCCGCTTTGGCATTGATGGCATTGCCCCAGACCAAATTGCAAGCTGCAACGGCAGCCAAGAAGGGATGGGACACATCGCCATGACCCTGTGCGATGCAGGCGATACCATGCTGCTGCCAAACCCTTGCTACCCCGTCTTTATCGCGGGTGCAACCCTTGCGGGAGCAGTGCCCTATTACTACCCTCTAACCGCCGAGACGAATTTCTTGCCCGATGTGAAAACCATCCCCGCAGAAGTTGCACAAAAGGCAAAATACATGATTGTTTCGCTGCCCGCAAACCCAGTGTGCAGCGTGGGCACCAAGGAAATGTATGCTGAGGTAATTGCCTTTGCCAAACAATATGACATCTTGATTATCCACGATAACGCTTACAGTGACATTATCTTTGATGGCGCGGTGGGCAACAGCTTTTTCGCAAACGAAGGCGCAAGCGAAGTGGGGGTTGAGTTCTTTAGCCTCTCTAAGAGCTTTAACATGACGGGCGCGCGCGTCAGCTTTTTAGTCGGACGCAGCGATGTGATTGCCGCATTCAAAAAATTGCGCAGCCAAATTGATTTTGGCATGTTTATCCCAGTGCAACGCGCTGCAATTGCCGCGCTAGAAGGCGAATTAGATTTCGTCAAAACACAAAACTCCGCCTACCAAGCCCGCCGTGACGCACTGTGCGGTGGCTTGCGTGCCATTGGGTGGAACGTACCCGATAGCAAGGGCAGCATGTTCGCATGGGCGCCCATCCCCGCAGGCTATGAGAACAGCATGGCATTTTGCATGGATTTGATGGAAAAAAGCGGTGTGCTGATCACACCCGGCGCGAGCTTTGGCCCCGGCGGCGAGGGATATGTCCGCTTTGCGCTGACCCTCCCTCCCGAAACCCTTGCAATGGCAGTAAAGGCGATTGCTGACAGTGGGATTTTCAGCAAATAAATCCAAGCCATGATGATTATCCACCACAAAACCTTCCGATAGGCAAAACCGATCAAATGGCGATCATTCCTGCGGCACACACAAAACCATTGCTAGCATGTGCCAAACGAAAAACAACGGCAACTAGGCCTTAGCATACTTCATACCGCACAAAAAAGCACCCTGCATCAAAAACCGATGCAGGGTGCTTTTTATGTAATACGATGTGCAAACGCACAAGCAGACTGAATTAGTCAGCTTTGCCCATTAGTAGAGCAACGATGATGTAAGCAAGCAAGCCAACACCAGCGAATGCGCTGATTAGTAGGAAAATAGCACGGAACAACCATACATTCTGGTTGAAGTGTTTTGCCAAACCGGTGCATACGCCCATGAGCCATTTGCCTTCTTTAATTTTTTTAATGTCTTTCATAATGATACCCTCTCTCTTTTATAAAACAGTTGAATTTATATTGATGTTATGCGACATCTGCCGTGTTTTCATCTTGCTAAGTGTACCGTATCAATTACATTTTGTCAATGCAAGCCCCCAAAATTCAGCATTTTTTCTACAAAACACCATGAGTTTTTTACTATTATAGATAATTCTAAAACAGTTAACCTATCCAGTTGGCTAGGTTAACACATTTTCACCACACCCATCTAAAAAGGTGCGCAAATTCTGGGTGGTAATCGCCATCAATTTCACAAGGGATTCCGCAGTCGCCCACCCAATATGTGGCGTTAACAAGATATTTTCCACCCCAAGCAAGGGGCATTCCGGCACTGCTGGTTCGGTACATTGCACATCCGCGGCATAAAAGCGCAACTTGCCATTTTTGCAGGCGGCGGCAACGGCGGCTTCGTCTACGAGTGCCCCCCGCGCCGTATTGAGCAAAATGCTACCCGCCTTCATTTTGGCAATGGCAGCTTCGCCTATCATCCCTGCCGTTTCGGGGGTGGCAGGGCAATGTAGGCTGAGCACATCGCTCTGGGCAAGCAGGGTGTCAAAATCAACAAATTCAACCCCATCCGTCGCATACTCTGGGCGGACGGTGCGGGTACAAACGAGCACCCGCATGCCAAAAGCGGCAGCGATGCGCGCAACCTGCTTACCGATATCGCCATAACCCCAAATGCCAAAGGTCTTGCCGCATAGCTCCACCTGTGGCAAAATGCCATACTGTGCGGGCACACCTACCTGCCAGTGCCCTGCTTGCACTGCCACATCATGCCGCGCAGGACACTGGCAGAGCGTCAGCAGCAGAGCAAAGGTCAGCTGCGCCACACTGTATGTCGAATAGGCAGGCACATGCGCCACGCTCACCCCCTGCGCACGGCAGGCAGCAAGGTCGATTTTATCGGTGCCAGTGGCAAGCACCCCCACCCATTTTAGCTGTGGGCAGGCGGCAAGCACCGCCGCATCAATGGCGCATTTATTTACAATCACATACGCTGCATCCCCAATGCGAGCGGCAACCTCAGCCGCCGGGGTGCGCCCATAATAAGCGATGTCGGGCACCAGTGCCTCCACCGCTGACCAATCTAAATCACCCTCGGTGAGCACATAGCTTTCTAACGCGACCAGTCTCATTTTCCTGCTCCTTCCCCACTGCCATAAAACATGATATAATCAAGACAAAGAATTCCCTTGCCCCATAAAGCTGATAACGCCACCCTTGGCAACAATATCCCAACCATGTGCTACGCAAAGCCCCGCAGCACAGCACACGTTATCTAGCACCATTATACAGCACCACCACCCGTATGCAAGCCCCACCACAAAAAAAGGAGCAATCGATGGCAATTTCTTATCTGAACACTGGGTTCGGCACCCTCAAACTGACCGAGCAGGAAGGTGCGCTGACCGCGCTGACCTTTTTAGAAGAAGGCAGCGCACCCGATTTAGAGCCACTCCCCCGCACCCAAAGCAAAAGCCCGCTCCTGTGTGAAGCAGAGCAGGCTTTAAATGAATATTTCGCAGGGTTGCGCCAAGAATTTGAGCTAGCGCTTGCACCCGTAGGCACACCATTTCAGCAAGCGGTGTGGGATGCCTTGCTAGACATTCCCTATGGCGAAACGCGCAGCTATGCCGACATTGCCGCCGCCATCGGCAAGCCCAAGGCGGTGCGGGCGGTGGGCGGCGCTTGCCACAACAACCCCATCGCTATCATTATCCCCTGCCACCGTGTGGTAGGTAAAAACGGTAACCTAACTGGCTATGCTGGAGGGCTTGCGCTGAAAGAATACCTGCTAGCACAAGAAGCATTATACCGCTAAAACTGGAACCCTGTGCCCGCATCTGTGCGCAGTTCGCATTCTTTAAAAATGCGATTTTGCAGGATTTTATATTCCACGGGGGTGCGGCAACGGCGGAACTGTTGTACAAATTCGTCATTCTCTGCAAAGAGGTGCACCATATAAAACCACACATCCCGCATTCTAATTAGAGCATTGTTTTCATTGCCGTATAGCGCGGCATATTGGGCGAATAAATCCTCGCTAAAATCGCGCAGGGCGGCTTTGCTGAGTGGCTGCCCACCCTCTAACTTTGTAAACAAAGCAGGGTCAGCCATGGCGCCCCGCCCAATCATGACCGATTGCAGGGTGGGAAACTGCGCCATCAACGCCTGATAATCCGCCACGGTTACGATATCGCCGTTATAGCAAACTGGGTTTTTGCTGTTTGCAAGAGCGGTGGCAAAGGCAGCTACATCGGGTTTACCCTTGTAAAACTGCTTTTGCACACGAGGATGGATGGTGAGTTCTGCAATGGGATAGCGGTTATAAATCTCTAAAATTTGCCCGAACTCTGCCGCGTCTAGCTTGCCAAGGCGAGTTTTGACACTGACCTTAACGGGCAGAGCAGCAAAGGCAGCATAGCTTTCCTCTAAAAAAGAGTCTAGTTCCGTGGGGTAGCGCAAAAAGCCGCTACCCTTTCCTTTTGCAGTCACCGTCTGTGAGGGGCAACCAAGGTTTAGGTTAACCTCTGGGTAGCCCATCTCACACAGTGCGCGAACACTCCAGATAAAATCATCTGCCTTGCGGCATAAAATTTGAGGCACAGCAGGCACACCTTCGTTATATTCTGGTGCCAAATCGCGCAGGTGGCGCGGGGTAAAGGTGTGCTGTTGTGTGGGGGAAACAAAGGGCATATAATACTGCGTCACCCCACCAAAATGTTGGTGGTGCAGCTTACGAAACAGGGCGGTTGTCACGCTTTCGAGCGGGGCAAAATAATAGCGCATGGGTACCTCTCCTTGCTAGGGGTAATTTTTTACGTGTTGTATGCTTGGTGCTTAACCAACCATAGTTTGATAAAATAAACTGTGCTGTTTGCAGTTCGCTTTGCGCAAGTCTTGCGGGCGACCACAGCTCGCCACTACAATTTAAAACGAAATCACAACTTGCAATAACTCTTTTATTATACGCTATCTTTGCCATTTGTGCAAATGGTGCAGCGCACAACCTGCGCTCTTTTCGCTGCATTTTGCCGTCACCTTCAGGATGGCTTGCCTTATTCGCATGGTGCGCCTAGCCTAACCCCACGTCCATCGCCATCATCAGGGCAAAACCTACCACCACGCTAATCACACCGACCCGCCCCTTTGCCATGGCAAGAGGAATCATCTCCTCTGCCGCCACGCAGACCATTGCACCTGCTGCCGCCGCAAGCAGCCACGGCATCAGCGGGGTAACCCACCCCGCCACGCACAGGGCAATCAGTGCGCCAAGTGGCTCAACCACACCAGAGGCAGCACCCCCCACAAATGAAACAAATCGCCCCCTGCCCGCTTGGCGCATGGGCAGACTGACCGATGCGCCCTCTGGCAGGTTTTGCAGTCCAATGCCAAGGCTAAGTGCCGCAGCGCCCACCAATGCCTCGGCATTTCCCGCAAGGGCAAGGGCTGCACCAAGCCCTACAATCATCCCCTCGGGCAGGTTGTGCAGGGTGATGGCGAAAATCACCCGCCCTGCATTCACCGTTTCGGTGTCTGCGCCCGCTTGCGGTGCACAAGCGATTGTTTGTGCACGGTCAATTTGTGTAACATCCGTCTGCGCCGCGCCAAGCGGGGATGCGCACGTTGCTCCTGTGCCTCCTTGCCTGCCCACCGCAACCACAGCAGTACCTCGCGCATGAGCAGATAACAGCCAATCGCCAATATGTTCGAGCAAGAGCAAACCTGCCGCGCCCAGGCAAAACCCACCCACCGGGCTGACCCAAGCCGAACCACCGCCTTCCTCCGCATAAGCGATGGCGGGCAGCAGCAAGCTCCAGATACTGGCGGCGAGCATTACCCCTGCCGCAAAGCCAAGCATGGCACGCTGTACAACCGCGCGAGGCGGTTTGCGCAAACAGAAAACCACTGCCGCACCCAGGGCAGTGCAAACTGCGGGGAATAACACAATCCCCCAAATGGTATGCATTAATGTCATAAAAAAGCCCTCCTTCTGCAATATCTTATACAGAAAGAGGGCTTTTTGTGCGTATTTATTTTGTTTTTAGCGGGATTGCAAGGCTTACCCCCATCCCCTACGGCATTTTGGCGTACAGAAAACAAAGGCTTTTCACCCATTTGCACCATTCGACAGCGAGAAAGACCTTATCCCGCATGGTTGAGGGTATAGTATTGGTGGCGAGTCATTCGGTCAAGCTCAGCATATTTTTGCAGATATGCTTTCTTTTGGGCGCGCTCTAAGCGCTGCTTTTCTTGGAGTGCCGTCCACTTTTCGCAGGATTTATGGCACCCTTCACAATAGTTTTCGCAACTGGCTTTACAAGGAATCATAAGTACGCTCCTCTCAATCTGTATGCATGTTTCGTAGGTGCGGTAAACGAACCTACTCTGTTTCAAAACATTGCGACCTAACAACTGGGGTCTCATACTATATATGATACGCTCCTGCGGCAGAAAGTTCAACCATTTTTTCATAAAATATATGTAAAACAGATGAGAATTTGTACACCTACCCACTAGATAGTGTACTTTTCTTCATCTATCGCCCTATATATGGCATTATCTTACGTATTCTCACACAAGATGTGCTTCTTTCCAAAGCAGCATACCAACGCACAACCGCAGCTTTATCTTCCGAACAAGCGCATAAATACCGCTGATCATTTACTATATTTTCGCGCAAGGCGACCTTGCACCCACCGCTGCGCGCGTAGGCGGGCGCGGATTTGTGCAGTGCGCAACACCTCCTGCAACAAACAGCCTCTGTCCACCATCTGCGCAGCAAGCGGGCGGCCTGCGCCCGACTTACCTTGCGCTGCCGCCTTTGCGCCCCGCACAAAGAGCAGCGCCATCAGCAGATACAGCAAATTGACCACAAGCCAAGTGAGCACCACCACAAAATTCCATCCCTGATAGCTGCCGCTGTATAAAAACAAGTTGGCAATGCCAACGCAGGATAGCACGATATAGCCATAGAACACCCGCGCCTTGCGCCGCTGATAGGCAATGTCCTGTGGCACCGCGCTGCTTTTATCCGTCACCGAAAAATCACGTTGGCGCCGCCCCACACTCTCGCGCAGCACCGCGCCAAGCAAACTGGGGAAGAAAACCGTTTCGTAAATATTCGTCCAATGAGTGGCACGCAGCCTAGCCGAATGGGCAACCAAGACAGCATTCGTCAAAAGATAGGTAGGCAAAAACAGCAGTAATACCTCGCGCAGGCTGCAATCCACCACCCGCACCCCAAAGACAGTAAATGCGATGGGTGCAGTGAGGTAAAAGAAGCGTTTGACACAGGAATACCAATAAGAAATGGCAGAATAATAAATCAGTTTTTGTCGCAAGCGCAGCCCTGGTACCCGATAAATTTTGAGCTGCTGAATGGTCTGGATACAACCCCGCGCCCACCGCGCCCGCTGTGCAAAAAGGCTCTTTAAATCGGTGGGTGACAGCCCCGCCGCCAGCACTGTTGGGATAGCATAGCATTGATATCCCTTACTTTGGATTAAGATACCAGTGGCAAAATCCTCCGTAATCGATTGCTCATAAAAGCCGCCCACCGCCTCTAGGGCCTTGCGGGAAATGACGGTGTTGCTGCCGCCATAAATGACGGTGTTACTGTGATTTTTGGTCAGTTGCACCTTGCGATAAAAATAATCCTGCTCATTGGGGATACGGTCTTGCGCAAAGAAATGCGCTTGAAACAAATCGGGGTTATAAAAGCTCTGCGGAGTTTGAACAAAACCAACTTCGCCATTACCGCCTCGCGCCTGTTTTTTGAGATAGCGCCGACTGTGCTTGCCTGCGCGCGGCGATTTTTGTGCATCACAGAATGCCTTCTTTTTCTCATTTGGGCGCGAACGCTGCCCACACACAGACAATGTGCCCTTTGGCACACAAAAATAAGGTAGCGTTTCTAGCAAAAATCGGGGTGTGGGTATCATGTCCGCATCAAAGGTGGCAATCAAGGGCGCACCGCTGCATCGCAGTGCATGGTTCAAATTGCCCGCTTTCGCGCCTTGGTTACCACTGCGCGCAAGGTAGTGCACCCCCATTTGTGCGGCAAGCGCCTGCATTTCCACCCGCTTTCCATCATCACACAGGTAAATATGCACCTTGTCTGGGTCAGGGTATTCCATCATTTTGCAGCCCTGTAAGGTGCGGCGCACAAGGGAAACTTCCTCATTGTAGGTCGCGACAAATACATCCACCGCAGGCAATTGTGTTGGCGCAACCTTTGGCAAGGGTGGCACAGACTGGTGGTGTATGCCATCCACCGTGACGCATAACTCAAACAACCCGAGCAGCTCTGCAAACAGCAACCCCGCTGCAAAAAACATTGACAGCAACCCTTCGCCCTTTGGCAGGGTAAAACAAATTCGCCACAGCATATAGCCAACATTGGCAAGCACTACCAAACTAAGCAGTAACGCTGCACCCAAACGCTTGCCACGCATAAAAAAGCCCCTTTCTTTCGGTATGGTGTGTTTCTCCACACATCATACGTGAAAAAAAGGGGGAAATCAAGCTGTAAATCTTTCCATTTTCAACATCGATTTGATTGTTCTTTACCCAACAATCGTTTCACTGACTGTCGGGTGAGGGAAAATCGTTGCCTCTAGCTGCGTCAGGGTCAGCCCTGCGGCAATGGCTGCGGTCAACCCACCTACCATCTCACCCGCATGGGTGCAACAAAGCACTGCACCCACTAGGCGCTGTGTTTCTGCCTCTGCCACTAGTTTGACAAATCCGCGTTCTGCCCCCTCCACCAAAGAGCGACCGTTTGCAGAGGTCAGCTTTTTCGCGGTGATAACTGCAATTCCTGCCACCTTTGCTTGCTCTGCACTTAGGCCAACGGTGGCGATTTCTGGGTCAGTAAAAACACAAGCCGGGATGAGGGAGAGGTCTTTTTCCATCGGTTTGCCAAGAATGCTGCAAATCACATTGACGCCTTGCGCCTCTGCGGCATGGGCAAGCTGCACCCCGCCAAGCACCACATCACCAATGGCATAGATATTTGGTACAGCAGTCAGCCCTTGCGCATTTACCGCAAGCAGTCCCCGCTCGGTCGGGATTTCAAAGCCATCCGCAAACAGCCCCGCCGTATTGGCGCGCCGTCCCACACAAACCAAGGCACGCACAGCGGTGCAGCACTGCGCCGCACCCTGTTTTTGGGTATAGTGACAGTGCACCAACTCCGCTTGGCTATCAAATGCGCTGACCTGCGCATTGGTAATGACCTGAACCCCTTGCTTTTTCAGGGCAGTTGCCACACTCTGCCCCACCTCTTTGTCAAGGCTTGGCAATAGGCGCGGCATCCCCTCTAGCAGGGTGACCTGTGCACCAAGGCGACAGTAAATCTGCGCCATCTCCACCCCAATCACACCGCCGCCCACAATCACAAGGCTTTTGGCATCCACTGGTTGCTCTAAAAAATAATCAGACGTATGCACCCGCGCGCCATCAATGCCCTCGATAGGTGGCATAAAGGGCAAGCTGCCCACCGCCAAGATAATATGCTGTGCGGTATATTGCTGCCCCGCCGCACTGACAGTATGTGCATCGTGCAACTGTGCACGGGCAGAGATCACCTCCACCTTTGCCCGTTGCAATAAGCCCGCGACTCCGCTGCGCAACTGCGCCATCACCCCCTGGGCATACTGGTGCATTTCACCCATATCATAGCGCGGGGCGCAGTGTACCCCACAGACAGCACCATTTGCACTTTGGTGATAGAGCGCCGCCGCATGCAACAGCGCCTTGGTGGGGATACATCCACGGTTCAGGCAGGTGCCGCCAAGCAAATCTTGCTCAAACAATGCCACCCGCAGCCCCGCCTTGGCGCCATGCAGCGCAGCGGTATACCCACCGGGACCGCCTCCCACAACGATTACATCATACTCAGCCATGCATTCTCCTTTATTCATTCGCCTTCGGGCTGGTAACGCAGCCGTGGCCTACGTGCTGCCGCCACCTCGTCTGGGCGAGAGATGGGGGTCGTCAGGGGCGCAGATTTCAGCGCATCTGGGTCAGTATATGCCTTGGCAATTAGTTCAATCAGTACCCCACATGCCCAGTCTAGCGTTTCCTTTGCCTCGGTTTCGGTTGGCTCAAACATCAGCGCCTCATGCACAATGAGAGGGAAGTACATGGTGGGCGGGTGCATTTCATAATCAAGCAATGCCTTGGCAATATCCATTGCCGACACCCCAGTTTCCTTTTTAAGTTCTTCCATCGACACCACAAACTCATGCATGCATAAGCCCTCGGTTGCCATGGTGCAATGCCCGCTGAGCAGGTGTTTCATGTAATTTGCATTAAGCACCGCCGTCTGAGCAGCCTCACGCAGACCCTCTGCGCCAAGGTTACAGATATACGCATAAGCACGCAAAGTCACTGCAAAGTTGCCATAAAATGCCTTGACCCGCCCAATGCTCTGGGCAGAACAGTCAAAGCCATAGCCGTCCTCAGTCTGTACAGGGTGGTCACAGGGCAAGAAGGGACGCAAAATTCCCTTGGCGCCCACCGCACCCGAACCAGGACCGCCACCGCCGTGCGGGGTACTCATGGTTTTGTGCAGGTTCATGTGTAGCACATCAAAGCCCATATCACCCGGACGCACCATCCCCATAATGGCATTCAAATTGGCGCCATCGTAATAGTTCAGCCCGCCCGCCTCATGAATGATTTGAGTGATTTCGGCAATGTTTTTATCGAACACACCAAGGGTGTTGGGATTGGTCAGCATTAAGCCTGCGGTATCCTCACCCACCGCTGCGCGCAACGCAGCAAGGTCTACCCCACCATCTGGGGCGGAGGGCACATTTACCACCGTAAAGCCCACCATGGTGGCGGTGGCGGGATTTGTGCCATGGGCAGAATCCGGTACGATAATTTGGGTACGCTTGGTGTCACCCCGCGCGGCATGATATGCCTTAATCAACAACATGCCAGTAAATTCGCCATGTGCGCCCGCCGCGGGTTGGAAGGTCACACAGTCCATCCCAGTCACTTCGCACAGCGCTTCTTCCGCCTTTGCCATCACCGCAAGGCACCCCTGCACGGTATCCACTGGCTGCAAGGGATGCACCCGCGCAAAGCTAGGCAGGGCAGCAAGCTGCTCATTGACGGCAGGGTTATACTTCATGGTACAGCTGCCAAGGGGGTAAAAGCCATCGTTCACCCCATGCACTTGTTTGGCTAGGGATTTATAATGACGCGAAAGGTCAATCTCGGATAATGCGGGCAGCGAAAGAGCGCTGCCGCGGGCAAAACCCTCCGCAACCGGAGTGCTTGGCACATCACAAGGAGGTAATAAGCTGCATCGCCGCCCTGCAACGGAGCGTTCAAATATCAATTTCATAGCCCTAACACCTCCTGATAAGCCGCCACAACGGCATCTAAACTTGCCTTGTCTGCTTGCTCTGTTGTGCACCACAAAATGCCGCCTTCTACGGGCAAGCCGCCCAAAATGCCCTGAGCGTCTAGCACGGCAAGCAGCGCAGCGGTGTCCGCTTGGCTTGCGATGACAAACTCATGGAAAAAGGGTGCATCATACAGCATCGACACACCAGACAGGGCACACAAAGCCCCTGCCAGATAGTGCGCTTTATCATGGCATTGCTGCGCCACCTCTGCCAAGCCCTGCTGCCCCATCGCGCCGAGGTATACCCCCGCTGTCAACGCGCAAAGCGCTTGGTTGGAGCAGATATTACTGCTTGCTTTTTCACGGCGAATATGCTGTTCACGTGCTTGTAGGGTCAACACAAAGGCACGGTTACCTTTGTCATCTTTCGTTTGTCCTACAATGCGCCCAGGCAGCTTGCGTGCCATGGCGGTTTTGGTCGCCATAAAGCCCAGATAAGGTCCGCCAAAGCTCAGTGGCATGCCAAGGGGTTGCCCCTCGCCCACTGCGATGTCTGCCCCGCACTCGCCTGGAGTTTTGAGCAAGGCGCAAGCAATCGGGTTTACCCCCATCACAAATTTTGCACCCGCCGCCTTTGCCACTGCGCCAATCTCAGCACAAGGCTCTATCAGCCCTAGATAGTTTGGCTGTGCCACATACACCCCTGCCACCTCTGGGCTAAGGGCTGCAGCAAGCGCTTTTACATCCGTAATGCCATCTGCGGTAGGGATAATCTCTAGCACCACCCCGCTGCCCATGCAATAGGTCTGCATGACCTGAATGGTGTGTGGGTGGGCACTGGCGCTGATGAGCATTTTGGTACGCTTGCGCTCGACACACATGGCAATTGCCTCAGCTGCGGCACTCGCACCGTCATACACCGATGCGTTTGCAACCTCCATATCGGTCAAATCGCAAATCATGGTCTGATATTCAAAAATTCCCTGTAACAGGCCTTGGCTAATTTCAGCTTGGTAAGGAGTATAGGCAGTAACAAATTCCTCTTTGCTCGTCATTCGTTTGACAATGGCAGGGATGTAATGATCATACGCGCCCGCGCCCCGCAAAATGGTGCTGTAACATTTGTTTTGCGCTGCCAGTTCGGTAATATGCTGCACAAGGGTCATCTCACTCATCCCTGCGGGCAGCTGCAATGCGTCTAGCTTCATCCCTGTGGGCAGCGCATCAAACAGCTGCTCTGCACTGGTTAGCCCAAGCGATGCTAGCATTTCCTGCCGCTCACTGGCGGTAGAAGGCAGATAGTTTCCCATGATGGAACCTCCATTTCTTATGGTATGATATGGCACCATCTTCGCTGTAATTACTGGGCGAAGATGGTGTCACACCGTTGCCCTATTTTATAGCGTTGCGCAATATGCTTCGTATTCGGCAGGGCTCATCAGCGCAGCATATTCACTGACTCCACTCACCTCGATAATCCATGCGGCAAAGGCATCCTCATTGATGCCTTCCGGTGCATCCTCGAGCGCCTCATTGGTGGCAGAAATCACCCCAGTGACTGGGCTATATAAATCCGAGACCGCCTTCACGCTCTCTACGTCGGTAAAGGTCTCGCCTGCGGTGACTTCATCGTCTACGAAGGGCAGGTTGACAAAAACAATGTTGCCAAGCTGACCCTGCGCATAATCAGTAATCCCGACCTGCACCTTGCCTTCTTCTAATTCTTTAACCCATTCGTGCGATTTGCTATAACGGACATCATTTGCAATTTTCATCTGAATACTCCTTTTTGTTTGTGGTTGGTTTTATAATCATAATAAGGGTGGTTCAAACCCTTGTGTTTATTGTGTGCGCCGCAGCGTTTTTATTGTTTCCATGCCTGCGGTAATGCAGTACCGCAGGCCTTATGCCTGTGTTTTATAAAAAGGCAATGGCACCACCTCTACGGCAATCTCCCTGCCGCGCACCTGCGCAATCAGTTGGGTGCCCACGGCACTGGCAGCGGGCGATAGATATGCCATGGCATACGCGCCGCCCAAATAGGGGCAGTGCGTGCCACTGGTACTAACACCCACCTGCACACCGTCTTGCAGCAGTGCTGCGCCCTCGCGGACGATGCCGCGCCCTGTCACCTTAATTCCTACCCGCACAGGTGCATCAGACGGCGGGTTTTGCAGGGCTTCTTTGCCAATAAATTCTTCTTTTTGCAGCTTGATGGCAAAGCCTAGCCCCACCGATGCTGCGTGAATTTCTGCGCCAAGCTCATGCCCATATAGCGGCATGGCAGCCTCTAGGCGCAGGGTATCGCGCGCGCCTAGCCCACAGGGTTTTGCCCCATTGGCAAGCAGTTCATCCCAGACGGTTTGCGCACATTCTGGATTCATGTATAGTTCATACCCAAACTCACCCGTATACCCAGTGCGCGAAACAAGGCAGGGTACCCCTGCCACATGCATACTTGCAGTAAAGGTATAGTTTTTGGTGGGCAACTCAGCGGGGTTGCATGCCTCCGCAATCACCTCACGCGATTTGGGACCTTGCAGCGCAATTTGCGCCACCTGTGCCGAAATATCTTTTAGCACGCAATCGCCTTGCAGGTTTTGGCGCATCCAATCAATATCTTTTTGGGTGTTAGAGGCATTCAGCACAAGCAAAAATTTCTCTTGCCCCATGCGATAAACGATTAAATCATCTACTTGCCCACCATCTGGGTAAAGCATCAGGGTATAGCGGCAGCCTCCCACGGCAAGATTTGTGAAATCGTTAGTCATTAAGTGATGCAGTGCTGCAAGCGCACCCGGCCCCTCTAGCATTGCCTCACCCATGTGGGACACATCGAACAGCCCGACATCTTCGCGCACCGTCAAATGCTCTGCGATTACCCCTGCGGAGTATTGCACCGGCAACAAAAAGCCTGCGAAGGGTACGATTTTCCCCTCGGCAGTCAGATGCGCCTGATACAGCGGTGTTTTTTGTTCCATGGTATCTCCTCCTTTTTTGATAAAAAAAATCGCACACTTACCTTATGCAAGTGTGCAACTGTCTATAACCTGAAAGATTCCCCATGCTCTGCGGCATATTGGGTTGCTTCTTCGGTATCGCGGATGCGATTTTCCAGCTTTCGTCCAAAATCGGTCCCTTTGCCTGAGAGTTTTTGCAGCCCCTTCGGCGCCATAATCGCATGGTCTCTCCCGATTTCTTCATCCGAACATGATTTAATTCCCCATTGTGTTTTATTTATTGTAGCACGCACTTTTTCCATGCGCAAGGCAAACCCGCATTTTCAATTTTTTTTTGGAAGTTCTTATAAAAAACAACGCTTGTTCAAGTATAATATGCGAGATTTCTCGGGCGCATTCTTGACAAACCCACCCGCGCGGCGGTACACTGATTATGTATTTCCCCCATGCAATATCCCCTCAACCACTATATCTAGTGTTTTTCGCCCATTATGCACGCAGCAATCGCGCAGGCAAACAGAGCCATGCACCGCCATAGTAGCTCTTGTCATTTGCCAAACAAAGAGGTATCACATCATGTTATTTTTTGATTCTCCGTTTACAAACCCTTATCAAAATCTGGCACTCGAAGAGCACCTATTCACCACCCTGCCCACCGGCGAAAGTGCGCTGCTGCTGTGGCAAAACGAAAACACCATCGTGGTGGGCAAACACCAGAATGCCGCGCAGGAAATTAACCCTGATTACGTTGCCACGCATGGCATCAAAGTGGCACGGCGGCTGTCTGGGGGTGGTGCGGTATATCACGATATGGGCAACTTGAATTTCACCATCATCACCCCCACCGCTGCATTTGAAGCACTGCATTTCCAGAGCTTTGTCAAACCAGTGCTTGAAACGCTCACCTTTTTTGGCTTACAAGGGGAATTTACTGGACGCAATGACATCACCCTTGATGGCAAAAAAATCTGTGGCAATGCCCAATATGCTAAGAATGGCAAGCTGCTGCACCACGGCTGCATTATGCTGAGCACCGATTTATCACAGGTAGGCAAAGCACTGCGCGCCAATGCCAAAAAATTCGATACCAAGGCGGTCAAATCAGTCGCCAGTCGGGTGACTACCATCAACACACAGGCACAAGCCCCTATCCAGATGGCAGAATTCAAGGCAAAGCTGACAGCCTTTGCCCTTGCAGAAAGCCCCATGCAGCCACTAACACTCAGCACAGCAGACCGCGCCGCCATCACCCAATTGAGCGAAGAAAAATACAGCACCGTGGCATGGATTTACCACCGCCTGCCCACAAGTGATGCGCAGCACCCTACACCAGCAGGGCATGCAACAACAAACACCAGACAAACCATGCGAACAGGACACCCACAACGTACAGTACACACAGGGCAACCACAGACAGACACCGCACAAATCACCAAAGAGATGCGCTTTGCATGGGGGGTTGTGCAAGCAACTATAACGCTCACCATGCAGCACGTGCAGGCAGGCGAACGCACATCAAATGAACTACTGCCACAGACACCCGACAAATGCGCTACACAGCAACCACAACCAAATGCACCACTGTCACAACCCAACAAAACCGCACAATCCCCTACCATCGTAGACATCACTTTTACCGGCGATTTTTTTGAGGGCAAGCCAATCGAAACCCTCGCACTGCTGCTGATTGGGCTCCCCTTAAATGAAACTCTGCTGAGCACTCTGCGCACCTTGCACATCAGCGATTATTTACAAGGATGCACCTCAGAAGATTTATACAAATTGTTGATTTTGTAACGCAATTTCAAAATATATACTTTCCGTCAAACAAAAAGCGACTGCACACAACCATTTCTAGATGTGTTCAGTCGCTTTATTTTTTTATAACACGCTCTACGGCGCAAGAACACCTTGCCCTCACAAGCGCTTTTTGCCTGATAACGCTACAAGCATACACACCAACAAACAGATGCACGCTCAATCAAAGACATGGACAAATGCCTTACCATATTTGCTGTGGGACGATGCTGTCAGCTTATTACTGACCAAAAATTCAGTCACCCAACGGGGCACAAATTCGTCATACTTTACCTCAATCACAACGTCTTTGCTCAGATACCCCATCGGCAAAAGTGGGGCAAAAAGCATGTCTGGGTTGGGGCTATATGACATCTGCTCATCAAAGGTCAGGCGGAACTCCCCTGCCTGCTCACAAAAAGCATAGCGTAGATAGGACACCACAAACACAGGGCGATAACATTCACTGACCATCACCTGATAAATGGCGGGGGCATATTCATCGGGCAGGGTCAAGATTTCACTATAATCGCCCTGCGCAACCCGCTGCGCCTGCGCCTTGGTGAGGGTACAGCTATATTTTTTTGCCACCTCGCCCACCTTATGCTTGACCTCTAGGTGGTAAATTTCACCCGCATCACCATAGGTGCGCAAGCGGATTTTGCGCCGCTGTTTAACCCCTAGCTCGGTGTCGGTATAATCACTATGAAACGGGGTATCAAAATAGAGCGATTTAATAAAATAGCTGCCATCTGCCGCCGCATGGGCATCGGCATGTAAAAACGCTACCGCTGCATGGCGCAGGCGCGTTGCCACATCAATGCTCACTTCATATTTGATTTCGTGCCGATAGGGCATGGGCAAAATTTCGGTTTTGCGCGTTTGCGCCATCGCCGCGCTAGCCGAGTGTTGAAATGTTTTCATCAAGCCACCGCCCCCTTATCAGCAAAAATTCTTCAATATATTCCCGATCCTCCTGCGAGGTTTCGGATTGGTTGCTACCATTCGCATATTGCTCACTGGTAAAAGCATCCGGGTATGCCGCATCGTTGCGCTGCCATGCACCGTCTAGCAATGCCTCTACCTCTGCAAAATCGGCAATGATTGCTTCTTCTGATAAAATGCCGCCCGCTGCACGCATCGCTTCCCACTCTGCTTGCAGCACCTCTACAAAATTATCATGCTGTAACAATGCCTGTGCAAGCGCACTTTCAAAGACATAAAAATCCTCTGCATAGGAAAAATCGCTCTTGTAATGAATATTCCCTGTGCCAATATCAAAATCCCACTGGATGGGCATAATCTTGCCGCCCACATCGCGATACATATAAAACGAAGAGGTAAACCCTTCATAGTTTTTCATCAATTCCGCAATGAGTAAACACCGTGCAAATTGCTCTAAATCATAATACTGGGCAAACAATTCATCGTCATCGCCATAGAGCGCCGCCTCATAGGTATTAATCTCCTGCATAATCACCGATACTTCCTCACTGTCTACCGTCAAATCGCTCGGTGAAACAAGGGTATAGGTATTACCAAAATCGTTGGTGGGCAGGCGCAAATCGTTGTCATAACCTTCTTCGTAAGAATCCAACTTGAAGATAAAGCCGCCGCCCTCTTCAAACTGTAATTCTGGGTCCTCAGCGATGATAAAACCTTGGGTATCAATACGGTTTTCGCCTTGTTTTAGCTTTTCCACCACCAAATACACTCCGGCATAATCATCCATTGAAATGCCAGAGTCTGCCTCATCAATAAACACCTCTACAAATTGGGTCGCAGGGGCATATTCTAGTGCCGCCGCTTGCCATTGATACGCTATATAATTGCGCACAAGCGAGCGGTCAATCTCTGGCGCATGAAAAACGAAATCCGACTCTGCACTAAAACCTAAAAATGGCCAATCCATCGACTCATTATCGCTCTCACGCAATTCTAACGAAAGAGGTTTTTTCACCTGCATATAAGAGGACGTGCGTCCGCGCAGTTTCATCGCCGCATTCTGATACAGCTCACTGACTTCATCGAGCAGGGTGTTTTCTTCATTGCCACTAAAGACATATAAATCCACAAAACTCTCTTCTTGCAATGGCATTACAGGTCCATCCGCCGTCCATGTCCAATCGGGCAAGAGCTTATCCATTTCATAGCTGTAAATATAAACAATGGGCAGCGTGGAAGAAAATTCTAGCACACTTTCGTCTATATCCTCTGCCGAAAGCGCCCCGAAATTACTTTCATTCTTATAGGCCAAATCATATTGTAACACATCTGGCACAAGCAGATACACCGCACTCGCCATAACCACCGCCATCAACAGGGCGGCAATTTTGCATTTGGTTTGGTGTTTCATCAAATGTTCACTCCGCTCACAATATTCACATGGCTTACACCTTCTAGCACGGAAATTTCATCGAGCAAAAAGTCGCTGTTACGGCAAGAGATTTCCACAATATATTCCCGCAAGCCTTGGTTGCTCGTCTTGGATTTGATGCGATATCGCACTTTTTTCGCCTTGAGCAATGCGGCAATCTGCGCAGTGCTTACCCCTTCACCCCGCACAATCAGCAATTCTTTGCCAGTCTGCTGTGCAAGCAAGCTAAAACCAATAATAAAGACGCCAATCGCCGCACTCGCCACCACCGCAAGGACATGATTGCCCGTACCTGCTGCCAAGCCCACCGCAACCGACCAAAAGATATAGGAGGTATCCACTGGGTCTTTGATGGCACTACGGAAGCGCACAATCGAAAGCGCACCCACCATGCCAAGTGACAAGGCAAAGTTGTTTTCAATAACCATCATAATAACAGATGTAATCACACCTGTTAGGATAATCGTAATCCCAAAATTAGAATAAAAATTCACCCGCTTGGTCGTTGCGCGATACACCACAAAAACGAACAAGCAGAGCGCCATGACCACACCCAAATTCAAAATCATTTCTTCGGTGGTATATCCGCTTAGGTTGTTGGTTAAATACTGGAAAATCTCACCCTTACTCATGTTTCACTCTCTTTTCTCTTCAAAGCCGCGTTTACCACGCGGTGTACATCCGTCATTTTGCACCATAGACATATTGTATTTATGATAACACAACCCACCCGTCTTTTCAAGATTTCTCACTGACTTTAGCACCCAGATGATAACTCTCTCACATTGCCTTAATTTATACAATGGCACATAAAAAACAGACCCACAAACTTCAAAAAGAAATTTGTGGGTCTATCATAAAATACAAGAACAAAAGCAATAACAGCACACTAGGCATTTTCGCCCGTAAGCGTTGCCTGAATGACCCGCTCAATATGCAGCGCGAGGTATCCAATTTCATTTTTCTGGAACTTCGCCTTGGTAATCTGTTCTAACGTTTGCATTAAACAAAGCGCTTTCTCATACGCAAAGACAAAATTTTCTTTGGTATAATCATTCATATCCACACCAAGCATTTCGCCACTGTGTATGCGCGCAATCATAAATTTAATGTGGGTCACCAAACGGGTATAGGCGATGGAATCGTAGCGAATGACAATGTGATAATCCTCTTCCATTTCGCGCACGAAGGTTTTAATGCCTTCCACCACCTGCAATGACATCTGCACATGCTCTGCAGTAATGGCACTGTGGATATGCAGGGCGATATAAGAAATCTCATCTGCATTGATGCCGACCCCTGTTTTTGCGGTAATCAGCGCGGCACCCTTGGTTGCAATGGCATATTCTTCGGGGAATAGCAGGCAGATATCTTGCACAAAGGGATTGACAATCTCTACTTGGTTCCGAATACGCGCGATGGCAAAGGCGATATGGTCTGCGAGCGGCAGTAAAATATTGGAATCCGCATCGGGAAATTTTTCTTGCGCAAGGCTGAGGATGGCTGCGCTAAGCTCTAAATAAATCGCCTCCACGCCTGTACTCGCCAGTTGCTCTTGCTCTGCACTGGTGAGCTTATACCGCTTTTGCCCCTCTTTTGGGCAGAGCGATTGCCCTGCTTTATTCGCAAAACCTATTCCACTCGCGAGATACACATATTCTGTGCCCTCTGCCGATACCGCCAATAACGCATTGTTATTCAAGATTTTAACGACTCTCATCCCTGCACTCCCGCCTATTTGACTTTTGTCACATTCTTAAAAAATGGTAAGAATTTTTGTCGCACTTTCCACATCACCGAGCGAGAGCAATTTGATATCACGTTCCTCCGCCAAGTTGGTAAAAATCATGGGAGTTGCAATACTGCTTGCCTGCTGTTCGATTATATCTAAGTCAAATGTCATCAATAATTCACCTGCTGTCACGGTTTGCCCTTGCTCCACCACCGGATGGAAGGGCACCCCCTCTAGTTTAACAGTATTGATGCCAACATGCAATAAAATTTCGGTGCCATTTTCAGTTTCCAGACCAATTGCATGCTTTGTGTCTGCTATAAGCGTCACCTTTGCATCGCATGGCGCAAATAGTTCACCCGTTTTGGGGAAGAACACAACCCCTTTGCCGAGCAATTCTTGGGCAAATAGTGGGTCTGGGGTTTCAGAAAGTGGGCGCATCTCGCCTACCATGGGCGATTGCATGGTAACGCTTTCGAGCGCATTAGCAGCGATTTCTTTCGCCACAGCGGTATTTTCATCTGTACTGCGCTGTGCCCCCGTTACTTCAGCTTCGCTTTGCACAGGACATTCAACTAGTGCGGGCAGGTTATCACTTACATCCGACTCTAAAAAATCTTCTAGGTTCGATTTAATCACACTCACGCGGGGGCCATAAATCACCTGCACCCCATTGCCCGCCACGAGCACACCGGCTGCGCCAGATTGTTTCAAGGTTTTTTCAAGCACAAGTGCGGCATCCTTTACGGTAATACGTAGACGGGTAGCGCAGCAATCTACATCTGAGATGTTCTTCTTGCCGCCAAGACCTTGCACAATCAGCAAGCTAGTTTCATCTACACTGGATGCACCCTGTGCCGAAGCGCCATTTTTACGTGCGTCTACGTCTTTTCTAGTATACAGTTTGGTTTCTTCACCTTCGTCCTCTCGACCAGGTGTTTTTAAGTTTAACTTGGTAATCACGAAGCGGAAAATCGCATAATATACCACAAAGTATACCAAACCGACAAGCACAACCATCACCCAATTGGTTTTATCGTTCCCCTGCAACATACCAAACAGGAACAAATCTAAAATGCCGCCAGAGAAAGTCATGCCAACGGCAACTTCTAAGATATGCATAATCATATACGCAAGCCCTGCGCCCACGCAGTGGATGCCATACAGAACAGGTGCCACAAACAAGAAGGTAAATTCTAGTGGTTCGGTAATGCCGGTGAGCATCGAAGTAACAGCCGCTGAAATCAAGAGCCCTTTTACCAGTACTTTTTTCTCTGGTTTTGCAGTATGGTACATCGCGAGGGCTGCGCCGGGCAAGCCAAAAATCATGAGCGGGAATTTACCAGACATAAAGCGGGTTGCCGAAACCGAAAATTCAGTAACGTTACCAGAAGCAAGCTCTGCAAAGAAAATGTTTTGTGCGCCTTCAATCAGCACACCATCTACCATGGCAGTGCCGCCGAGCGCGGTTTGCCAGAAGGGAATATAGAACACATGGTGCAAGCCAAAGGGGATGAGCAAGCGCTCCATCAAGCCATAAATCAAAGTGCCTAGATAGCCACTTTGTGTGACAAGGGCACCCACCGCATAAATTCCCTCTTGCACAACTGGCCAGATATAGAACATTGCAATGCCAACCACCAGATAAGTGATTGCTGATACAATGGGCACAAAGCGTGTACCACCGAAGAAGGACAGGACTTGGGGTAGCTCAATTTTATAAAAACGATTGTGGAGTGCCGCAACACCCAAGCCCACAATGATACCGCCAAACACACCCATCTGCAACGACTGAATGCCCACTACCGAAGCAATGGCACCATCGTGCAGGTGCGAGGCTGCATCGGTGATATCAATCAGCGAGCCAATCGCTGTGTGCATGACAAAAAACGCAATAACAGCAGAAAGCGCGGCGACTTCTTTTTCTTTTTTTGCCATACCAATGGCAACACCAATGGCGAACAGCAAAGCCAAATTGGCAAACACAATATCACCACAGCGTGACATCACGGTTAAAATACTATAAATCAAGGTACCAGGACCCATAATATCAAGCAAGCCATAGGCTTCTAGCATGGTGGCATTGGTAAACGAGCCCCCCACGCCAAGGAACAAGCCTGCCACCGGTAAAATTGCAATGGGAAGCATGAACGAGCGCCCCACACGTTGCAATACACCAAACATTTTTTCTTTCATTTTAGTTTCCTCCATTATTAGGGTTTCCCCTTCTGTAATCTGGTTGATGGAGTTTCATTTTATACTATTCTTGTAATTGCTTTTGCAAAAACAAAAAACCATACAAAAAAAACGCGCATCAACATACGGAATAAGGTCAATCGACCTTTTATCGTATAGTTAATGCCCGTTTGATTGGTAACACACTATTTGATTACATAGTACCAAAACAATAAGATGATGTCAAGGATTTCCACACAACAAGTGCGTGTTTTGCTTAGACTGCCAATGATAGATAACAAAATGCAACATTTCACATCAAGTGTGTGATCGCCTAACTATCGGGACACACTTGACGGAAGCCAGTCCGCCTTAAATTACGCACTCTGTGCAATGTTTCAGAAAAGCCAATGAATTTTAAATCGCGCAACCCACTCCCCACAAACAAATCAAACATCACTTGCACTTGTTGCAGTGCGGTTAGCATAAGAACCAAACAGCATCGCTTTCTTACTATTATGTTATACGAAAACGGGAAACGCGTATCTTTCATTTCATCAACCGGATACGCTGCATGCATAAGCCAGCTCTGTTCTATCCTAACCAATCACGCGTGATAAATTTATCGTTTCATGATAGCATATAACAAAAAGGGGCTGTTGCACAGCGCCTTTTTTATACCCTGCACCCTGTTTAAGGGCGTGGGGATTTTTATTGCCCGGAATGGCGCGAAACTACCAAAGGCGAAGTGGAAAGGGACCACGAGAAAAAACTGAAAGCCGAGACCGACCACAAAACAGAAAGGAAACAAGACCATGAAACGAGAAGACATAATCAAACAGTTCCCAGATGCTACCCAAGAGCAAGTGACCGCGCTGCTTAATATCAACAGCGCTGACATTGGCAACTCTAAAAAAGAAGCCGAGAAGTACAAAGGCGAGCGCGACACCCTGCAAACGAAGATTGGCACACTTAACACCGAAATGCAAGGGCTCAAGGATGCCAATGCCAGCGCAGACGACTACAAGGCAAAATTCGAAACCCTGACCGCAGAAATGCAAAAAGAAAAACAGCGCCGATAAATCGACACTGTTTTCTGCGTTACTCAAACAAAATAGATATCATTTAAGCATCTTGCTTTTCCGCTGGGGGATTCGAACCCTACACACTTTACTTACAACTGCTTTAATTGCTCAGTGAGCGAAGGCAAATCCTCTGTGATTACATCCCAAATCAATGTTAAATTAACGCCTTCATAATCGTGCACAATGCGATTGCGCAAACCATAAATCGCGCGCCAAGGGATATCAGTATGCGCTTGCATAAACGAGGAATCCAACTTTTTGACAAGCTCACCCATTTGGCTCAAATTAAACACACATGCTTCCATCAGTTTAGAATCCGCTATAAAATCAGAATAGGTGACATCCTCGCAATATCCAATCACTTTACAAGAGTATGCAATTAGTTTTTGCACGATAATATCATTTCTCATATACAACCACCCCAGTTCGCGCAATCTCTTTTGCGACCAATGAATCAGGTTCAATATGTGTGGTGTCTAGCACATCTACCTCTTTATCTAACACTCTGTGCAGCGTTTCTGAAAAATCAATAAATTTCAAGCCACGTAACCCACTATCAACGAACAAATCAACATCGCTTGCGCTTGTTGCAGTGCATTTTCCATAAGAGCCAAACAACACTGCTTTCTTAATATTATATTGTGTGAAAACAGGAAAAAGTATATCTTTCATTTCATCAATCGAATATACCACATTCATACGCTGGCTCCTTTCTATCATAACAACTAATCGAGTGAATTTATATTTTTAGTATACCACACAACAAAAAAACCGACAAGTCGAAACTTGTCGGTTCTGAGTTACTAGAACGAAATAGATATCATTTAGGCATCTTGCTTTTCCGCAGGGGGATTCGAACTATACACACTTTTATTTAAGCATTGCAAACATTCAAGCCTCTAGCAAAACGCTTTCTTCATATAGATGCTCTGGGGCGATATCAATATCGTCACTCCATACAACTGTGCCACATTCCACTTTTGCAGTTAAGAAAAAGATTTTGCTATTCAGTGGCTGAAAAGCAGGCTTTGATAATAGGGGCTGCGCATTATATATTTTGCGCTCTCCAGTAGAAAAACAAAGGCTTAAGGTGTAATCTTCTTTTGCAACAACGCTTTGCACCTCAATCAATTCTTCTTTGCCATAGCAGATAACATCACTCATACAAACCTCCTTATTTCAGTGGTTCAATTTTATATAGTGCTTGCTCTTCCATCGCAAGCGCCCAGTTTGCGGCAAGTTCATCCTTGTGCAGCTCTGCCCACGCCGCAATTAACTTTACTTGTTTGTTCGGCATCTCACCTTTTTCGATTTCGCCCTCAAAATTAAAGGTTGCGTTATACCCTTGATAGCTTGCATGAAAGTGTGGTGAATTATGCTCGCCATTGTTATACATACGAATAATAATCCCATAAAACATTGATATAGTAGGCATATTCATCACCTTTTCCTTTCTAATACATCGTACATACATGTATTTTTAGTATAGCACACAAACAAAAAACCGACAAGTCGAAACTTGCCGGTTCTGAGTTACCAGAACAAAATAGATCTCATTTTGAAATGGGTAAAATTCGCGGGGGATTCGAACCCTACGCATCAATCAAGTTTCATCATGCCCTTTGCAAGATGAAAGAACTGTCCTCTTGTCTTCACACGACATTCCGTCAAAATTCACAGATATTTTCCTCAAAACCCACAAATCACTTTCATTGAAACGCGCCGCATATATATGATATAATAATCATAACACATCACACGATACAGGAGCGCTTTATGAAACACCAACATCCACACTACGCCGCCGCCTGCGCATTTTTCTTGGCACTGGCCACCGCCGCTACCATGGTAGGCTGCGCAAGCGATACCGATACAGACCTTGACACCGCAACATCCATCCCTAGCAGCACGGCAAGCGCCACACCTGCGCCCACCGAAGACCCAGACAACGCCGAGCCCGACCCCATAACGACCCCCACCGTGGAATACCACACCGCGGACGAAGTGCTGACGATGTATCACTTGCTGAACTTAGACCAAGACGTTGCCACGTCTTACAGCGTACAGCCAGACCTAAGCGGGCTAACAACAAGTGGCTCGCTCAGCAGCGAAGTGCAGCAAAACGCACTGGATACGCTAAATTTTACACGCTATATCGCAGGTGTGCCTTATTGCGTCACGCTGGACGAAAGCTATGCACAATCTGCACAAGATGCCGCCTTTGCCCTTGCATTGATTGGCGAAGGCCCTGACCACGAATTTGCGCAGCCAAGTTGGATGTCTGACAGCCTATATAGCGCAGCAAGTTTGGGCGCATATTACGGCAACCTAAGCGCAGGCATTTCTGATTTAGCGACAAACGTCATCCACGGTTGGCTTTCTGACGAAGGCGAAAACAACCTCGCTACGCTAGGGCATCGCCGCGCCGCGCTATCGCCCACCCTAACAGCGACAGGCTTTGGGCTAGTGTATACAAGCAACGCTAACTATAATGCATATAGCAGCATGAGCACCTTGGGCAACGAAATGGGCGGCGACGAATTTGGGATATGCTGGCCTGCACAAACCATGCCCGTGGAATATTTTGGCGATAATTATCCGTGGTCGTTCACCGTGGGTTCCCCCGTTACCAACGGTACGGTTGTCACCGTCACTCGCGTATCGGATGGCAAAACGTGGGTGATGGAAGACGATTATCTCACAAGCGAAAGTGAAGACGGCTACATCACCATTAACAACGACTATTACAGTCAGCCTGGCTGCATTATTTTCATGCCCTACGACATCACCTATGCCGCGGGCGATGTGTTCGAGGTGCAACTAGAATTCACCGCAACCACGCACTACACCATAAACTACACCGTCACCTTCATCAGCCTTGACGACGAGTACGAAATACAAAGCCATGTCAGCATCGACCCGCCCGAAGAAGAAGATTCTACGCAAGAAATCGAAGAAGAAGCCACCCTCGCGCCTACCTTCAGCGGCGACATTTCCACTGCAAGCGCAGCTGCCCAAAGCACGCTATCCGAAGCCGAAGCTGCGGGCTACCCCGTCACGCTCTACGGTGCGCCCTACACCGCACAAATGACGCGCGGGCAGTTTGCCTATATGCTTGGGCTGTTCTGTGAAATGAAATGGAACATGGATAACACCAATACCTCTACCCGCTTCACTGATTTAAGCGATGACGACGCCGATGCTGCACGCAACAAATACATTTCTATCTTATACAATTGGGGTGTTTTGCAGGGCACAACCGCTACTACCTTCAGCCCTGACAGCACCATCACCCGCGAAGAAGTCGCCGCTATTTTACTGCGCGTGAAAGAACTCACCATCAACGCAAGCGTCACCCAAGACCTAAGCAGCTACGCCGACGCCAACGATATCTCCGCCAACGCCCTAGACGGCATGTGCTACATGGTGCAAATCGGTGCCATCACAGCAGATAACGACAACTACCTGCGCCCACAAGACTCGATTACCATCGAAGAAGCCGCCTTGATGTGCTATGCCTTGTTTGGCTAATTTAGCCAAATGACGTTTGCTGCAATCCGACGGCAAATTAACTGCGACGGGCACTAAATCCATCTATGTATGGCAATGCAACAAAAAGCCGCGCCATTATGGCGAGCGAAGAATGAAATACGCAAAAGAAAAGGCCAGCAAACTTCAAAAGAAATTTGCTGGCCTATCTTGCGTTACTCAAACAAAATAGATATCATTTTGAAATGCACAAAATTTGCGGTGGATTCGAACTCTACACACATCTTCACGAAGCGATTTTATTCAAACCGCTCACATAATCAATAAACGCTTTCATATCCTCTACATACTCATACGGTGCGTATTCTGGGTAAATTTCGGGGTTATCTAACACCACAATCTGCACACCATCTGCGCGTAATGCTTCTAGCGTGCCGGGTAGGCACCGTGCCTCGTTAATGGTTTTGCAAATATATGCTTTACAACCTTGCTGGTCAAACACTTTTGCCAACACGCAAATTGTTTTATCACCCATTTTGGTTTTCCTCCAGTTCTGCAGCACGGCACACAAACGCTTCTTCACTTAATATCAATCCCTGCTGATATTCTTGATATAGCTGCTTGCCCATCGCTGCTGTTTTATATTTATAAATATGCTTATGGCTCCAGACGTTGAACAAATAATCACTGCCACACCAAAGCTGAATTTCAATCGGGTACGCTAAATTATCGCGCTGATAATATAAGTGAATTGCACGGTAGCCGTCATCTGTTTGTTTGCCCTCTCGTAAATCCACCACGCGGAAATAATCGGGGAATTCAGTTGGATATTCTTCTAGCTTCAAACGAAACCCTAGCACATCATTAAAGCACTGCTTAAAACCACCGCCACTCGCAAGTGTCTTTTGATATTTGCGCAAGATAGAATCATCGCTTTTAAAGCGCGAACCGATTAAGTTTTCTTGAATTAATACATCCACATAGGTTGCGCGATAACTGCCAACATCCGCTAAAATGGCATCAAAAGAAGTGCCACGTAATGAAATTTGTTTCAAACTTCTGCCTAGCTTTGATTGGCAAGATAATGCATCTAATATTTCTTTTGCAATAAATGTTTCCACCGTGTCGCCCCCTTTTATTATAGTATAACAGTTACACCATCTTTTTTAAACCTTAACAAGCAATAAAAAAGAAACAATATGCAAAAAAACCGACAAGTCGAAACTTGTCGGTTCTGGCAGGGGTAGAGAGACTCGAACTCGCGGCACGCGGTTTTGGAGACCGCTGCTCTACCAACTGAGCTATACCCCTATATGTCTGTGCAAAAGAGCACCCCAATATAATACAAAATTTCGCAGCAAATGTCAAGCATATTTGCGAAGAAAGCGCAAAACTTTTTCTGCGGCACGCGCGTGCCGCCAAATAAGGCACCTTATCCGCGCGCAGGTGTGACTGCGCAGACTGTTACCACAGCATCTGCCACGGTGAATTTGACATCTACCCCCGCGAAGGCAAGCCCATATACGCGGGCAGGGTCATCTTGGTAACTAGGACGCGGGTCACTCGCGAGCACGCCAATCAGCGCATCCAAACGGTCAGGTGGGAGGGCAGCAGCATATTGTGGCGCGATTTCCACCTGCAATTTGTGGGGCACACCCGCAGCAGCAAAGCCGTCTTGCGCCTCTGGGTGGCTGTCTGCATAGGCAAGGTAAGGCTTAATATCATAGATGGGCGTGCCATCCATCAAATCAGCGCCCGCCACATGGATGACGGTGCCTTGCTCCGCAGTATGCTCTAAGCCAAGCAATCGCACCGAAGAAAGCCCGATGGGGTTTGGGCGAAAAGGCGAACGGGTGGCAAACACCCCCATCCGCTCATTGCCGCCAAGGCGGGGCGGGCGAACCGTAGGCGACCAAGTATCGCGCACTGCGGCAGAGAACTGCCAAATCAGCCAGAGGTGTGAAAATGCCTCTAGCCCACGCAATGCGTCAGGATTGCGATATTCTGGTTCAAAGATGATAGTACCTTGCAACTCGTCTACTAAACCACTCTGGCGCGGTATCCCAAACTTTGTTGGAAAATCCGTCTTAATGCGGGCAATAATTTTCATAAATGGGCTGTTTCTCCTATTGTTTAGATAAAACCACGCGGGCGAATAGATAAGACAACAGAGCCCTTCCCTGTTTTGTATCCCATATTTCGTGCGTTTATGCGAGAATAATTGCGCAATCTATCGTCCCCTATTTTGGTTTTGGGCCTGTGCTACGCAATGAGGTCATGCGTGCCTTGCGGGCAGGAAAACCCCGCCCCTATTTACACAAAATCTGGCTGCGGTATTCGTTTGCGCTCATCCCGACAATTTTTTTGAAAATGCGCGAGAAATGCGTCACCTCGGCAAAGCCGACCATCTCACTAATTTCCCACACGCGCAGGGCTGGGTCGCAGAGCAGCTCCTTCGCTTTATCAATGCGGGCACCATTTAATAGATCAAAAAAGCTCTGCTTGGTATAGCGCGAAATCAATTTGGATAAATGCCACTGGCTGACATATACCTGCGCCGCCACATCCCCAAGGGTCAACTTTTCGGCATAGTGCTCGCGGATATAAGCCTGCGCATTATGTACGATGAAATTCTGCGCATTCTCTACCGCCGGGCTGTCAGGTGCACTAATGGGTGCGCTTTCCGCCTCTTCTTCCTGCGTGCCATCGCCCTGTGCACTTTCTGCATCTTGTGCAGCGGCTAGGGCAGTTTCAGCAAAAGCCTGCACCTCCTCGCCTTGCAATGCAGCAAGGGCAGCTTTCTCTTGCGCTTTGGCAGCTGCCCTTGCGCGGCGGGCGGCAATCTCTTGCAAGTTTTTCACCATTTGCTCTAGTGCTTCTTCTAACTCTACAAAGCGGGACGGCTTGAGCACATAGCGCGCCACCCCAAGAGAAATCGCACGCTGCGCATAATCGAAATTAGGATAACCACTTAAAATAGTAACCTGCAAATCAGGGTACTCACTGCGCAAAGCGGCAATCATGCTCAGCCCATCCATGTTTGGCATGCGAATGTCTGTGAATAAGATATCTGGCTGCTTTTGCCCGACCATCTCAATCGCCGCTACACCATCGGATGCCGTAGCGACCACCTCGCAATCGTATTTTGCCCATGGCATGGCGCGCACTAACCCCTGCACAATTAAATCTTCATCATCAATGACTGCAACACGGTACATACCTGCCGCCTTTCTGTTCCGGTGTAAGATGTCTGGTGTTCTCTTTTTTTATATTAACATCTTTATTATATCAGTTTCACCCCAAAGACGCAACCGAGTGAGTAGGGTACTACACCCGCAAAAAGCGAGCAACAACAGAGCAAAAAGCGAGCAAATCTCCAAATAGAAAAACACCGCCTTCACACAAGGTGAAAGCGGTGCTTCCCAACAAGAGAGATAATATCACAAAAGGGCGTTTGCGGCTCCCTTTTATAACCATAAATATGCTGAAACTAAGCGCTGTGCAAGGACATTCCCATCGCAGCCACGCTGTTTTTCTACAAAGTTAGTTTACAGGAAAATAAACGTTCTGTCAAGATTTTCCACGCAAATCGCAACAACCGCACAAATTTATGTAAGATTGCACAATCAAATGCAATGCTAGCCTTGCCCTTTGCACAGCCATATCAATGCCGAACAATCGGCACACTTGGTGCAACAAAAAGTCATAAAACAACACTGCGCAAAAGCAGTCGAAACACCGTGCAAATGCCACAATTCAACAAGGGTTTTAGCCCTTCATTGCACCGACCGTCATGCCCTTGATGATGTTCTTTTGCAGCAGTACATAAACCACAAGCACAGGCACCACCACAAGCACCACAGAGGAAACCATCAGCCCATAGTTGGTACCGGCCTGGCTTGAAATTTCTTCTAGCAAACGGGTGACGCTGTACGTCATAGAGTTGCGCAGGAAGAACTTCTGGGTGAACAGGTCATTATAGCTCCACAGGAAGGTGAAAATCGAAACGGTAGCAAAACTAGGGCGCGCCAGGGGGAATACAATTTTCCAAAAAATCTGGAACACACTGTACCCTTCTAGATAAGCTGCTTCTTCTAGCTCAATGGGAATGCCACGGATAAAGCCCATCAGCACTACCATCGCAAAAGAAAGGTTGCCCGCAATCTGGGGTAAGATTACACAGAGCATAGAAAGCGAGAGATTATCAAACTGGACAATGCCCCAACCGTACATCATGCGGAATACGGGGATAATGGTAGAGAAAACGGGGAACATCATGCTTGCGATAATCATGCTTTGCAAGAATTTGCGACCGCGGAAATCATATCGCGCCATGCCATAGGCGGCAAGGCCTGCAATGATGACCACCGCCACTGTCACACTGATACTAATGACTAAACTGGTGCGATAAGCCGCAAAGATATTGACACGCTCAAACGCTTCGATATAGTTATCTAGGGTAAACATCTCGCCTGTGGGGATTGCGAAGGTGTTGGCGCGGATGTATTTATTGACCTTAAACGAGTTGATAATAACCCAAAAGAATGGGTAAATGGCGAGCAATGCCCAAAGGCTAAGGATCGTATAAATGAGGACTTGCCCGAGTGTTTTCTTTTTCGATGCCATCTGTGCGTCCTCCTTAATAATCTTTTTCTTTGAAAATTGCATTGGCGACTTGGCTGACAACTACACCAACCACTACAATTACCACAGCGAGTGCGCTGCCATAGTCTACGTCACCCACGTTAAAGGTGGTGTGATACATATAGGTACCAAGCAGCCAGCTGCGATCCATCGGGATGCCTTGCCCCATCATAATCCAGGGCAGGTCAAATACCTTGAGTGCACCGGTGATAGCAAGGGTCATGCAAATACATAGTGTGTTATGTAGCAGCGGTAAAGTGATTTTGAATACCCTCTGTAAGGGCGACGCGCCGTCAATCGAGCAGGCTTCGTATAAATCAGGGCTGATGTTATTAAGCCCCGTGGCAATGATTACAAAATAGAACCCGATATACTGCCAAACAACTGGCGCCATCATGGTAAAGAGATAGTGCTGCTCATCCTTCCAGTCGATGGCGGCATCGATGATACCAATGCCTTCGAGCAGGTTATTGAGCATGCCACCGTTGTACATGAAAATCAGGTTGAACAGCAAGCCAAGTGCTGTTGCGCTGATAACAATAGGGAAAAAGTAAACGGTACGGAAGAACTGTACCCCTTTGCGCAGGTTATCTACAAGCAGCGCGAGGACAAGGGCAAGCCCAACCTCAACCACCACCGTGACAAGCATCATCAACAAAGTGTTGCCAAACGCAGTCGCGAGTTTCGCATCGCTAAACATGGCGAGATAGTTCTTAAACCAAGGATCATTGATACCCTCTGCCGAGGTACCAAGCCCGCTGATTTTCTGGGCGGAGTTAATAATATTCATGAAAAACGGATAGTATAAAAACACCGACATGAATGCAAACGCCGGGACTAAAAAGACAAGCAATGGTCCCTTGCGCTTATAAATCGTTGCATTTGGTTGCATGGGCTGCCTCCTCAACTGATATTTTTTTGAAAAAAAGGGCGCCGCCAAAAGGCATCTATGGCAGCGCCCATATTATGTGATTGCTACGGAAATTGCAGGGTTAGGGTTCTGCTTATTCCTCTACGGTGAGGCATTCTGCAATGGCGTCACTCGAAGTCATGTTGCCCACTGCAATGTTCTTGATGTTTGCGAATAGGTTTGCACGTGCAGCGCTGTTCAGACCATCCTGTGCAGCAGGTGCGATACCCGTCGAGCCTTTGGTCATAGCAAGCGCATCTACGGTCAGTGCGTCAAGCTCTGCGTCCGAGCTAGTGCCATTAACCAGAGCAGTAACAGCCGTTACACCGAAGGAGGAAACCACTTCATCGGTGGTCATTGCGGTAACGAAATCAACCGCAGCTTGCTGTTTTGCAGGGTCATCCCATGCTTTGGTGGTGATGTAATAGCCCATGGATAGGCCGCCGATGATATCGGTGCTTGCACGATCGCCCTTACCAGGTACGAAGGAAACGGTGAAATCTGCGATATCCATTGCATTTTCTTGGAAGTAGCCAATTTTCCAGCTGCCGTCAATCGCGAATGCTGCCTTATCATCGGTCATCAACTGGAAGGTATCTGCATCGCCTGCGGTGAGGGTATTCACGGGGAAGCAACCTGCTTCGTACATTGCCTTGATATCGTCAAGACCTGCTGCCCATTTTACGCCCACTGCGTCATCTGCTGCTTCGGGTAGATCAATATGGTTCGAGGTATCGCCATGGTTATATACTGCAAATTCAAACCAATAATGTGGTACTTCTTGGAGTGAGCAAGCGATTGGGGTATAGCCTTTTGCTAGGATGGTGTCACACATATCCATGAATTCATCAAAGGTAGTGCCTGCGCCAGGTACGTCAACACCGCAATCTGCAAGTACTTTTTCGTTACAGAATAGCCCTTCCCAGTATCCGTTCACAGGTACCGAGTAATTCACACCATCTAATGGCGATGCGCCGAGCATATCGTCTTTCATGTTAGAAGCAAAATCTGGGTATACTTCGCGGATAGTATCAATCGAAACCACCTTGCCGCTCTCTACGATATTATTAGAGTCAACACCGTTGAAGTAGAACAGAACATCTGGCTCACTACCAGTTTCAAAGTCGGTGTTGATTTTTGCTTTCCATGTTTCGTCCGAGGTCTCAGAACCATCTAATACGGTGTTGCCAGTAGCTTCTTCGTATGCCTTATAGGCTGCTTCGTAGTTAGCACGGTTGCCATCATCGCCGCCGTAAGAGGTAACAACATTTAGGGTCACTGGGCTTGCAGCGGTGCTGCTATCGGTTGCAGTAGAGGTAGCGGTAGAAGTGGAGGTAGAGGTTGTGGTGCTGCTAGAAGCGCCACATGCTGCAAGTGCAGATACGGCGAATGCGGTACCGGTAACTTTTAAAAAGCTGCGACGAGAAATCATTTTTTTCATAATCTTTTCCTTCTTTCAGTGGCGGGAAGGCAAGTGATGCCAAGCCGTATGCTCGCCCTTATGCCTTCACCAAGTGGTGGTTTGTAACAAGCGGTTAGCTGCTTGTTTCCTTGACACTATATTACGACTTTTGCGCAAATTTTAAAAGTGATGTACTTGTGCTTTCTTGCACAAACTTGTCAAACTTGGTCAAGTTTTACCTTTAGCTTAAACACTGTCTTGCCCTTTTTGGTAGTATCCACCAAAAGACCGCTTTCCTCTCCGTACAATATGCGCAAACGCTGATGCACGTTGCGCAATCCTAGACTACCGCTCGCTACCCGCTCGCCACTCTCTGCGGCGGCTAGTAATGTTTGAATGCGTGCCAAATTCTCCGTCGAAAGTGCGCCATCATTCTCAACTGATAGCACGAGCCACTCCCCTTCGCGCCGTGCTCGCAGGGCAATGCGCCCCTGCTGCACTGGTGTAATGCCATGCTCTACCGCGTTTTCCAATAGTGGCTGCAACACCAGACGGGGCACTAGTACATCTAAGAATTCGTCTGGAATATCCCTCTCAAACACTAGGCGCTTGCCAAGGCGCTCATTGATGATATACAGATATGCATCCACATACATCAACTCTTTGGACAGGTGAACATCACGGTTGCTATTGCGATCCATCGCCGCGCTGAGCATGGTCGAAAGACTTTCGATCATATTGCAAACCTTTAAATTTCCCTGCATGCGGGCTTCCCAGTTGATAATCTCAAGCGTGTTATTCAAAAAATGCGGGTTAATCTGGCTTTGCAAAGCCATCATGCGGGCATCGCGCAAGGCGATCTCCTCTTTATAGATATGTTCAAATTGCTCTTGTAGCGTCAGACTCATCTCATTAAAATCTTCGCACATGCCAACAAACTCACTGCTTTGCATCAACTGCGGCGGTATCTGCACCCCGTATTCTTGGCGGCGGATTTTCTTTGCTTCCCGTGTCATCAAGCGAATGGGGCGATTTACCTGCATGGCAAAAAAGCGATAGACAAGCGCACCCAGTGGCAACATCAGCACAAACAAAACAAGCAATAACGTAAGCACGATATCCCATTGCTCTTTTAAGATATCAGGGCTTGTGACCGCATAATAAGCAAAGGTATAATCCGACCCACTATACTGCACCGTGGTATGTAATGCACCCTCGGCATATTGCACCGCCACCTCATTTTGCTCTGTGGCAGCAGACTGCGCACCAAATAAATAATTTTCTGCCTGCGCGACATACGCAGACTGCGCAGCGCTATCTTCACCCTGTGTATCTGCGATGACTTGCCCATCATTGTTTGTCTCACTCACCGTACTTTCCTGCGCCACTGCAATCTCATTGAGATAGGCGATGGCATACTCGGTATTGGATATCTGCCCAAACTCCGCAAAAATCAGGTCTGTATTTAGTTCCATCATCAAGATCGCAATGGTCTGATAGCGACTATCCACCAAATTGCGCATCAAAAACACTCGCTCACCCACGCTGAAAAAGCCGATGCCCGTATCCAATGTTTCGCTCATGCCTTGAGCAGTTGCCATGATTTCATCCGCGCTGTTGCGCACACGGTCAGTGCCCCCCGCTGCACCATTGATGATATAAATTGGCTCCTCTTCAAAGGCGCAATACAGCAAAATGGTGCTGCAAAACAGACTGTCATTCTGATATTGCTGCTCTAAAAAGGTGCGGGAGGTCTGAAACAGCCCTACTTTGTCATCCTCTATGAGATAGTCGCTCCAAGCCTGCTTGATGGTGCCGATATAGCTTGCATTGCGACTGGCAGTAACGGCAGAATTCAAACGTAGACTGCTCAGTTGGCTTGCGCCCTGCACACTTAAGCTCAGACTTTCAATCGATTGCTCAATCAAACTTTGACGCAACGCACTGCCGCCAAGCAAAATCAGCAGCATCACGGGCAGCACCCAACACAGCAGCAGCATACGTATCATCATAAAGCTCAGACTGCGGCGCTTAGGCGCATCTTGACATTTATCTGCGTCTGTGAGTGGCTTGGGTTTAACTAAGCAGATTGGCATAGCTTCGCTCCTTTTTCCTCATCGTGCTTTCTTTTTTCACACATTGTCCTTTATCATTTCTTTTTATATCATACCATACCATGCAAAATTTGTATATCGCGCCAAGGGACATCTGCACGCTTTTTGCACCCCAAACAGCAGACAGCACCCACCACGCAAAAGCACCCCCTATGCCGAACCACAGGAGGTGCTATCATCTATTCTATCACAACACCAATGGTCTTTCTCTTACACGCGGTGCTGTCCCGCACGGCAAAGAATGCGCTAAAACAACCACTTAGGCAAAACATGCCGCCCAAAGACTGCCTAGCCATGCCACCACACCGCGTTCGCCCGTGGTAGGGCTTGTGGGCACGGTGCTTTCCACGCTGCCAGAAGCACCCGCGCTACCAGAGCCGCCAGAGCCGCCAGAACCGCCAGCGCTCTGGTAAATCAGCACACCATCCACATCTTTTTCTAGGCTGCCATCGGTGTAAACAAAGTTGCCCTTGTTTGCCACCACCAGTGCACCCATTGCTTCAATCGATAGTTGGGTATCCTCTGCCACCGTGAAGATCTGCCCATTTTTCACTGTGAGGGTATAGCCGCCGGGAATACGCGCCGCTTGGCCGAGAGTATAACTGCCGCCATACAGATAACCATTGCCTGCGTTTCTGCCGCTATATACGGCGGCGGGGTCTTGATTAGGTAACAAGACAACCCCTGCGGTTTCCACTTTTGTCTGATAACTGGTATCGGTAATGCTACTTGCCACAACAAAAGCGCCACCGGTACCACCACTGCGTGCAAGGGCATTGCCAATGCCAAAGCTGCCACCTGTGCCCGCTGCCCCTGCGCCAATCCCCGCACCTGCTACAAGTGCATCGCCCGCCAGTGCAGTGGCATATACCACACCGCCACTTATCACCACATTGCCGCCGCTGCCATTCGCACCGCCTCCAATGCCTGCACCGCCATCGTTGCCCTCAGCATGCACCTGTCCCCCTAGAATGGTAACATCGCCGCCGTCTTGGTAACGGTTGCCACCAATACCTGCACTATACCCGTTTCCTTGCGCGGTAAGCACCCCTGTGCCCGTTGCACCACCTTGAATGACTAACCCCGCGCCACTGGGCACTTCCATCCCTGCACCGCCATCCGCTTGGGCAAGCGTAGCGCCAACAAAAATATTTTCAGTGCCATCCGCAAGCGTAATGTTTGCCCCACTGCCTTGGCTTAGCACAAAGGGCGATGCACTGCTATGCACCAGATGAACCCCATTCAGGGTAATGTTCGCGGGGGTTGCCAGTGGCGCGGTGATGACAATGACATCCCCCACCGCCGCACCTGCGGTAACATTTTCGATGATAACGGCGGTATCATCTGCGATGGTGAGGACGCTGTCCGCATAATGCACCGTCTTGCCCTCACCAAACCAAAAGCCACTTTCACTGCTGACCTGCAACCCGCCTAAGTGTATCGCACCCTGTGCAGGCACAGCAACCGTTGCATCTGTTGCGACCGCAACGGCCGCACCCTGCTGCACAATCAGGCTTGTGCCTGTGTTCAGCGTAAGCCTTGCCCTGCTGTCAACGCTAAGATTGCCCCCTGATTGCACCGCAATTGCACCATCTGATAGAAAACTACAGCTTGCGCCAACACCAAATGATAGACTTGCGCCATCCTGCACCGTGATATTGCCGCCCTCTAGTATCTGCACGGCCTGCCCCGTGCTTATCGCAAGAGAATACCCAGTCGGGATGCTAAACGCTTGGGTCAGCAGCGTGACCTTCGCCCCCACCATACCCCCTGTGGGCAACAGCAACACACCGCCCGTACAATCCACATTGCCCGAAATAGTCGCTGCTGTAACCACCGCAAAGCCATCCATCGTGACATCGCCACCAATGCCACCTTGTTGGGCAAAGACGCTGCCTCCGCCTAGTGCAATGCCCTCTCCTGCACCGCTGTTTGCACCGATATCCACACTGCCGCTGCCGCCTGCGGCATAGATGATACCACCATTCAAGGCAATTTTACCACAAGATGCACTGCCTTTCACACCAATGCCAGGCGCGCCGCTTGCGCCGTTTGCCCATAAGGTACCATCGCCATCGACAGAAATTTGTGCCCCCATAGACACTGCAATGGCTGCGCCACTGGTTGCAGTGATGGTATTCTCACCCTGCAAGGTGAACTGCACCCGCCCCCCTTGCACCACAACGGGGTTTGCGCTGTTCAAATTAACCCCACTCAGGAACACCCAATGCCCCTCACCACTTGCCACCGTGATTGTATTTGCAATGGCACTGGCCGTTTCCTGCACAAGGTAAAGTTTGGCATAGGGTGCATTCTCTAACGAAACTGCCCCATCCACCGCGGAATATCCATCCATTAGGGTGGCAGACACCACGTTAATTCCCTCTAATTCGCTGAGCGTAATCGTTTCATATTTACTAATATCTAGGGTATACGTTTGCTCTGTGGCAAACACTGGGGTTTGTACCGCCGCACAAAGCACCACAAGCAAAGCAACCGCACTCGCCCAAATGACGCGAGATAACACTTTAATGGATTGCATAAAAATCTCCTATCTTTTTTCTTACATATACCTGTGCCAATGTATAGACGCTGCTATTCTGTTACCATTACACAATGCACAAGCAAACAAAAAAGCCGCCCTTTTACCGTAGTAAAAAGGTGACTTTTGAAGTTGTTTTCGATGGTATGTTCTTTTCATAAAGTGGCACACAAAAAATATTTTTTGCCACCACTTTGCTAGTTCCTTGTCGCTTATGCCAAGCCGATAAATTCCTCTAGCAGCTTACTGGTTGCTTCTGCCTCTGCTTCGGTGCTCATCTCACAGAAGATACGCAGCAATGGCTCTGTCCCACTAAAGCGGGCGATAATCCAGCCGCCGTTTTCAAAGTAAACCTTGCAACCGTCCAGATAGCTAACCTTTGCCACCTTTTGAGTAAAAATTGGCAACAGCTTATCTACCATGAGGGTATTGTGGATTTCTTCTTTCTTGGCTTGTGTAAAGTGGAAATCATGCTCGGTCATTTCAAAATGCCCGAATTTCTCCTCAATCTCCGCCCAAAGAGTAGAAAGGCTCTTACCCGTAGTAGCAAGCATTTCAACCAGTAAGGCGGCGGCATAAATGCCGTCTTTGCCTTGGATATGCCCACGCACCGTCAAGCCGCCACTGCTCTCACCGCCGATAATCGCGCCACTGGCAACCATCTTGCTTGAAATATGTTTAAAACCAACTGGCACCTCATAGCAGGTTTCGCCAAAGGCAGCCGCAATGGTATCTAACAAGTGCGTGGTGGCAATGTTGCGCACAGAAGCGCCCTGCCACCCTTTATAGGCAAGCAGATAGTAATAAAGTAGCACCAAAATTTTATTAGGGTGCAAGAAGATTGCTTTGTCATCGATGACCCCTAGGCGGTCAGCATCGCCATCGGTCGCAATGCCGATGTCATAATGGTTTTCCTCAACATAATTGATAAAGCTCGCAAGGGTTTTCTCTGTGGGGGTGGGCATCCGCCCGCCAAACAGGGCATCGCGCCGTTCATGGATGACCGACACCTCACACCGCGCGGTCAGTAAGATGGTCTGCAATGCCGTCTGGGAAACACCATACATGGGGTCAAGCGCCACTCGCAACCCCGCACCGCGAATTGCCGCAACATTCACCGCACCCAGAATGCTATCAATATAATCATTCATCGGGTCGATGTCTTTCATCAGACCTTGTTGCATAGCAATGACCTTTTCGATGGTGGGCACTGGCGCGCCGTTTTGGCTTGCCTCTACCTTGGCAATATAGCGTTCAATTTCTTGGGTCATTGGCTCATCTGCGTCCCGCCCGCCTTTCATAAAGACCTTAATGCCGTTATAAATCGCGGGGTTGTGACTTGCGGTGATGGCCATGCCGTATGCCATACCCTTGGTTTTGATGTAATGCATAATCAGTGGGGTGGGGCTTTGGCGGCGGATAATTTCACAAGGCACCCCGGCGGCGGCAAATACTTCACCCGCCCAATCGGCACTTTCCTCGCTCAAAAAGCGGCGGTCATAACCAATGGCAATGCCCTGTTCCGCGACACCTTCGTCCTGCATTTTTGTGGCAATGGCATAGCTAAGCAGCTGCACATTTGCCTTGGTAAATTCATCGGCGATGATGGCGCGCCACCCGCCTGTTCCAAATTGAATCATAATATCTTCCTTTCCTTACCCCATCACAATGCGGACATGAACCACTTCGCCTACGGCGGGGGTGATTGCCTCTACCTTGGCATCGTCTTGGTAAATCTCAGCGACACCCTTGCAGATATGCAGTGAGTTTTCAACCGTGATATGATAGGTTGTGCCGCGCCATACGCGGGTTGCAGTAAAGCCATCCCATGTGGAAGGAATGCAAGGGTCAACGCGCAATGCGTCAAAATCTGGCTGAATGCCAAGCATATACTGTGTGGCAGCAAAATAGCTCCACCCGCCTGAGCCCGTCATAAAGGGATGATGTGCCTCACCATAGGCAGCATGGTCAATGCCGCTGATAAACTGGCAATAGCTATATGGCTCACATTTGCGGGTTTCAATCATGTCATTTTGGCGGGCAGGACAAAGGGAATTGTATAGTTCCATTGCTCTGTCACCGCGCCCAAGCCGACATTCCGCCGCCCAGACCCAAGGGTTCGAGTGGCTGAAAATCGCGCCATTTTCCTTTAGTCCAGGGTATACGCGGGTCACAAAGCCGATGTCATCATCTGGCTTTGTATAGCTAGGGGCATTTAACATCATGCCATAGGGGGTTTGCAAATTGGTATAAAGTGAATCAAGGGCGGTTTTGCCATGTTCTGGGCTGCTTGCACCAGAGAGCACTGCCCATGCATTGCTCTCTAGGTGAACTCGACCCTCATCATCTGTATGGGTGCCAATAGGGCGCCCTGTTTTGGTAAAGCCGCGCAGGTACCATTTTCCATCCCACAGCACTTCTTCACAAAGGGCAGCAACCTTTTGACGAATAGCCTCATACTTTGCAGCGTCTGCGGCATTCCCCATCTGGGCAGCGAGGGAAACAAAGGCTTCGAGTGCCCAGACATGCAAGAAGCTGACCATGGCACTTTCGCCACCACCTAGGTTGAGGCAATCGTTCCAGTCTGCACGCAAGCCTTGGCAGACCCCGTGCTCGCCCACCATTGCGGTAGAGAAATCCAAGATTTTGAGCAGATGTTCATACACCGTGCCGCTGCCGCCATCGGCATAACGCAGGGTACTATGGATAAAATCAACATCCCCTGTTTCTTTGACATATTGCACCACCGTAAAGACAAGCCAGAGCGCATCATCGCTGCACGCGTCTTTCAGCCCATGAATCATATCATCCGCGCTTGGGGTAGGCACAACGGTGGGACTCTTAAAGGCAGGTTTTGGATGTTCATCAAACCATTCCGGGCTAAACAGATGCAAGCCATAGCCCTTGCTCACCAAACCTTTTAACAGCTCTATAATGCGTTGGCGGCATTTCTCGGGATTTGAGTGTAATACGGTCATCGCATCCTGCGCGGTGTCGCGATAGCCCAGACCAGTGCGCCCGCCAACCTCAATAAAGCTCGCAAAGCGAGAAAACATAATGTTAATCTCACTCTGGTACAGCGTCCAGATATTGAGCATGGTATTCATATCATCGCTTGGGGTGTTAATTTGTAGCGCGGCGCATTTTGCGTCCCAGAAGCGGCGCAACTCTGCCATTGCGTCATCACGGGCGGCTTCGCTTGCATATTTAGAACGAATGCGCACCCCTTCACTACGTTTTCCTTCACCAAGGAAGAAGGCAAGTGCGACGCGTTCGCCGCCGGCGAGTGTGTATTTTTTATGTAAGCCACAGCACTGATTGCCGCCAAGAGAAGTGCTGCCTGATAGGGTGCCGGTTTCTACCCCGATTGGGTTTGCTTCACTGCGATAATTGCCGATGAATGCCTCACGCACCGCGTCAAAGCTATCCGGCTGCGAAAAACTCGCCGCGAAGTATTGGTAACCGGTTTCTTCATAGAATAAATCTTGTTCGATGATGCCCTCTGCATAGCTGCTGCCCGCGGCATACAAACTCATCTGGAAATTACGGTTGTCCATATCAATATGATGGAACGAAAGCTCCGCATAGCTGAACACGCTGATATTACGGGGGCTGCCACTGCGATTTTCTAGTTTCAAATCCCAGATTTCGACATCCTCACCACGTGGGATAAAGAGGGTCTGCACCGCGTAAATGCCGTTGTATTCGCATTCATAAGCACTGTAACTCAAGCCATGACGAGCAAGATAATGGGCTTTATCAAGGGGTTTGCCGACTGGCTGCCAACTGACGCTCCAGTATTCACCGGTATCGTCATCGCGCAGATAGAGATAATGCCCTGGGGTGTCCATAGGCACGCTGTTTGCACGGAAACGGGTAATGCGGTGGTACTCTGCGCTCTCACAAAAGAGATACCCACCCGCTGTCTGGTTGAGCACCCCAACCATCCGCTCAGTGCCGATGTAGTTTGTCCAACTCATGGGTAGGTCCACCCGATCCATGACATATTCCCGTTTTGCGTTATCAAAATGACCGTATTGCATAAAAAATCTCCAATTTCTATGTGTTGGTGTAAGGGCGATATGACAATTTGCCCCGTTATTTGTTTTTATTGTATCTTTTTTTGCGCAAAGTGTACAGTGCGTGTGTTGGCAAATCTTATTTGTTTTTGTGCATGCGGTGGAGTGAGAATTAGGGCAATAACAGCACAGATGATTATTTTCTATAAAACGACAACAAATACATCAACTATACCGCCCCAACGTACACGTCACACCATTTTCCAACACGCAACAAAGCCATTGGCACAAAGCAGTGACGCTCCATGTCAATGGCCTTATCTTTATATTTTCATATCACCATATACCCTTGATTACCAAAGGACAACTCTCTGCAATCTTGACTAAGATTTTACCGCTTACAATAATTTCCTGTACCACTTTAACATCTGGATGTCTATACTTGTTTTTTGTCCCTGCGCAAATAAAATATAATTCAGCACTTTTGAACAGACAAAATACATCTTCATGAAAATTATGCCGAGAACCATGATGTGGCACCTGTACCATACCAACATTATTCCGATACATCTGATACGAATCCTCTAATTGTTTAAGCAACTCCGTGTGCAATTTCAAATCGCCTAAATACATACATCCGCTCTTAATGCGATGCCCGTAAAAACGCAACCATGCAATTCCCCGCTCTTCGTAATAACCGGCTGTTTTCCACGCATCCATCCCACCTGAATACACTACCATCGAACGAATATTACGATCTTTTTTCGGTATGAACCGATCAAATACTTCCTTTGCCTTAGATAAATCATCAGGATGCGTGGACGTACAGGTGATATCTTCCGCTAAAAGCGCTCCCTGAAGGGCAGAGATCAACGCACGCTCCACAACATTGCAAGGAACATACACCCATCGATCTACCCAGCTTGATAGTTGAATTTTCGTTCCAGAATTCATCATCCCCACTTGCCCAGGAATGCTATCCTCTAGATAAAAAATCTTATTATTCATACGAATTTCATCATAACCGTCATATAGGAAACTGCCTTGATCATCTTCATCATAAAGCGGTCTGACAAAAACCACTTTCGTGCTTTGGCTCATTTTACAAATGTGCGCGACAGGGTCTTTTACCATATTTCTAACAAATGCACTATTTTTATCATCAGCAATAATGTGCAACCGATCCCAACTAATCACAGGAAGAAAGACATATTTCACCTTACAGTAAGTGAGTAACTTTTCCAATCCATTTATATGATCCACATCAAAATGAGAGATAAAGACCGCTATTATCTCTTCGTCTTGATTATATGTTGCTACAATTTCATTATCAATATTTTTTTTACTCGTTGCGGAACCACAATCATAAACAACATTATATTGTTGATTTTTGAAACAAAGTTTTTCTGTATAAAATGCCCCTTGCCCTACCGCATGAATCGTCCTAATAAATTTCATCTGTTCCCAGCCTTTCACCACTGCACCTCAATCAGCTCCTATGGCAGCACTCCAATCATTACACCACTCTAAAAATTCAAACAATGCGGATACACTTTACTGTTCACATTATAAAATTCCTTGTCAAAAAAGTTATTCTTTTCACCATAAACAAACAAGTAATAAAATGACATTTCCTTGCCGAATTTTTTTGCAAAATGATAAATATTATAAAAGTAGTTTTGAACATCGCTGCTTTGCAGTATTCTTGCTACTTTATATTCCAAAAATCTAAATTCATCTTTTGAAATAATCTTTTTTTCGTTCAAATAGCATATATACGAGAAATAAGACAGTGTTGCATCCACCTCTTTTTCCAAGTCCCCACCGCAGTGAAAATCCGCACTGTACCACCGTTCACTATAATCTATAAGATAAGTAATCTTCTTTATCTCTTGGTCAGATTGCCATTTCATGGTCAGCTCTTTGATATAATCAGCCCGTTTTAAAGCGGTTGTTTTTCGCCATTGCAACCAAGTAAACACACCACCAATGACCACAGAAACTGCTGCAAGCAAAGATGAAATCGCGGTAATAAAAGACGAAATGTCATTCATCGATATGGTCTTATCCATTAAAATTCTCCTTTTTTCAACATCATATACCAGTTGTTCATTCAATGCAATTCATCACAAGATATTTCACAACAGCGGTATCATCTCTTTCACCGAGGTGAAAATCAAATGTGGGTGTACATCTGACTGCGGCAAATCGCTCAGTTGCGCCTCCCCACTGAGCACGAAAATGCCGCACAACCCGTTGCTGACCCCTGCTTTCACATCGGTATAAAGGCGGTCGCCCACCACGGCGGTGTCATAGGGCGCTGCGCCCATCTGCGCGAGGGTATAATCAATAATTTCCTTGTTGGGCTTGCCCAAAATATGGTCAGGCATCCGCCCAGTAGAAGCATGCACATAAGCATGGATAGCGCCAATATCAGGCACAAAGCCTGTTTTGGTGGGGCAATTGTAATCGGGGTGGGTGCCTAGGTACGGCAACCCCGCGCGGACAAAGTCGCAGAATTTGCAGAGCTTTTGGTAATCAAAGCCCGTATCAAAGGCAGATACCACCACCTCAGGGTCGGTATCGCTCAAAGGGATACCCGCCGCGGCAAATTCAGCACAAAGCACCGCATTGCCAAACAAATACACCCGCTTATCGGGATAATTCTCCTTTAGATAGGCGATGGTCGCATGCCCAGAGGTCACAAGCTGCTCCGCCTGCACTGGCAAGCCCATGCCCCGCAATTTGGCAAGGTAGCTTGCAGCATCTTTTGAGGAATTGTTGGTCATAAAGCAATAGGTGCGACCGGTATCAGTCAGCTTTTGTAAAAATTCTAACGCGCCATCAATCCAGACATCATCTAAATAAATGGTGCCGTCCATATCAAGTGCGAAATGCTTGATGTATTTTAGGCGCTGTTCGGGGTCTTGGTTTACCATATAATTGTCAAGTTGCTGTTGCATGGGTTCTCCTCATCTGTTCTAGGGTGGTGGGCACGTCGCCCAAAACACCGCAAGGCGCTACCGTTTGTTTGGCAACACACTTGCGGTGTCTTTGTGATATTAAATTCTATTATAACGTTACCTTGTCTGTGCCAACTATGCCGCCCTGCAAAATACATACGACTGCATCACACATCAGCATCGGACAATCCGCTCAATGCACAGATATTCTGTGCCCGCAATTGGGCGGTGTTCCCCTTATAAATCAAGCAGCGCGAGCACCTGCTGTGCGGCTTCTTCCACACTGGTTTTCTCGGTGTCTACTACAAGATCAGGGTTTGCCGGCGTTTCATAAGGGCTAGAAATACCGGTAAAGTTCTTAATCTCGCCCTTAATTGCCTTCTGGTATAGATTTTTGGTGTCACGGCGAACACATTCCTCAATGCTTGTTGCGACATGCACTAGCATGAAATCTTCGCCGATGATGTTTTTCGCATTCTGGCGGTCATCCTCATACGGAGAGATTACCGACACAAGCACAATCAGCCCTGCGTCATTCATCAGCTTTGCCACCTCAGCAAAACGACGAATATTTTCTACGCGGTCCTCCTCGGTAAAGCCGAGGTTGTTATTTAACCCTAAACGCAGGTTGTCACCATCAAGCAGCATGGTGTGCTTGCCCCGCATGGCAAGCTCTTTTTCCAGTGCATTCGCGATGGTAGATTTGCCTGAACCCGAAAAACCAGTAAACCAAATGGTTTTGGTCTGTTGTAGCTTTTGTTTGGCGCGATATTCTTTGGTGATATCTAAATTCTGCCAAGTCAAATTGTCTGAGCGGGTCAGCTTATGCTGAATGATACCGCAAGCAGATGTCATGTGGCTAACACGGTTAATCAAGATAAAACGTCCGAGCTTGCGGTTATCCGCAAAGGCTTCAATGAGCACCTTTTCACTCAGGGAGATATCACAGTTGATGATATCATTTTTCTTCGCATCTTTTTGTAGCAGGTGCTCGCCTGTGTTCACATCGATACAATAGTGAATGTGCATAATAGTGGCGGGCACTAGCTTGGTACCTACTTTAAATAGGAACCCGCGCCCGACCACAAGCTCTTCATCGTCCATCCAAATGAGCTCTGCACGCAGTAGACGGCTGGTGGGATGTTCTTCTTTGGCAATGACGCACCCGCGCGAGCAATCAACCTCACGGTCAAGCGATACGGTGACTGCCTCGCCGAACTGTACACGTTGCACAGCAGTGTCCGTAGCATATAATTCCTTGATGACGGCACGTTCTTTACTGGGCAGAATGCAAACTTCTTCCCCAACTGAAACACCGCCCTGCGATACTTCACCTTGGAAGCCGCGGAAACTCTGGTTGGGGCGACAAACGCGCTGTACGGGCAACAAGAAGGTTTCGTTTGCCTGCTCTTGCACTATCTCAACCTCTTCTAGGTATTGCAGTAAAGGCACTTCATCATACCAAGGCATATTGACCGAAGATTGGGTGACGTTATCGCCCTCAGTCGCGCTGACGGGGATGAATTTAACGCTATCGCAAAGGTAGCTGTTCTCTGCAATCAGTGCCTTGACATCCGCCTCAATCTGACGATAGGTTGCTTCGTCATAATTCACCAAGTCCATCTTATTGACGGCAAAGACAAAGTTGCGAATACCCATCAAGCTGCAAATGCGCACATGGCGGCGGGTCTGCAACAAAATGCCCTTTGAGGCATCCATCAGCAAAATCGCAAGCTCTGCAAAAGAGGCGCCAACCGCCATATTACGGGTATATTCCTCATGCCCGGGGGTATCGGCCACGATAAAATTGCGCTTTTCCGTATTAAAATAGCGATAGGCAACGTCAATGGTAATGCCCTGTTCACGCTCTGCCATCAGGCCATCAAGCAGCAAGGAATAGTCAATCTGGCTTTCGCGACTGCCAATTTTACTGTCTAACACCAATGCGTTTTCTTGGTCTGCGAAAATCAGCTTTGCATCATATAAAATATGCCCAATTAAGGTAGATTTGCCATCATCTACGCTGCCGCAGGTGATGAATTTTAAAAGTCCCTTCATTAGAAATAACCCTCCCGTTTACGGCGTTCCATGCTGCCACGTGCTTCATGGTCAATCACACGGCTAGTGCGTTCTGACGAAACGGCGCCAAGTGTTTCTTCTACGATTTCAGTTAAAGTAGTGGCATCAGACTCAACCGCACCCGTCAGTGGATAGCAACCAAGGGTGCGGAAGCGCACCATCTTCATTTCAGGCACTTCACCCGCATCTAGGGGCAGGCGGTCATCATCTACCATAATTAGGTTGCCGTCGCGCTCTACCACAGGGCGCTCGGCAGCAAAGTACAGCGGCACGATTTCGATGTTCTCGCGCTCAATATAGCGCCAAATATCTGCCTCTGTCCAGTTTGAAATTGGGAACACACGCATGCTTTCGCCTTTGTGAATGGTGGTATTATACAAATCCCACAGCTCAGGACGCTGATTTTTAGGATCCCATGCGTGGTCTTGGTTACGGAACGAGAAAATGCGTTCCTTCGCACGAGACATTTCCTCATCACGACGCCCGCCGCCAAATGCAGCGGTAAACTGATATTTATCAAGCGCAGCTTTCAGCGCTTGGGTTTTCATGGTATCGGTATAAGCTCCGCCGTGTTCAAAAGGATTAATCCCCTGTGCCACACCGTCCTCGTTGGTATACACTAGCATTTCAATGCCTTTTTCGGCAGCAACACGGTCACGAAATTCCACCATTTCTTTGAATTTCCAAGTAGTGTCAATATGCATAAAGGGGAAAGGTGGTTTTTCGGGATAGAACGCTTTCATCGCCAGATGTAGCATAACTGAACTATCCTTGCCAATGGAATAGAGCATGACAGGTCGTTCGCATTCGGCGGCAACCTCACGCATAATATAAATTGCCTCTGCCTCTAGCTTATCGAGGTAAGATTTTTCGTCCATGAATTTTATCCTTTATCTATTTATTTGTTTTACACGGAGGTCGGTTTGCTATTGCATCTGGTTTTGCGCCATCTACAAAGGGCAAACGATCACAAATCGGTATGTCACGATGTTATTTTGCTTATCACAGCATATCACAGAAAGATTGCGATTTTATGACAAGATATTATCCAGACTGTTCACAATGTAAAAGCCTTTGTCATTGAGCGAATTTTCGCGGTTATACAGCATTTCACTGCCGTCCATCTGTTTAAAGGTCGCGCCTGCCTCTTCGACAATACACTGCATGGCGGCAGTGTCCCATTCCATGGTGGGATTATGGCGATAGTAAAGCTCTGCCTCGCCCTTTGCCACAAGACACCCTTTGAGAGACGAACCCATCCGAATAAAATTTTTAAACTGATATTTTTCAATCAACGCTTCCATTTCGGCACAACCATGCGAGCCACTCATCACTAAACGCACCTTGCTTAAATCCCTTTCAGGTGACACATGAATTTGCTGGGTGTTACCCGTCGCATCGGTATAAAAGGCACCATTTCCTGCGCTTGCGAAGTAAAGCTCTTTACTTGCGGGCACATAGATCACACCCATTACCACTTTATGGTTGTGAGCAAGGGCAATATTAACGGTAAACTGCCCATTGCGTTTGATAAACTCTTTTGTTCCGTCGAGTGGGTCAACCACAAAACAATAAGGATTATCAAGGCGGGCAAGGTCATCCTTACCTTCTTCGGATAAAATTTCCATTTCAGGGAACTGCTTTGCAAGCACAGCCACAATGATTTCATTGGCGGCAGTATCCGCCATAGTCAGCGGGGAATTATCTGCCTTATATTGCACGTTCCGGAACAGAGTTTCATCGGCATAAATCTCCATGATTTTCTGCCCTGCCACCACTGCAACTTCACAGCAGATCGTTTCTATCTGTTTTAAATCGACTTTCATCTTGGCAAAGCCCTCCGTCTTTTCGCGTTTTTTGTCATATAGTGTTCATTATATCGTATCCACACCGTGTTTGTCAACGCAAGACACACACGTTTTACCGCACTGTTTTGCCGCACCGCCGCTTATCGCCCGCCGCACATTTTTTCCATCTCTGCACGCACCAAAAGCTCATAGTTTAAACTGGTCAATACGCTAAGGTAATCCCCCGCTTTCACCACCGTCTGCCCATTGGGGGTGATATCATGTTCGCCCCGCTTAATGGAAACAATCAAGCATTTTTCGGGCACCGGGATTTCAGTCAAAGTTTTGCCCTCCATCTCTGAGCCATACTGCACCACCATTTCAAGCAAGATTTTCTCCCGCTTCATTGCCTTTTTGTGGATACCGCGCCCATGCAATAAATTCTCAAGAAGTGACTCATAAATCGGCTGATTTTTACATTCCTCTGCTACGATATATGCCACCGCTGAGGTGACGATTAAAGGCAAAATTTGCGAGAGCGAACCAGTCATCTCAATCATCAGCACGATGCCAGTCAGCGGTGCGCGAACGATGGATGCAAAATAACCCGCCATTGCAATGATGATGAAATTATAAAAAAGCACTTCATCCATCCCAAGCAGCGGAATGGCAAGTTTTGCGAAAATCGCCCCAATGGTGCCCCCAAGCACAAGCAAGGGGAAGAAAATACCGCCGGGCGCACCCGCACCAAAGCTGACCATCGAAAATAAGAATTTCAGCAACAGTGCGGCGCATAAGAATAACAAACTAGTGCTTAGGTTTAGCTCTTCAATCAAGGCATGCCCACCGCAAAGCACCACCGGGAAGGTTAAGCCCAATATACCCGCACACAAAAATGGAATAACAGGCACCACACGGCGGTCAAGCACAAAAGAGAGTTTACGATAAATCGCCTGCGCTCGCACTAGACAGATGTTATACACTACACCAGATACGCCAAGTAATAACCCAAGAATAATAAACAAACCGTAATATTGAATAGGAATACTCTCGGTCACTTCAAAATGAAAAATCGCGTCCATCCCAAAGCACATTTTGGACACAAAGTCGGCAAAAACTGCCGCAACCATGGTAGAAAGCAGCACCATAGGCGAGAAATATTTAAAAATTTCTTCTAGGGCGAACATCACCCCCGCAAGCGGCGCGTTAAAGGCAGCGGCAAGCCCCGCCGAGGCACCACTTGCCAGATAAATCCGCTTTTCGGCAGCATCATCTGTCATTTTATTTGCAATGCCATCCGCTACACAAGCACCTAGCTGAATAGAAGGTCCCTCCCGCCCGAGCGAAAGCCCCGCAACAATCGCCGCGCTGCCACCAATGAGCTTTGCAAACAAGGTGCTGCACCACCGCCCACCGATGTACCCAGTAATTTGTGCTTTTAGCTGCGGAATACCACTACCCGAAATCAGAGGATATTTGCGCGTGAGCGCACCAATGCCAAGCCCTAGCGCCGTCAACCCAATAAAGAGCAGCGGCACCAGAAACAAATGCCCCCGCACATAATCATACATTGCATAAGAGAGCGTTTCTGCCCCGCTGAGCATCAACCGATATAGCACACTAACAAGCCCCGCAAGCACACCAATCAACGCACTGATTAAGATAATTTTGACATTGCGCTGCTCGCGCGGGGATTTGCGCACCATCTTTTGCGCGCCAGTATTGGCCGCACTCGCCTGTTGCTCCATTGGTCTTTGTGTGATTTGCATTAGAACGCTCCTCTTTTTTTGTATCTATTTACCATACTTACTGTACACCGTTTCCCGCCGCCTTGTCAAGGAAAAACCAGTGAAATCTTTCGGGAAATTGCACCGCACACCAAGGCATGACAACAAGCTCTTTCACCATGTTCCTTTTAGGGGTAACGCGCGATAAAGCAAGTGCACCGCACTGCCTAGACGCAAAAAAGCTGCACAAACTTCAACCGTTCAAAGAGTGGCTCGCCCCCAAAAAGGCGCTAGCATACTCTTTGCTCGTCTGCTGTTCGTGCAGCTTTTTTATAAATAAGGTTATCTAAAACAACTAGATCAAACCTTTATTTCCGTCATACATTTTTAGAGTGCTGTACCATCACTTAACCGTTCTTTGCCTGCTCAAACTCTGCAACAATTTCCTCGCTTGGGGCGGGGGTGGCAAGGCTGACGCAAACGAGAACAATCGCGCTAAACAGGAAGGCTGGCAGCAACTCATAGATATCAAAGACACCGCCAAGTGGGCGCACACCATATTTCCAGATAAAGGTCATGGCGCCGCCCGCAATCATCCCGGCAAGAGCGCCCTGCCAGTTGCTGCGTTTCCAGAACAAAGCACTGAGCATGACCGCACCAAACGCGCCGCCAAAGCCTGCCCACGCAAAGCTAACAATCTGGAATACCGAGCTGTCAGGGTTCTGCGCAAAGAAAATTGCAAGCAAACTGATGACAACCACCGTCACACGGGCAATCATCAAACCCTCTTTTTCTTTGAGCTTGATGCCAAAGAATTCGCGCACGATATTTTCGCTGACACCTGAGGCCGCGGTTAACAGCTGACTGTCAGAGGTAGACATGGTTGCCGCCAAGATACCTGCCAAAATCACACCCGTGACCATAGCGGGGAAGATACCATGCTGCGCAATCAACGCGGAAATCTGGACAATGACATTTTCACTTGCGCTGCCCTCTAGCACACCGAGCACGCCCGCCTCGCTCATGGCAAGACCAGTCGCACCGATGATAATGGCAACGCTCATCGAAATGCAAACCCATACGGTAGCAATGCGGCGAGAAAGCACCAGTTTTTTCGCATCCTCAATCGCCATAAAACGCAACAGGATATGAGGCATGCCGAAATAACCCAAGCCCCATGCCAGGGTGGAAACGATGGTCAGTGCACTATATGTATTTGACCCACCCGTGGAAACATCGTGTGTAGCATTCAGTGCAAGATAACCCGCAAGGCTTTGTGCATTTTGCAGCACTACATCGAAACCGCCCACCGACCACGTGCCATAGCCAAGCACCACCACAAGGGCGATGGACATGACAATACTCTGGATAAAATCAGTGGTAGATGCAGCCAAGAACCCACCCAGGGTAGTGTACAGCACAATGATAATCGCCGAAACAATCATCGCTACCATATAATCTGCACCAAATAGACTATTGAATAACTTACCACAGGCAGCAAACCCACTGGCGGTATAGGGGATGAAAAAGACGATAATAACCACCGCTGACACAGCATTCAGCAGGTTGCGCTTATCGTGCCAACGCTTGACAAAAAAGCTGGGCACCGTCACTGCATCGATGTTTGCCGAATAACGGCGCAAACGACGCGCCACAATCAACCAGTTGACCCATGTGCCAAGTGCAAGCCCAAGCGCCGTCCAAAAGGCATCACAGACACCCGTTAGGTAAGCAACCCCTGGCAAGCCCATCAGCAGCCAACTGGACATATCACTTGCCTCGGCGCTCATCGCCGTGACGAAGGGGCCTAGCTTGCGCCCGCCCAAGTAAAAATCAGAAGAAGATGCGTTCTTTTTGGAAAAATGAAAACCAATCAACAGCATCCCAATCAGATATAAGATAATTGCCGCAACAATCACTATATTGGTTGTGGTGAAAAAATCTGACATGAAAGATATCCTCCTTTAATATCGCAATTTGTAGGGTTCCCTTTACTACTAAAGAGCCCCCTTCTCTTGCTTTCACAGTTTACCGTAATAAAGCAATTATAGCATAAAAATTCACTTCAGAAAAGAAAAATTGAATATTTTTACACTTCTTGCAAGAAAGCGCACTGTTTTTCGCTTCTTTTTGAGAAAATTGCACTACTCGCCCACCCATGACAAAGCACGGTGATCCCCCCGTGCATACAGCACGCGTGGTACGAAGCAAAAAAACTGTATATTGGCGCCATCATTTGACACTGTACGGTGGCTATGATAAGCTAACAAACAACAGCGCAATCGTTGCCGCCACATCCGAAATAAACACTGCCCATCCCCTACAAAAAAGGAGTTTCAATATGCCTCATTCCACCATCACCGAAGCAAAAAATCCTACCGAAACACAAGAAATGCATAATCCAAAAACCGCCACCGTCAAAAGAAAAAAGCGCCCCTTACGGGCGCTTCTGGTTACGCTGATTGTCCTTACCGTGCTAGGCGCGGCCTGCTGCATTGGTTTTTTGGTCTATGCCTCCGATTACTACCGCGCACAGGACACCGCCCTTGCCGTTGTCACTGACAGCAGCAACCTAACGCAGGATGGCAACTTAACCATTTTATCGCCCAGTGTGCCAAGTGATACTGCGCTGATTTTTTATCCCGGCGCCAAGGTAGAGGCTATTGCTTATCTACCCATCTTGCAAAATATTCAGCAAACCTGTGGCATCACCTGCATTCTGGTGGAAATGCCGCTGAACATGGCAATTTTCAATGTGAATGCAGCAGCGGATATCATCGAAGCCTATCCTGAGATTACCACCTGGTACATCGGTGGACACTCAATGGGCGGTGGCATGGCAAGCAGCTTTGCATCTGATCATCCTGAGCTTGTCGAAGGTCTGATTTTACTGGGCGCATACGTCTATGGCGATTATGACCCCGCGAGCGCACTGACTATTTACGGCAGCTTTAATGATAACCTAGAAGAAAACATTGATTATATCGAGAACATTGTGCTAATCGAGGGCGGAAACCATGCCCAGTTTGGCAACTATGGCAAGCAGGATGGTGACCCAGACGCGACCATCTCCGCCCAGGAGCAGCAAGATATTGCCGTGGCAGCAATTGCAGAATTTATCGAAACGGGCAGCGTAGGGTAAACCCATATCATGAATAGCCATCTATCACCAAACAAATAGGCAGTGCCACGAACGCGTAGCACTGCCTATTTTGATGATACTATTTTATCGCGTATCCCCTCGCACACATTACACCGTCGCAAAACTCGCTTGCACTGGGTGGTTACGATAGCCGCCATCCTGCTTTGCAAGAACGAGCTTACCCATATAGAATTTCGAGAAGGTAATTTGCTGCATTTTCTTAATATCTAGCGCTTGCTCAATCTGCCGTGGCAGAAACTCGTCAAACTTAACTTCTAAAATAAACTGTCCTGTTTGTAGCACTGGCACCAAAGGCAACTGTGGGTCAAAAAAGCCTGCAATCTCATGCGAAGCGGCAATGTTTCGATCAAAGGTAATGCGCACATTCCCTGCGTGATTGACATAAGCCTCGCGATCATAAGCCACAATCAACGAAGGTGCAAGGCGGCTTGTGAGGCGCTGCAACGAAATCTCGTTTTCTAGGGGGATTTCCGAAGGGACAAAGGTAAATTCCTCTGCCACAAACTCGGCATACCGCGCCGGAGTTAGCGAGAATGCTTCTTTATGATTATAGCCGTTTTGCTTGCTTTTTCGTTCAAAATGCAACGCAGTATCGCTGTTGTTATAAGCACGGATACGATATTTATTGCGGTCATCTACCCCATGCTCGTTCTCGTAAAACTTGCTTTGGTACATATCATCAAAATAGACCGAACGAATGTGATAGCCCATGGTACCATCAAGGGTTTCAATCGTGTTTTCGTCCATCTCCATCAGCGCAGCAAGCCTTGCTTTCAGCAACTGATAATCCATCTCATTGCATAGATATTTTTGTTCTATTCTGGTTTCCATCTTGCTGCCTTTCTTATCGGTTTTATACCACTTCTCTAGCAAACGCAAACAGAAAAGCGGTATTCCGTCCCACTTCACCTACCTAGGCTCGCCGCACGCATTCACCACAATGGGTACAGTGGCTATGCCGACATTTCACACACTAACCATCCGCTCCGTTCCAGTAGTTATCAAACCAAAGATATCGGTTTTCTAGCCAGTTAAATAAATATTCTGCGTCCTCGGCATAGTTTTCGCCATACACCACCATCTGGTCAACACCGACCTTTTCGGTATACCACACATCAAAATTATCCTGCATTTGGGTGGCATAATCTTCACTCAAACCCTGTATCTCTACAAGACCTGCGGCATAAATATCCTTGGTTTCGTTCCAGCGCTCTTTCACCAATTCCTGGAACCATTCCATCTGCATTAAGGTTTGGAACCATGGATGTGCGTAGGTATCTGTCACCTCTGCATTGCCCGCACTCAACCCTTCATAGCTACCGCCATATAAGGTTGAGCTTGAACCCATGCTGCGGTCAAAATCCCATGGCGGACCCATATAAAGCACGCTCTCGCCTGCCTCACAGTAATAATAAAAGCTCGCCCAACCAACATCTCGGTTCATGATATATTCTTGCAAAATATACATATCCACGCAGGAATCCATATCAAGCACTGCTTCTATCTCGCTTTGCTCGCCTGTGGCAAGGGCATCTTCTACACTTTGCAACACCGCCTCAATACGGTCTAGATCCTCTTGGCCCTCCACTTGGCTGCGCACATCATACTCGATTAGTTCACCCTCATGTGCCACCTCTATGGTATAAATCTCTTGCGGATATTCCACCATCTCAATCAAAAAGCCTTTTTCGGTTTCGGTTGTAACGTCAACATCCACGCGGGTTTCTTGCACTTCTATCTGCTCGCACAGCAAATAAACCCCGCAATATTCATTCTCACCATCGTCATTGGTGACATATAGTTCAACAAAAATACCCTCTGGCACAAAGCCAAAGTTGCCAAGCCGCGCCGCCACCCAAAACGCATAATAATTGCGCAAATTAGAATGGTCAAAGGAATTGGCAAGCAGCACCCACTCGCGGTCAGAGCTCTCTTCAATATCCACACCCACACGCAGGTCTAACTTTTCCTCTAGCTCTATTTTATAGGATTTTTTACTAAAATACAGGGTGCTATTCCCGCGCAAGCGAACCTGCGCTTGCAACTCTAACGTGCCCATCTGGTTTGGATAGGTAACGGTAATGGTCGTAGGGCGCAATTCTTTTAAGGTGTTATACTTTTGATCTTCATAAGGGTCAAGAATAATCACCGGCATCTGTGTTTCACTTTGTTCATACTGCCAAAAAGAATATCCTACGCAAGCGGCGCACAGCAACAAAGAAAACAGGAAAATCCAACCTTTTTTATTCCGCATATCCTTCCTTTCCGCCCACAGCTTTTTTGTTTCTCATACTGCTCCTTTAATAACGCACTTCACCATCATGTGCCACAAGGGACACATTCTGCACCCCTGCACAGTCTGCCACGGCACCGACGAGTGCAGCATCCTGTTTAGTTTTCACTTCAATCAGTAAATCCATCCGCTGTGCTTTGCGGGTGCGAGTGCGCACAGTCTTGCTTTGGCAATAGGGTGCAATGGCCTGCATTAATGCTTCCTCTGCAGCATCTGCATCACAGGTAAGCACCAGAATAAATGCATTACAACGGTTTGGGATGTAATCCATCACAAACAGCATGATGGTCACCACCACACTTGCAAAAATCGCAATGGTGTATACCGAGGTACCGCAGACGATACCGATGGTAATGCTCCAGAATAAGAACAGCAAATCGAGTGGGTCTTTGACCGCATTGCGAAAACGCACAATCGAAAGCGCACCCACCATGCCGAGCGAAACAAGCACGTTAACTTGCATCGCAAACACAATCGCCGTGGTAATCACAGGCAGTGCAACCAAGGTCTTGGCAAAGTTAGGAGAATAAAAGCCACGCTTGGTCATAAGTTTATAAATGAAAAGCACGTAAAAGGAGAGCACAAACACCACCCCAAAGGAAAACACCATCTCTAGCATAGGGATTGCTTGTTGGTCAGCCCAGCGCTGCGCCAAAGAACTTGTGATAACTTCATTTAAATCCATTTTTACATTTCCTCTTCATCAAAAAGTTTATATTTTTCACGTCGCCTTGGTAACAAGGCAACAAAATGCTTAGAAAATATTATATCAAAAACCATCGCTATTTGCAATAAAAAGGCGGAAAAAGCAAAGAAAAAGCAGAGAATACCGACAAAGTGCCAACGTACAACAACACCAGTAAACAAAACATCACGCCATCGTTTCTTTTTAACGAAATTTGTTGTATAATATCAATAAAAAAGGAAAGGTGGATTTTTTATGAACTGGAACCGCATTCGACAACCCATTTACGTATCTTGCCACACCGCACTCAATGATGAAACTTATATCTTTCACGCACAATCCAAAGAATTTCAAACGCTGTGCAAGAGTTTTTCTGCGCAACAAAGCAACGCACCGCTCTGCCCGACTTGCCATACACCACAGGATGATATCGCCACACCGCCCTTACACCAAACCATTAGCGTGATTGGCGAACGCGGCTCTGGCAAAAGCTCTTTTATTCACACTGCCGCAGCAATTTTAAAACAGAACCAAATCTATGCAATTGGACCATTAAACCCCAACACCTTTGGAAAACGCATCAACATTATGGAACTTATCCTCGCTCAAATGCAACACACTATCTGTGGCGCCGAATGCGAATTTTTAACCAACAACAAAGATGCACTCTATCATAAACTAAAAAAAGCCATTCATATTTTAAATCAAATTCGCCGCGATGAAAAAGACTATCTCGAAGATACCATTGCCGCCGAAGTGTTAAATGACTATTGCACCATGTCTACGTTTTCGGATTTGTTTCATGAGATTGTACAACTGTTCTTGCAGTGTATCAACGACAACAGCCATCACACACCTTATCAAGGACTCGCCGTGCTGATTGATGATGTTGATTTAGTCCAAAATCAACAAATTTACACTATGCTAGAGGATATTAGCAAGTTCCTGTGCACTAATGTCACCGTTGTGTTGGCATATCGCAATATCCAACTGCAAAACGCGCTGAAAGATTCCCTTGCACGAGAAAATGAAACGCTATTACGGCACAAGATGATCACACTAGATGAAATCGACCTACAAGCAACACGCTATATCGAAAAACTGCTACCACACAGCACCCGCATTTTATTGCCAACTGAGGCAGACTTATACCATACAAAAATTTCGGTCATCCTAAACCAAGTCATGGATGACAGCACAGTAAGCACCAACGCAAACTCTATCTTGATGCACGCATATCGTGCCGAGTGCACCCTAGAAGATTGGCTTTATAAATCATTGCTTGCCACCATTCGCCTCAATTTACAGCCAATGGATTCCAAAGAAAAAACAGCACAACAATTCCCCTCAAATTTGCGTGGCATCCTAGAGTTCATCAAACTAATTTGGGAAGATTTACAAGAGCCGCTTTTTTCTACCGATAATTCTACTGACACAATCGACACCCTGATCAAAAACGGAAAAATTGTCCTAAAAAACATTGATATTTATCGCAATTATCTGCGCAGTTACATGCGCCAAACTACACTCCCTAACCACTATCATATCTTAGAAGAATGGGAAATGGCGCCCGCAGAAAATAAAAACTTCACGCTGTATCTCAATTTATATCGCACCTTCTTCACCTCGCCAAGCAGCGTAAAAGGGGATCATCTACTGATTGAAAAAACACAGCCGTTTAACGTAGCACTTGCGGATGTCTATACTCTGTTAGAAGATTTCAAAGGGCTCAGTGCGCCCGAAACCGCTTCGCACAGTCTGCCCGCACAAAACAATGTCAATTTGCATTTTGTTTACTGCATCAAGATTTTCTATTCGCTCGCATTGACGGAAGCCTATTTAACAGGGTTGCTACAACCCCATCTGCAACCAGAAACCGCCTATGACCACGTCAAACAGATGGAAGATCGCGTAGAATTACAACCTTTTTACATCTATCAGTGTCTGCTGAATTGCTATGCTATTCCTTCGTACGTGATGGAAGAACTCACGTTGCAATACCCAGACCGATATTCCTTTACCTTTGCGCATAACAAAGACCGATTTAAAACCGACACACTCTACCACACTTTAATTGCAAAAATTTCTTTTACAGCCCTTGGATTACACGGTGATATCGCACAAAGTGCGCGTCCACTCGCCAAAGACCAAAGCCGGCAACAATCACAAGTGCAACGTAGCTACCAATATCGGCATTATTTTAATGCCAATAACTACACCGCTGACCATGCAGACTGGCGCACAGACAAGCGCACTTACTCTTATGATGTATTTGGCTTCTTATGTAGCGCACCTAGCACACTGTCCACTTTAACGCAAAAAGACCCCCTTTCGTATGTGCTGCTATCTTTGTTTGATATTGATCGTTTTGTCTATGCAAACTATGCGCGCCGTTCTGAAAATCACCCACTTGCCTATTTCCTGAGATGCATCAATCTGCTTTTAGCTGCTGAAACAAATAAACAAAGCCGTCGCACCACCCTTAACCCACCCCCATTGCACCAAGACAGCTTACCCACGATATATCCTGATAGCCGACCAGAATCGTACGTCTACTGCCCCGCTTATTCAAAAGAAGAGATGAAGCTGTTGCTACTGACGGACGCGGTGTCTGTTCAGACAATTGTTTCCAATGCTCAAACCCTTCGATTAAAAAAGAGTGTCGGCACAGAACAACCCCCCACTTTAGAATTACTACATGAACTTGCCGCTATAATAGATAATCTAACCAAAGACGATGTCATCACCCATGCAAAACATCTCTTGGCAGTTTCTGATATCGCGCCTGATTTAACAGACCGCATCATCGAATTAATTGTAGAGATTGATCATCCGAACACTAGACTAACCACCGCACGCAAAGCAACGTTCCGCGAATTACTAGAAGAATACACCACTGCACTTTTCAACCACCAACAAGAAGAATAGGTGAACCATGAACCAAGCTGACCGTATCTTCCGCATTCTATTCCGTGCACTGCCACTCACAAATTTCTTACAAGATAGTCACAACCTCTTTACCCCTTGCCTGTCTTTTGATGACAAGTCCTTCTGTGAATCAATCTGCAAAGAGTATTTAAACATTTATCCCAATAATTATTCCTATGATGAGGTCAACAATCTTCTTGCACGGCTGCGCCATGACATAAAAAGCGCCTACCCCGCATCCATCTCCGGCGAAAGCTCGCCGCTCTTTCTGTTTGCCATGTATGCAAAACAGCTTTTCACCCTGCAAAACAATCAACTCCTCTTAAAATTCGAGCATCTATTAGAATGGGATGGCTTTGCCAATAAAGTTGATCCGATTTTATTCCAAGCCGCCTTTCTTGCAAACACATGCCAAGGTACCACACAGCCACCTATTGCCACCTGTTCCCCTTTTATTCAGCACACCGAAAAGCGTTTGTATAAAATACTCGCCCAAGGCGCCTATGAAACCCACATGCATCTAAATGGCTCTGGCTATTCATGGGAGATTAACTGGCACAACCTTGCTTGCTGCACCCCCTTGACTTATCACAAAAAATGCTGTGATGGCACGCTTTCATTCTTGGATTGCATTTCCGTTTTTCGCTTGCAAACGCTGCGTACCTATCTATTATCTATCGCCATGTCAGATACCGTAACACCCCGTATCCTGCCCCACCAAATCAGCCGATTGCTTGCAAGCTCCTGTGAACTCGATTACTTCCAGTTTCGTGACGCGCTACGGCGCATCCACCAAGACTTTGACACTTTTGCACCAGATGTTTCAGAAAATCCGCAAGCAGTATTTCTGAAAGAGCGGTTTTTACTCACACTGCTATTTTCTCGCTTACACCACGGCACCCTTCCTACCCTTGCGCAAAACCTACTGATGATTTATATTCATCAGCTGTGCACCCTGCGTTTTTGTTTTGTACAGGATAATATCGGCATGGGCTTTGACAAATTCAAGCAAAGCGAACAATTAAAAGAATGCTTTTTCCAAAAAAAAGATGATGAAAAACTCTTACTCTCTGTTTTGGATAAATATTACAGCGAAGGCTTTGTAGAAGGGATAGAACTTCGCATTGCCCCCAAACGCAAAAAGGATCTCATCCGAAAAGTCAAGCAAATTGACCTTGCCCACCAAAAAATCTATGCTCAGTATCTCGCCAAAAACCCACAGTTAAAACCGATGCAACTTGGTATCATTATCCACTACATTAAAAATGCAGACCATCCCCTCGCCAGAGAATGTCGCCATGCAGCCTTGCGCGACAACGTGCAAAAACAATCTGTTTCTCTAACCCGCTACTTTGAAACAATCAAAGCAGATCGCCCCCATATCCCCATTCTTGCCGTTGATGCCGCAAACACGGAAATCAATTGCAGCCCTGAAGTGTTTGCGCCAATTTTTCGCCAACATCGCAAGGAGATTGCAGCGCATCAGCCACTCGGCTTTACCTACCATGTCGGAGAAGATTTTTTAAATTTATCCAGCGGATTACGCGTCATTGACGACGTTCTGAATTTTTTTAACTTCACACGCGGTGACCGTTTGGGACATGCCATTGCACTTGGCACAGATGTCACCGACTATCTTACCGCAAAGCGTCATTATATTTTTGGCACATTGCAAAGCATGGTAGATGATTATGCATGGCTATATGATATCATTGCCGCACACCCAAACAGCAGTTGTTCTGATTTACTGATGCGATTAGAACGCAGCTATCAGCAACATGCACAGTTGTTATTCCAAGGGGTTTCTTTGCCTATCCCAAGCATTCAGCTCTATCGCCAAAGCTATCTACTGCGCGGGGATGACCCTACCCTATTTCAGGAATGCTTTACCGCTGGCACACTCTTGCGCCAGACATCCGCAAAATTCAATTGCGAAAATCAAGCGCACCAACACGCTCTTGCATCTCCCGAAGCACAAGCGCTCTATTTGTGTTATCATTACAACCCACTATATCGCAAAAACAGCGAAACGCCAACGCAAATTTGCGCAGATGAAACCTATCAAGAAGCAACCACCCTTGCACAGATGCTCTTGCGACAAAAGGTATATGCGCGCAAGGTATGCATTGAAACCAACCCCACCTCTAATAAACGCATTTCTTATCGTTCTACCTATGTCTCGTTGCCATTACTAGATTTTAACACCTATGGCTTAAGTACACCAACGAACGCACCTACAAATTATAAAGCAAATAAGCAGCACTTATCCGTTTCAATTAACACAGATGACAGCGGTATTTTCCAAACCAATTTGTCCAATGAATATTCCTATATCGCTGCTGCACTTTTGCGCCAAAACTATGAAGCAGAAGAAACCTTCACCTATATTGATCATATCCGCATGCTTTCAAAAGCGACCACCTTTTTATCCGATCAGATGATATGATAACATCCGCTGCAAAGCCCCCCACCAAAGTCATACTTCTCCCTTGTAAAATCACTACTTATCTAGTATACTATACTGGTATCTATCACGGACAAGCCCAACACCCAAGCAGTGCCAATCCGGTGCCTTGACGGCGGGCGAAACAGTCTGATTGCGTGGGTGACAAACACGCAAAGAAACCATGCACAAAGGAGATTTTTTTACAAGATGACAGACAAACGCGCAGGTTGGGCAAGCAACCTTGGATTTATTTTAGCGGCGGCAGGCTCCGCCATTGGGCTAGGGAACATTTGGAAATTCCCTGGCAAGGTTGGGCAATATGGCGGCGGCACCTTTATCGCCGTTTATTTATGCATGGTGGTTTGCATTGGGTTTTCCTGTATGCTTGCAGAAATCACCCTTGGGCGCCACACTCAAAAGAACACCGTCGGCGCCTTTGCACAGATTGATAAGCGTTGGTGCTTTGCGGGAAAGCTCGGTATTCTTACCGCTTTTATCATCCTTTCCTATTACAGCGTCGTGGGCGGTTGGGTGCTAAAATACGTCTTTACCTATCTATGCGGGGCAGATTTTGGCGGCGACACTACCACCTATTTCACCACCTTTATTTCCGCGCCGTTTGAGCCTCTGGTCTGGCACTTTATCTTTATGGCACTCACCGCCTCGATTGTGTGCAAAGGGGTCAGTGCAGGGCTTGAGAAAATCAGCAAGCTGCTGATGCCTATTTTGTTTTTGTTATTGCTTGCGGTCACCATCCGCACCCTGACCCTTGAAGGCGCCGCTGAAGGGGTTGCCTTCCTATTTTCGTTTGATGCTAGCCTGATTGACGGCGATTTAATTATCACCGCACTCGGCCAGGCATTTTTCTCACTCAGCATTGGGCTTGGCATCTTAATCACCTATGGCTCCTATGTTTCGCCTAAGGACAGCCTGCCCAAGAGCGTGGCATCCATTGTCTGCCTTGACACCTTTATCGCGCTGCTTGCAGGCACGGCAATCATCTGTGCGGTGTTTGCCACAGACAAAAGCCTGATTGGTGGGCAGGGCGGCGGCTTTGCCTTTATCTCGTTGCCAAATGTCTTTGCCCAGATGCCGGGTGGTGTGCTGTTTGGTGGAATGTTTTTCCTGCTGTTATTTTTTGCTGCATTTACTTCGTCCATGTCACTACTTGAGGGGCTTGTCGCCTTTGTGACGGAGGAATATCACCTTTCTCGCCGTACTGCGACCCTCGCCCTTGCAACAGCCATGTATCTGCTTGGCTGCGGATATTCTCTCTCGCAAGGGGCACTCAACCTCACCCTACCTTGGTTTGATGTGGCAAACGGCTTGCAGCTGCTGCCCATGGCAAATGTGATGGAGCTATTTACCGACAACCTCACCATGCCACTTGGCGCACTTGCCATCAGCCTGTTTGTGGGTTGGGTCTGGCAACCAAGCGCTGCCATTGCCGAAATGCGCCGCGAAGGCAGCGCCAAGGTGCGCTTTGCCCCCGCATGGGCATTTCTCATTCGCTATGCCTGCCCAGTGGCAATTGCCACCATCCTTATCGCGGGCTTTGTCTTTGGCAAGGCGCTGAGCTAAGCACCCATACTAGCGCGCAGAGCAACTACGCACATGCCCTAACACCGCCACACTCCCTTGCCTGCGGGCAAGTTCGGAACGGAGCGCCGACATGAAAACACGTATCATCACCATTTTACTTGGCATTGCATTGCTCATCGGCATCGCATTGCTACCCAGTGAGGAGCCCATGACTGTAAGCGTATTAGACGTAGGCAAGGCAGATTGTATTGTTTTGCAGCACCAAGGAATTGTCTTTATGATAGACACCGCCGAGGCAGAAGATTATGATAAAGTAACCGCCTTTTTGCAAAACGAAGGCATCACCCAGATTGATTACCTACTGATTACTCATTTTGACAAAGACCATGTAGGTGGCGCAGCACAGCTGCTTGCAGATTATACCGTGTTGCAGGTGATACAGCCCGATTACAGCAAAGAGAGCGACCCCCGCACTGAATACGAAACCGCGCTTGCAGCTTGCGGCATCACCCCGCTGACCTTAACGGATGACACCGTGCTCCCCCTTGGCGATGCAACATTCACTCTGTTGCCCACCCATCAGACTTATGACGAAGAGGAGGACAACAACTATTCCATCTTGCTCAGCGTGGCATATAATGGGTCGGATTTGTTATTCATGGGGGATGCCAAGAAAAAGCGGGTGGAGGAGTTTTTAGAAACAGACAGCAACACCTACGATTTCATCAAATTCCCGGCGCACGGTGCCTATCACAAGGCGATTGATGATTTACTTGACCAGACGCAGCCTGAATGCGTTGCCATCACCTGCTCAAACAAATATCCCGCTGACCAAGATACGCTAGATGAACTCGCTGCGCGGGATATCACAGTGTATCAGACGGTAGATGGCAATGTGCAATTGACCTTTTAATCTACAAGACAACCTTTGCAGTGCTCTAACGCTGCACTTACACCAAACAACCCGCCAGACTGCTGCAAACGCAATCTGGCGGGTTGTTGTTTTTCTGAAATTCTCGAGTTCGTTTTTCACCTTCAGCATGCTTTTGTCACATTAAAAGCCAAGCCCAATTTCACGGCGGATTTTCTCTAAATATTCACAGACAAGCAGGCTCGTTTGCTTGCAGTGCTGATACTCTGCTTGCACTGCTGCGTCTTGTCCTTGCAAGATATAGTGGGCAAAATCTGCCGCTTCATTTGCCATCAGCTGCGTTTTGGTGGCGGTGCCCCAGATTTCACGCGTAGTACCATCTGGCAGATAGTGCACCATATCGGTGCTGTGCAAAATAGAACCAATTGAAATGCGCCCCGCCTCGCCCAAAATTTCTGAGCCCATGCCGGAAGTGACGGATTTCGCATAGCGCAATTCCACCACCATATCTGGGTATTGCAGGGTAATCACCCCACAGGCATCTGTACCAAGGGGTAGCAAGTTTGCCTTTGCCGCAAACGAAGTCGGTCGCCCAAACAGCGCCAACGCAGGGTGCAGGCAATACACCCCCATATCCATCAGCGATCCAGTGTGCAGCGATGGGTCAAAGACATTCGGTGTTGCGCCACCGAGCAAGCGGTCGTATTGGGGCGAGCGACGGCAATTATCAAACAGCACCATCTCCACCTTGCCAATTTCCGCAATCGCTTGCGCCAAGGCCTGCTTTGCCGGCTGATGCATAAACATCATCGCTTCCACTAGCACCAGATTGTTTTGCTGCGCAAGGGCAAAGAGTTCTTCTAATTGCCACGGATAGCTTGCAAAGGGCTTTTCACAAATCACATGCTTGCCATGCGAAAGCATCCATTTACAATGTTCATAGTGGCAGACATTTGGGCTTGCGATATAAACCGCCTCAAACAAATTGCTCTGTGCAAATGCCGCCATATCACAAAAAACATGTGGAATATCCTGCTGCGCCGCAAAAGCCTCACCACTTTGCTGCGTGCGCGAATAAACTGCGCACACCTCCCACTGCCCCGTAGTCTTTGCAGCGGTGATATATTGGGTAGTAATTTTGCTTGTGCCTATCACGGCATATCGTAATCGTTCCATCGGCTTCTCCTTTGCGTCTGTGCGCTACTTTTGCTTTTTCTACCAAAATTATACCGCAAAACCGTGCCCTTGGGAAGGGATTGTTTGCCCAAAGCAATTGATGTTTTGACTGCGCTATGCTACACTAGCCACAGATAAGCCGTAACACCACAGTAACTGCAAGAGCTAGAGGGACGCACTATGACGCAATACCAAACCGAACCAATGTACCTGCGGGTAGACACAAAACTGCAACAGGCAGATTTCGATGCCTATCTCATCCAAGATGCGCACAACCGCGATTTTTTGTGCAACAAGGGCAACTATTGCCTACCCGGCACCATGCTGTGCACAAAACAGGGCTTCTACCTTGCCACACCCTCGCGCAATTTGGCATATTTCCAAGAAATTTATCCAGAATACCACGTCCTCGCAGGCGGGGTCGTAGAGATTGCAGACATCTGCAAAACCCTTGGCATACAGCGCCTTGGATACGAGGCAGACCTAACCTCGAAACTCGCCTATGATGCCCTGTGCATTGCCTTTGCGCCGTTGCAACTGGTGGACGCGCCCCGCTTTATTGAGGATTTGCGCCTGATTAAAACAGACCACGAGCTTGCGCTGTTGCAAGAGGCAACCCGCATTTCAGATAAAGCCTATCTTGAATTTTTAAACCACATCAAAATCGGGCAAACCGAAGCTGAGGCGCGCAACATCTTTAACGATATCATGATGCGCTTTGGCGCGGATGGCTTTAGCTTTGAAACGCTGCTGTCCTCAGGCGCGCGCTGTTTTTTGCCGCACAGCGCCCCGACCGATAAGGTGATTGCCGCGGGCGATTTTGTGCTGATGGATTTCGGCATCCAGAAAAACGGCTATTGCTCTGATACCAGCCGCACCATCGTGATGGGGCAGGCAGACAGCCGCCAAGCCGAAGCCTATCAGCTTGTGCTAGATGCGCAGCTTGCCGCGCTAGAGGGCATTTGCGCCGGGATGAACGCAAGGCAGGCCGATGCAATTGCCCGCGATATCATCTGCGCCAAAATGCCAGACGCTTGCTATGACTATGGGCTAGGGCACGGCATTGGGCGCCAGGTGCACGAAGCGCCACGCATGCATCCAAGCAACCAAGCAATTATTTTGCAGGAAAACATGGTTGTTTCGGTAGAGCCTGGGGTTTACATAAAAGGGTGGGGCGGCATACGGATTGAGGACGTCCTAGTAATTAAAAAAGGGCGCGGGGTAAACTTGACAACTGCGCCAAAGCACTTAATTGAGATATAAAGTAAGACAAACAAGGTGCTGTTGCACCTCTCTCATTCTAAAAAAAGTTGCACAAATTCCAGAACTTTTTGAGCCTATCTAACGTGCCCAAAGCCGTTAGAGCGCTCTTTGCTAGTCTGATTTTTGTGCAACTTTTTATTTGCGAAGCCATTGCAGGCAGCTCCATCTTTATTGTAACCGCCAGTTCTAATTTCAGCCCTTATACCAACCCTAAATCAAGTAAAGATTGTTCAAATGCAGTGTAGGCTGCACAGATATCATCCTCAATTTTATCTTTTTCATCATCATAGGGAAAATCTGTTGCTTCCCACCAAGCCATCAGGTCTTTCATCCCCTGTTGCAAGGTGATTTGTGGCTTGTATTCTGGAATTGCCTTTTGGATTTTTTCGTTTGATAGCACCGCATAATGCACCTTTTCATAGTTTAAATGGGTGCAGACACTTGGATATATTTTGCGCAGCAGGGCAGATGGAATATAAACGAAATTAGGCTCTTTCCCCACCACATTACCGATAGCGCGGTACAAATCTTCCCAGACAACTACCTCTGTATTGGTAATGTGGAAATAATCATTATAGGTGTTTTCATTGCCACAGGCAAGGACATAAGCCTTTGCCAAATCAGGCGCAAAGGTAAACGACCATGGGATAACCCCCTCGCCCACCATCACCACAGGCTTGCCCTGCGCAATGCGGCGTGCAATGTTTCTGTTTTGGCGGAACGTACCCACCGTGGCAGAACCCTCGCCAAAGGTAAGGCAGGGGCGAACAATGGTAATTGCCGCGCTACATTTGCCCATTTGAGTTTGCAAATATCTGTCCATCTCGGCCTTGTTAAAGCCATACGCAAAGGAATCATCCATAGTAAGCTGCTCTTTTTCTTCGCTTACAGGGTGGCTTTTATAAGGGCGGTCATACGCAGACGTGCTAGAGGTGACGATGATTTGTTTGCATTTTTCGCCAAACAGCGCGAGCAATTGCTTGGCATCTGCCACGTTGAACGAAATCATATCAATAACAACATCCACCGAAAGTGCGTTCATTTTCGCTTCAAAATCTGCGGTGTCTTTGCGGTCACCCTGCACCACATTAACCCCCTGTGGGATTGCCGCTGCCTTAATGCCACGATTAAACACGGTAACCTCGTGCTGCATGGCAACTGCCTGTGCCACAATCTGGCGGCTAATCACACCAGTACCGCCTAAAATTAAAATTTTCATCTTTCGCGCCTACCTTTCTCATTTGTAACATCTGCTTGTCTAATAGTATCATGTTACCATGATTAATTTGAAAAAACAATCTTTATTTTTGCGGGGAAAGCAAGCGAATTTCACTGTTTTCTTTCAAAAATAATTTCAAAACCGTTTTATCCACAATACAGGAACTTTTGCCGCCCCGTTCTAATGTAATGGGGATTAGATGCTTTGGTTTTGCACCATCACCTTCCCCCATGCGTCCGCACACAAAAACAACATTTATCAAAAAACATCAAAAAATCATCAAAACCCTCTTGACATTTCATCGTTACAGGTGTAATCTTAGAGCTAGAAGGACTACATTTGTAACGAACCGCAAGAGGAGATACATCATGGCACAACAATACAACATCAGCGATAGCGAATGGCAGATTTTAGAGGTGCTCTGGAAACAACCAGACAGCATGATGGCAGATATCGCTGCCGCGCTCTCGCAAAGTGGGTGGCAATACACCACCATCCGCACCCTAACCACCCGCCTTGTCGAAAAAGGCTACCTCTCCGCAGAAAAAGAGGGTAAGTATTACCGCTATTCCGCAAGCGTTGCGGAGGCAGATTGCCGCCGGGCACAGGCAGAAAGCATGCTCTCCCGCGTGTTTGGTGGTAGCGTTTCGGCACTGGTTTCTTGCCTTGCCAATGCCAAAAGCGTCAGCAAAGCGGAGCAATCTGAGCTTGAGGCAATCATCGCACAGATGGGGGTAGAAGATGAAGCAGAGTGAAGCGAATGACAGCGAGCTTGCGCATGACGATGAACTTGCGAACAACAACGGACTTGCGCATGACAGCGGGTTTTCCAACAACAGTAGACTTGCCAATGACAGTGGGTTTTCCAACAACAGCGGGCTTGCAAACCACCTGCGCCACCTGCCACACTGGTTGCTTGCGCTGCTTTGCCTTGGGCTAGTTGCCTATACCTATTACCAAATGCTATTTGGCACATTTTCTCTTCCCGCATTTGCGCAGCGCGCCCTGTTGACGAGCATGACCGCAGCGGTGGCTTTACTGCTGCACCGCCTGCTCTTTTACCGCCTGCCCCCTGCCTATTCCCTGCTTTTATGGGTGGTTGTGCTAGTGCAAGTTGCCGGGGTGCCGCTTGCCTCCTTTGGTGTATTTGACCGTGGGCTAGAAAACCAACTGCCCGAAATAGAGGTGCAAACCCAAACCGAGCTGCCCGACACTGCCCTTTTTGCGCAGGGCAACGGCAATGCGCAAACCCCCACGCAGCTGCCAGAAGAGGTGATTTTATCCTACCCAAGCGGCGCACAGCAAACGCTATCCTATTCGCAGACCCTTGCACAGGCAGTGCGGGTTGCGTGGCTTTTGGGGTGTTCACTCGTCTGCCTTTGGTTCTGGGGCAATTACCTTTTGTTTGTAGTGCGCCTGCCACGGGGGCAGCAGCAAATCCCCGCCTTCATCACCGAGGCTTTTGCCACAGCAAAAGAAAAATTACAGCTCACGCAGCCCATCCGCTTAATGTTCACCGCTAAGGACGGTCCCCTGCTACTTGGTGTGCTGCGCCCCAGGGTAATTTTGCCGCTGCACCTTTGCACAGCAAACACGAGCGAGGACGACGATTTATCCTTTATACTATTGCATGAATTTACCCATGCCAAGCACGGCGATAATATTTGGAGCGCACTAGCAACCCTTGCCCTTGCAAGCCAGTGGTATAATCCACTCATCTGGCTATGCTTTCCCGCCTTTAAGCGCGATATTGAGCGCCGCTGCGATTGCCATGTTGCCGCCATCACCCGCAATAAAAAAGCATACGCGACCGTGTTATTAAAAACGATACAACAGAAAGGATAAGCCGATGAAAGAGCCTTGCAAACAAGCACTCACCCAGATAAAAAAGGCGCTGCACATCGCCCACACCAAAACCCTGCACGGCATTTGCAGCGGGGTGAGCGAGGGCGAAAACGAGGTTGCAGGGCGCATCCGCTTTTTGGCAAAATTCAAGCAGCCCAAGGCCATCGCCCTTGGCGCGATTGCCTTGGTGATCGCCTGCGCGGCGGTGTTCTGCCTTGGGGACAATAACCCCATCATCGTCACGCAGCAGGATAGCAGCGTGCAAAGTGATGCAAGCAGCAATGTCGATGTGATAACGGAGAACACCACCGTGCCAGAAAATACCACCGATGGTAGCAATAACACCCTCGGTGAGATTACACCTGACGACACGTCCACAAGCGAGACCGTTGCCGCAACAAGCCATGACGAATATAGCATCTGGGCAGCCGACCTCACCCACGATGGGCAAGACGAACAGATTATCTGGGATAACATTGCCTTTGACAGCAACCTAAATGAGTTTCTGTATGTCCAAACCGCAGGCAGCGAGCAACTGGTAAGCGAAGCGTTTCTTTGGGTCAGTGAGTTAAGCATCTCTACCTCACACGCAGGCAACGCATCTTACAGCCTATACCAAGATGGCACTGGTGATTACCTCTGGTATTATAACGAAGCATGGTATTCTGGCAGCTGCTACGCGCAGTATGAACTATTTTACCTTTCCGCAACAGGTGAAAAAATCATAGTAGCTAGCAATGCCGTTGAAATTTTAACCGATGGTATGCCTTTTACCGATGCCCTAAACGATATTGATGCAATTTTAGACTTCTTTGAAACCGCAAGCGATTACGCCGCTAGTTCTTACGTTTTGGTCAGCACCTTACAGGATGTCCATCACCTAGATGTCACGAGTGGCGAAACGCTAACACAGATTGACTTTATCAGCAGCACCGAAGCTGCGCCTGTACAGATTATCCCCACCCTAATGATTACAACCATGGCACCGCAGGATAACAGCATCCCCACCGAGGGCAGCGCCATCGAGATTTTACGCGCACAGTTAGAAGCACTCAACGAAAAACGCACCGCCAATTATGCCGAGATATATGCCGAACAAAACGCAACCACCATTGAGATGGTACTAGAGGGTACCCTGAAGAAGTCACGGCGGTGCGCTA
>JAWXUQ010000024.1:0-37818 GCA_044426225.1 Faecalibacterium sp. | reverse complement strand
ACGCCCCACAGCAGTGTCGAGCAGCTTTGCGCCAAGCCCACCTCCGCGCACCGTGGGGTTTGTCGCAAAATAATCCAAAAAGGCAACGTCACAGCCACTGGCATGCACCACGTTTAAATACCCAAGCAGAGGGGTGTGCTCATCGCCTCGCACATCCGCTGTGTCTGGTGCGGCAAACACACCGTAGGGGCAATAGCGCCCACTATCATATAGGCAGAGTAATGTTTTCAATGGGCGAATTTCATCAGGCGGGAAATCTCGCTGCATTTCGTTGTGATATAGCGTGATGAGTTCCTCACGTGTGAGGACTTTCCAAATAACATTTTGCATTTTTAGTGCCTTTCTTTTGCCTTTCGGGGGCAAGTTGTTGTATAATAGAGGGGTAGTGATTGGTAGCGCTGCCTGTGGGGTTGTTGCTACACAAAGAATAAAACGGGTGCAACCACCGCAACACAAGAATGGAGATTTTTATGGAATGGACCGATATTAAGCTAACCGTCAGCAAAGCGGACGCAGAACATGCCCAGGCGATTGCAACCCTCATTGCTGAGGATGGCATTTATATTGAGGATTATAGCGATTTAGAAGAAGAGGTAGAAAACATTGCCCATGTCGATTTGATTGAGCAAGAGCTGCTTGATAAGCCGCGTGATATTGTCATCATTCATCTGTATCTGCAACCAGATGCGAAACCTGCCGCAACTATGGCACAGCTCAGTGCCTTGTTGACGGCAGCAGAGCTGCCTTATACCCTAGAAACCGAAGGGGTGCAGCAAGAGGATTGGCAAAACGAATGGCGCAAATACTATCACCCGCGTGAGATTGGCAGCCGTCTTGCGATTGTGCCCTCTTGGCAGGAATACCAGACTGACCGTGTGAAATTGCTCCTTGATCCCGGGCTTGCTTTTGGCACGGGTGGGCACGAAACCACAAGCCTCTGCCTAGAGCAATTAGATGCCTTAATCAAAGGGGGCGAGCGGGTGCTAGACATTGGCACAGGCAGTGGCATTTTGGCGATTGCTGCGCTCAAATTGGGCGCAGCCACAGCGCAAGGGGTGGATATAGACCCAATCAGCGTTCGCACGGCGGGCGAAAATGCCGCGCTCAATGGGGTCGAAGAGCAGCTAGAGGTGCTTGTGGGTGATTTGTCAGACAAAGCCAGTGGGCAGTATGATATCATCCTTGCCAACATTGTGGCAAATGCTATCATCAGCCTTGCACCTACGGTGCCTGCGTTGATGGCGCAAGAGGGGCTTTTCGTTGCGAGTGGCATCATTGACACCCGCAAGGATGAGGTCGCCGCTGCGTTACAGGCAAGCGGGTTGCAGGTCATTGCCATCCACGAGCAGCGCGGCTGGGAATGTATGGTCTGCAAAAAAGCATAAACAATTGCACAGAGCAGGGAGGGCAACGTAAATGCCACATCGTTATTTTACCACAGAAATCGGCGCAGGGAAAGCCGCTATCACAGGGGCAGATGCACACCACCTTTCCCGCGTGATGCGAGCAAAGCTAGGGGATACTGTGCTGCTCTGCGGCGAGGATGCCTTAGAATACAGCGCCATCATCACCGCCTTTGGGCAGGAGCGGGTCGAGTTTTCCGTTACAGAGGGCTTGCCAAGTGCGGCAGAACCGTCCATTGCAGTTACCGTACTTGCAGGTTACCCTAAGCAGGATAAGCTAGAGCAAATCATCAAGCATGGGGTGGAGCTTGGCGCCGCAGAATTTATCCCGTTTTTCAGTCGATACTGTGTCGCTGCCCCAAAAAAAGAAGAGCAAAAAAATGTGCGGTATAACCGCATTGCCCTAGAAGCCGCCAAGCAATCAGGGCGGGGGCGCATTCCCAAAGTTGCCATGCCGCTGCCAAACTTTGGCGCAGTTTGCCGCACCTTTGACGATTATGATTTGGTGCTGCTTTGTTACGAGGGGGGCGGGGTGCCATTGCGGGAATTGTTAGAAACCGCAGTGGCGCAGCATGCACAGGTAGATGGAAACACCCCTCTCAAAATCGCCCTGTTGACAGGGGCAGAAGGCGGCTTTTCAGCGGATGAAGTTGCCGCTGCCACCACAGCGGGTGCAAATATCATCGGGCTAGGTCCTCGCATTTTGCGCTGCGAAACCGCGCCGCTTGCCGCCCTTTCTGCCATCATGGCATTTGTCGGTGCGCTAGAGTAGCGGTGTGCTTTGGTGCGTGCGGCAGGGCTAGTGTGTTCATCGTGTTTTATCGCCCAACCTTAAATTAATGTTGCTGAAAAAAGAAAGAGCGGGCAGTGATTATTTCCTCTGTGAGGGAAATCACTGCGCCGTTCTTTTTTGCGTAATAAGCTGTGTTTTCAACATTTTTGCGCGGCGATGTGGATAAAACCTGCGCACAAAAGGTACGCTTTGTTATACAAATCACGTTATCCAAAAGGGAACGAGTGAATGATTTGCAGCACGCAGAATATTACAGATTTTCGTATACGCGCGCCAAATCGCCCGAATAAGCATTGATTAAATGGCGCTTTACGTTTAAAATACTATCTGCGGAAAGCGAGAAAGAGCGAATGCCTGCTTGTAAAAATCCCTTTACGTGTTCGGGGCTAGAAACAGAAAGCCCACTAATCGAAACAGGAATATTATGCGCTTTTGCGGCATCAATGCTCAGATCAATTAGTTTTTTCACCGCAAGGCTGCTCGTTTGGTAATAGGGTTCTAAAATGCTCAGATTGCGGTCAGCGGCATGCGTGTATTGCACAAGGTCGTTCATCCCAATGCTAAAGAAATCACAGCCGAGCCCAATAAAGGCTTCTGCCATTAAACAGGCAGAGGGCACTTCAAGGATAATGCCAAGTTTCACCTCTTTGTTAAAGGCGATTTTGCGGCGTTCTAGCATGGTTTTGCAGCGTTCCACCGCAAGGGTGGCAAACAGCCAATCATCTAGGTTGCTGACCATCGGGAATACAATCTGTAACGGACCCTTGGCACTGGCGCGCAGCAGAGCACACAGTTGTGTTTCAAAGAACTGCGGATGCTGGCGGCTAAAACGAATGCCGCGCAGTCCAAGTCCATGGGTGGGCAAATCAAGCCCAGAGAAATATTCCATTTCTTTGTTCGCGCCCATATCAAAGGTGCGAATGGTCACAGGTTTGCCCTTGGCAGCCGCCACACAGGCGGTATAAAATTCATATTGTGCCTGTTCATCCGGGATGGTATTCCCGCGTGAAAGCAGTGACTCAGTGCGTAATAACCCCACGCCCTGTGCGCCTGCCTCTAGTGCAAAAGAAATATCATCGGGGAAAAAGCAGTTTGCCATTAATTCAAACGAAGCGCCGTCTTTGGTAATGCAAGGCTGCGCCCGCAAAGCGTCTAGGGTTTCGCTGTTGCGCTGTTCTTCGTAAATGGCATTGACGAACTTTTGGCGAATTTCCGCGTTTGGCTCTAAAATCACGGTGCCGTTTGCGGTGTCCATTGCGGCAACACACCCGTCACAGTTTTGTAAAAATTCATCGCCGACCTGCACAATGCATGGGATGCCGAGTGAGCGCGCAATGATAGAGGCATGGCTTTGCCCGCTGCCGCCAGAGGCAATCAGCCCTAAAATCATTTCGGTGGGCACGGTGAAGATATCACTTGGCATAAAAACATCTGACGCGATAATCACAGGGTGGCTCAACTGCATTTTTTCGCGAGAATGCCCATCCAAGATATCAACCACGCGTTGCGATACATCTAGCACATCCGCGCTGCGTAATTGTAAATATTCGTTGTCGATGCTCAGCAGGCGCTCAGAATATATTTTGCCTGCACGCTCCATTGCGGCGGCAGCACCTGCGCCTGCGTCTATGTAAGAATAGGTCTCTTCAAGCAGACCATTATCCTCTAGCAAACAGCTTTGGAAGGTGAAGATATCTTTCTCCTCGGGGTTTGCGCGTTCGATTAAATCATCTAGCTCTTGTTGCGCAGTTTCAATCGATTTGCACAGGCGCTGCTTTTCTTTTTCTGGGGCATCAATCAAGCGCGAAAGCCCTGTGCTGTTGCGGTTGAATTTACGCACCCGCCCCACAACGAGCCCGGATGAAATGGCAAGACCTTTAAATGTTTGCATCGCTTGGCACCTCCTCTGGTTTGGTTTGTGTCAGTGCAAAATAGACTAAGGCACTCACAAAGTCATTCGGTTTTAGCCCGGCTAGTGCGGATACTGCGGGGCGAATTTCTGACCAAAGCCGATCAAATCGTTCGGCATCTTCGGGGTTATACTGCTGCAAAAATGCCGCTTGTAAACTGGAAAATGTATAGAGCGTAGTGGGCGAAATTTCTGCGGTTTCCGCAGCGATTTCTAGGGGCGCAAGGTCTTTGTCGCTTGCGCTAAATAGCGTCAGCGCGCCAAGCTCTGCAAGGGCAAGCGAAGGGTTGTATTTTACGCATGCCAATAACAGCCGATCGTATTTAACCCGAAAACGCGCGATTTCAATATCGCTCACACTGGGCGAAACTGCATAGGCGGTACCGCGCACTTTACCAAAAGTACGCAGTGTATCATAATAGCCGATTTCGATGTTGCGCTCGGCCCGTTCGGGGTTTAAAACCAGCATATCACCCAAATCCCAATGGCTTGCAATCAGGGTGGTGGTATCTTTCAGCGGATTTTTACGAATAATGCCCACACCGTCAATGTCTACGCAAATAAGTTCTGTGGCACCCATTTCTATGGCAAGCTGATGTGGCATGACGTCTTGATAGCCGCCGTCCAGATAAATGTTGCCGTCAATCTCACGCGGGCGCAGTGCAGGGAAACAAGCCGCACTCGCAAGCAGATAATCTTTTACCTTGCCCTGTGGGATTTCACAAAGAGGCAGTTGCTTGCGCGTTAAGCCGCCACGCAGCTCAACTGTCACAAGCCCAAAATCAATGGGTGAATTGCGCAGGGCATCTTCGTCTAATACAAGGTCTATGATTTCTTCCATTGGGGTAACATCTAGCCCACCCGCCTTCACAACGTCGCGCAAAAAGGTGCGCAGCTCAGAAAGAGACTGTTCTTCCTCTGGCAGTTGCATGATATCCTTGCTATAAATACTGCGCCACATGGCGCGGGCAGTTTCGGCTGCATCTAGCACAAACATCGCGCCATTCAGTGAGCCAATGCTAGTGCCGGTGATGATATCAGGGCGCCACCCGAGTTCGTTGAGCGCCTGCCAAACACCAATTTGATAGCTTCCCTTTGCGCCGCCACCCGCAAGAATAAGTCCCTTTTTTTGTTCTGGCATAGTGACCACCTCCAGTTGGATTAGTAAAAATAAAAGCCATGGATAAGTCATTTTCATTTTATAGCAAAAACCACAAAAGTGCAATGCTATTTTGCGAAAAGATAGGCTGAACTGTTGAAACTGTTATCTTTTTGCAACCTTTTCCTGTTGCGTGCCCGCTAAAAAGGCAAGGTATGCCGCCTTGATGCTCGCATACCGATCACGTGGGACAGGGATGATCGCACCGCTTTTCATCAGCAACTCTCCGGCGCACAGTGCGTCTACTGCCGAAAGATTGACGACGAAAGAGCGGTGCGGCTGCACAAAGCGTGCGTCTTGTAGCAGTGGGGCAAGTGCAGTGCGCAACGGCACGCGCAGGGTAAGCGAGCGGGCGGGCGCGCGGGTGCGACAATGAAAATGCAACACGTGATTTGTGCATTCTACCGATTCGATTTCACTAAATGGAATGCCACAGACCCCTTGAGCAGTGGTTAGGGCAAAGATAGGTGTATGCATTACCGCAGTGGCCTGCTCTAGTGCAGGGTAAAGTGATTCGGGCGAAAGCGGGGTCAGCAGATATTGCAGTGCATTCACCCGAAATGCCTCGTATGCCCACTCAGGGCTAGGCGCAACAAAAATAATAGGGCGGTTAATCCCTTGTTTGCGCAAGGCCTGTGCAAGCAGTAGCCCATCGGGTGTGCGCTGCCCCGCAGGGGGCGAGGTAAGCGGCAGCAGATAGGCATCATAGGTGATTTTTTCTTCTAAAATTGCCTGGCAGCTCGGGAATGATATCGCATGTCCGTGCAGGTTACGCATCGGAAAAAAAGCATTGCACATCGCAAGCACCGCACTGCGGCGCTTGATCACGGGGCAAAAAACAGCAAGTTGAAAGGGCATAAAAAAACTCCTTGAAAATGCGAACAAAACGGATGCTTTTGTAAAGCAATGAACAGGCATTGCTTTCTCATTGTTTGCGAGGTAAGGCTTTGTATCAAAGGCTTGTACCCAGAATAACAAAGGTGTATTTACCCCGCGTTGGGGCATAGTAACAACAGAAAGGGGGGCGAAAGAATATGCCCGATTATAAAAAGTTGTATTTTGATTTATTTCGTGCCAATGCCGCCGCTGCGGCACAGTTGGTGGCAGCGCAAGAAAAAGCAGAGGCCACCGTGATGGACGCGCCTAATGTTCTGCCCTTAACTTTTGCAGAGGGCAAGGGTGTTATTCTTCCCAAATAGTCACCCAGTCAGGGTCAGGCATATCGACCTGGCTGTTGCGTAAATTGGTGTAATAAAGCAGCCCAGTGCTTGCAATCAGCGCAGTCAGCACAATCAGCCATTTTAACCAGTTGGGGAGGTTGCTCATCGCTCATCCTTTCGTTTGCGGTGTTTTGCACCGTTTGCTGTGGTTACAAACCAAAATGTTGTCCGCACGTGTGGGGTGCTGTCCACTCCGAAGGCAAACCCATGTTGATGAAAGATAGCCCGCGCAATTGATAGCCCAAGCCCAGTGCCCGTTTTGCCCGCACTGGTGCGGCTACGGTAATAGCGCTCAAATAAAATAGCCTGTTCTTCTGGGTCAATACCTTTTCCGTGATCCTCCACCTCAATGCGACAGTGTCCTGGGTGGGTTTCGTAGGCGCGCAAGATGAAAGTGTAATCCTCGCCAAGATGATGCATGGCATTACTTAATAGATTATCCACCGCGCGTTCTAGCATATTACGATCGGCATAAATAGCAAGTGGAACCGTCGGCAAATCTAGCACCAAATGCCATCCATTTTGTGTGCAAACCCCTTGATAGCGTTCGGCAATGCTTTCGCAGAAATCTAAGACATCAAAGGTGGTTGGGGCATAATTTTCTAGCCCCGCAGACACCTTGCTTAGCTCTAAAATGCTATTGACAAGGGCGGTCAAGCGATTGCTTTCATCAATGATGATATTCAGCTGCTCGGTGCGCTTTTCCTTTTTTGCACCTGTGATATCGCGCAGGGTTTCCGCATAGCCGCGGATCAACGTCAGCGGGGTGCGTAAATCGTGCGAAACATTGGCAAGCAAATCGGTTTGTAGCTGTGCGCTACGGTGCACCGCTTTTGCCATCTGGTTGAATTCGTGTGTTAAATCGCCGAGCTCATCGGTGCGATTGGTGGAAACCTGCACGGCGTAATCACCACTTGCCATCACGTGGGAAGCCTTGCTTAAGATGGAAATGGGGCGAGTAAACCAAAGACTGAACAGCCATGCAGCCACCACAGAAAGCGATAAAACAATAACTGCAATGAAAGGGGCGATGTTGTGCAATACAATGCTAGCATCTGTCACCTGAGAAAGACTTGCAGAAACAAAGACAACATATTGCCCATCAGCGGTGACTTCCCCTACTAGCATCTGTTGCCATTCGCCTGAGGTTACAATGGTGGAAACCGACCCAGTTGCAAAGCATTCTTCGCGCAGGGCGACTGCAATGTCTGTGTCACGGTTTTGGGCAACTGTTTCGTCCTCACCAAATAGGGTAGAAGAACCACCGTGTAACAGGCATGGGTATACATTTTCACTGTATAATACATACGAAAGTGAGGTATCTGCCACGTTTACGCATAAATCGGAAAGATTAATTTGTTCGCTTTGCACCGCATCGTAAAATGCTGCTTGGAACGCGTTATTTACAAGGATAGTATCATCGGTACGGGTGGAAATTAGCACACCACTTGCGGTGGTGTTATCCATTAGTGCAATGATTTCGCTTAGCTGTGACTCGAGGTGGTCTTGGATGAGGTTGTTATAGAAAGGCTGTAATAGCTGTCCGCTCAATGTCCAGATAAGGCAGAGCAAGCCAAGGCTGATAGAACACAAAAAGAGCATCAGCTGCATGCGGATGCTCCATGGTTTTAAATGACGCTGATGTGGTTGTGGGGGTGCGTTTTGTTTTCGCATAAAAGTCCTCATTCGCTCGCCTAGATGCCGCAGTAATCAAAACGAAATTTTGCGCAATGCAAAAAGATGCCCTTTGGGTAACAAAAGCGATTTTATAGGGCGGTGCTATCAAATTTATAACCAATGCCCCACACGGTGGCAATCACATGGCGATAAGTGCCAAGGTGGTTGCGCAGCATTTTAACATGGGTGTCTACCGTGCGATCCTCGCCGTAATAATCAAAATTCCAGACTTTCTCTAAAATGCGCTCGCGGCTATGCGCCACGTCAGGGTTGCTTGCCAAAAATACAAGCAAATCAAATTCCTTGGGGGTTAGGTTCAAAGAGGCACCATCTAGCGTGACAAGATGGCAGGGCAAATCAATTTGTAATGGGTCAAAGTTTATGGTGCTCGTCGCACTTGCTGCTTGGGGCATTGTGCGTGCAAGCACTACCTTGATACGCGCCACAAGCTCACGCGGGCTAAAGGGTTTGACAATATAATCATCTGCCCCGCCTTCTAGCCCAGTGAGTTTGTCATATTCCTCCCCGCGTGCACTCAGCATAATCACAGGGATGTCTAGCCCGCGCATGCGCATTTCGCGTAGGCAGGCAAAGCCATCCATATAAGGCATCATGACATCAAGCACCATCAAATCAAAATGGGTGGTGGCAAGATGCGCAAGGGCAGCGCTGCCATCCGTTGCTTCATCACAGGTAAAGTCAGAAAACTCTAAGTGCTCTCGAATTAACGCGCGGATGCGTGGTTCGTCATCGACAATTAAAATATGAGCCATAGTAAACCCTCCCAATATGCACTGTGCAGTATGAATAAAACCAGTATAGCGCAGATTCGTGAAAAGAAAATGAACCGTTTGCAAAAAAATGGGTGTTTTCTTTTATTATAATCCGTTTTGCGGATAACTGCAACATTTTTTTGGAATACCACCCTGTTCTCTTTCATAAATTGTAATATCCATTTTACGGCTTGCGCCAGATATACTGGTGATATTTGCAAAAAAGAGAGGGTTTGATTTATGTTTATGGTAACACTAGAAAAACGAAATTTGCGGCGGATACTTGCGGTGGCGCTTGTGGGGGTGGCGGTTTGCGGGATTTGGTTTGGTCGGAAATACTATCTAGGCAAGGCAGAAGGTGGCACGAATAGCATTGTACAAGTTACCACCACAGAGGACATTCAGACCTATTTTACAGGCTATGGCATCACCATAGACCAAGCCACACTAAGTGCAGACCGCGTGCAGGTACCAACCAATTGGGATGATTCCTTTGTGTTGTTCAACGAGGTTGTCGCGCAAAGCGGGTATGATTTAGGTGCGCTCAAAGGGGAAACCATTGAAAAATGGGTGGCGGAAATCCCATCGCAAAGCACGGGGGAAGCAATGGTATACGCGGTGTTGCTGTTGCGGGATAGCAATATTGTGGGTGCCTATTTACTAGAAAAACCTTCTGGTGAGGTGACAGGGGTAACGGATGCAGTGGCGGCCATGGCAGAGCTGCTTGCCAATGTGGCGCTTGATAGTGGCAGTGATTTGGGCGACAGCGGCGCAGCAGCGGAGCAAGCAGAGGAAGGCACGGAAGCCTCTGCGGATATGGTAGAGGAACTTTCCCCGGAAATCAGCGTGAGTTTTGAAGTTGAGCTGGAGCCTAACGAAGAAGGCTATCCAGTGGAATAGGATAAAGCGTGAATTTTCAAAGTAAATTTTGTGTAATTTTTTATGGGAAAACCCGTGCAAATTGGCGCAAAACGCGGTATAATAATACCGCAAAGAAAAAGATGTTGCCCGCGCAATGATTTGCAGGGTAAGAAAAGGAGAAAACAAGATGAAAACAATTACACATACCATCCAAGACGAAATGGGGTTACATGCACGTCCAGTCGGGCAATTGGTGAAATTCCTCAAACCATACGCAAGCAATGCAACCATCACCAGTGGCGAAAAAAGCTGTGATATGAAAAAGATGATTGCCCTGATGAGCCTTGGCATTAAACACGGTGCTGTGGTAGAAATTTCCATCGAAGGCGCAGACGAAGATGCCTGTGCAACTGCAATGGAAGCCTTCTTTGCTGAAAACAACATTTAAGGCAACGCAAATTCAATTCAAAAAACAAAGCCGCAAACCTTGCCCACGGGCAGGATTTGCGGCTTTTTATTGGGTGCGCCCAACAGGGGCGATTATTCGGTGCTAAAAACCTACTGCGTTTGGCAGCAGAATATATTCGCGTGCACAAGCACCCCTTAGTTTAGGCTTTGCTTGCTTGGCTTTTACTTTGTTTTACGGCAAAAGGCTTTGTGCTTTTTTCTTCGGTTTCGGCTTCTTTGGGTAGCTCTACAAAGCGGACCTCTTGCACACGGCGGTGTGCAGCACGCGTTACGGTGCACAGATAATTGCCAATGCCAAAACGATCACTTACCTTGGGCAGGCGCTTGAGCTGTTCTTGCACAAGCCCGCTGACCGTAACAGCTTCGCTGGTTTCTTTAATGTTCAGTGCCTCAAACAAATCGTCTACGTTTGCACTGCCAGAAACAAGCCATGTGTTATCGCGTTGGTGACGGATGTCCTCCACGGCTTCGTCGTGTTCGTCCCAAATCTCTCCAACCAGTTCTTCTAAAATATCTTCAAGGGTCACAATGCCTTCGGTGCCACCGTATTCATCCACCACCACAGCAAGGTGATGGTGCCGCTCGCGCAGGGTGCGCAGCAATTCAGATATCTGGGTGGAACCTGTGGTATATAGCGTGGGCGTAATCAGGGTTTCGATATTGGTAACCCCTTTGCGGTGCGCAATATGATAATCTTTTTCGTGAACAACGCCAATGATGTTGTCAATCGTATCGTGGTAAACGGGCAGGCGGGAAAAGCCGCTTTCTTCAAACAAATCACCGAGCTGTGTCATGGTGACGTCATCTTCAAGGGCAATTACATCCACGCGCGGGGTTAGCACATCTTCTACTTCTACATCGTCAAATTCAATCGCACTGCGAATAAGCTCGCTCTCGCGGTCAGTAATACCGCCATCGCTTTCTGCTTCGCTTACCATGGTCATCAATTCACCTTCGGTAATGCCATCTACCTCATTCGATTGAAAGCGCGCTTGTAAAAAGCGTTTCCAATGCTGGAACAGCTTATTGGCGGGGGAAAACACCACCATCAAAATCTGCAACACAGGGGCGGAGGCAATCGCAAAGGTTTCGGGCATTTCTTTCGCCATGCTCTTGGGGGTGATTTCGCCAAAAATCAAAATCACAATGGTCAGCACTGCGGTCGAAAGGGTCGCGCCGTACTGCTCACTCACATAGCTTGTAAACAATATGGTTGCAATGGTTGCCGCCGCGATATTTACGATGTTGTTACCAATGAGTATGGTAGACAGCAAGGAATCATATTGCTCTGCAAGATGTAACACCCGCTTTGCGCGGGCATCGCCATCTTCACTGCGGCTCTTTAGGCGAATGATATTGAGCGAGGAATAAGCGGTCTCCGACGAGGAGAAGAATGCTGATAAAGCAACAAGGCATATCAGCGCAACGATTAGGGTAATGGGGCCATCGTCCATGAGAAAAATATCAACTCTACTTTCTGTTTTAAAATACGTTGCCCTATGATTTGCTGCAACGGCTGCAACATCACAAAAGCATATAATGGCATAACTATATCATATTCCGGGCATTCGTGCAAGAAATTTGCCCAGAAAAGCGGGGTATTCACAAAGATTTTACGAATTGTCGGTTTCCCTGCACGCTATTCCCGCGTTTTTACGCAAAAACACGGCAGCCCAAAAGCTACCGTGTTTATAAGAATAAATGATGCGGGGTTAAGACATAACCGCGCCGTCTACGAGCACTTCGTCTACTAAATTCGCAAGTGCATTTAGTGCAACGTATGCTTCTGGGTTGGAATCAAGGTATTCTGCATACCCTTCCATCAGCTCATCCGTTACCTCTAGCCCAAGGCTTTCGGCAACTGCCTGCTGCATTAAGGAGAGTTCTGCATACATTAAAATGGTATCTTCCTGCATGGCAAGGAAGGCATCGACATCATCCAGTCCGATTAAGGTGGTCACAAAGGTATCAAGGTCAACGCCATAATAGTATGCTTGATAATCATAATAGCTCAGGAACTGGCAAACCTGATAGTTGATGATAACCGCAGGCACTTCAGTAATCACTGCGTTTTCGCTGATGTAGTTCCAGACATAAACATCAATGTTCTGTAAGAACAGCTCTTCGGTAATGGCTTCAACCAAATCATCTGTGGTGGTAAAACCTGCAAGGGCATATAGATTTTCATATACCCAATCATCGGTCAGTTCTGGGGTGACAGTGGCAGAAATGCTGTTTAGGGTGATGGCAAAGGTTGCCTCGGCACCTGAAAGCACGATGGTATTGCCGTCTGCGTCGGTTGAGTCGCTGTACCCTTCAGGGAAGGTAACGGTGATATCAAAGGTTTCGCCTACTTCATGCCCTATAATCGCTTCTTCAAAGCCATCGATAAAGGTCGCACTACCAAGGGTCAGGTCATAGCCTGTTGCAGTGCCGCCAGTGAACAGTACCCCGCCAATGCTGCCCGCATAATCAACGTTTACTGTGTCGCCGCTTTCCGCTGCCCGATCCGTAACGGATTCAGTGGTCGCATAGCTTTCGGTGATCAAATCTAGCTGTGCTTGAATAGATTCCTCTGTGGGGGTTACCTCTTCGGTGGGTACAGTCACATTTGCAAAATCTTCTGGCAAGGTGACATAATCAAGGGCGGTAATGCCGTCCCATAAACCATCGGTGGTCAAGCCTTGGTCATAGGTGAAGTTTAGATAATCGAAATCAGTTGCAGGGCCAAAGGAAGCGATACCGTCCTCGGTGGTGGTAGTGGTGGTTTCGCTGCTTGCCGTTTCTTCGCTGGTGCTGCTGTCCTCGCTAGAGGACGCTGCCTCACTGCTGCATGCTGCAAGAGAAGCCGCCATGGTAAATGCAAGCAAAAGGCTTGCGATTTTTGTTGTGTTCAATCTCAAAAGAGTTCCCTCCTATTTAATCCGTGCATATACAATAGCTAATAGTATACATCGGAATTGTGAAAAAAAATAGATATTTTGTGAAAGTAATAAAAAAAGATGATTTTTCTTTCCGATTTGTATAAACACACTTGTAAAATACAAAATGGAAACTTCTTTTTCTGGAAAATTTGCGCAAAATCCGCTATAATAAAGTTATCTAATCAATACAGTGGGTACGAAGGTCTTTTTTGCAGAGGGTACACGCGGCAATTATGGCGAAAAAAATGTGATACTGCGCAGTTCACCGCGCAGCAGGTAAAAGGAGTTTGAACGATGGATTTTAACAAAGCAGCACTCGAAATGCACAAAGCGCACAAAGGCAAAGTTGGCATCGCCAGTAAAGTAAGCGTAAAAACAAGGGATGATTTATCCACCGCCTACACACCTGGTGTGGCAGAGCCCTGCCGCAAAATCAAAGAAAACCCAGACGAGGTCTACACCTATACCTGCAAAGGCGAGATGGTGGCAGTTATCTCAAATGGCACTGCGGTGCTTGGGCTTGGCGATATCGGCGCGGCGGCGGGCTTGCCTGTTATGGAAGGCAAAGCGATTTTGTTCAAAGAGTTTGGTGGGGTAGATGCCTTCCCTCTTTGCATCGATGCCAAGACCCCCGAAGAAGTGATTGCCTTCTGCAAGGCGGTTGCCCCCACCTTTGGCGGGATTAATTTAGAGGATATCAAAAGCCCTGAATGCTTTGAGATAGAAGAAACCCTAGAGCGCGAATTAGATATCCCTGTTTTCCACGATGACCAACACGGCACCGCAATTGTCGTCACCGCCGCCCTTATCAATGCACTGCGTGTGGTTGGCAAAGAGATGAAAGACGTCCATATCGTGCTCAATGGTCCTGGGGCAGCGGGCACTGCTATCATCAAAATGTTGATGACCGCGGGTGCAACCGATATCGTAGCGGTGGATCAGTTCGGCACCCTATACGATGGCTGTAATAGCGAAGAAGCTCATAAAAACTGGCTGGGTAAGCACACCAACCCTCGTCAGATTAAGGGTGGTTTGCCTGAGGCATTGGTTGGCGCAGATGTATTCATCGGTGTATCGAAACCCGGCTGTTTGACGGGCGCACTCTGCCAGAGCATGGCAAAGGATGCGATTGTATTCGCCATGGCGAACCCTACCCCCGAAATCATGCCAGACGAAGCAAAGGCAAATGGGGTGCGCGTCATGGCAACAGGGCGCAGTGATTTCCCAAATCAGGTCAATAACGTGCTCTGCTTCCCAGGGCTGTTCAAGGGGGCGCTGCGCGTCCGCGCACGGGATATCAACCCCGAAATGAAGATTGCCGCCGCTTATGCCATCGCGGATTTAATCACCGATGAAGAACGCGGTGAGGAATATGTTATCCCGGGCGCATTTGACGCGCGTGTCGCTCAGGCGGTTGCAACTGCTGTTGCTCAGGCAGCGAAAGAAACTGGAGTTGCGCGCTTGTAATGCGGGTCTGCCTGTACTGGGTCTAGGTTCATGCAAACACGGTTTTTCCCGTACATGTTGTAGGGGTGACCTGTGGCCGCCCGTAAGGTTCGCACAATCTATCATTTTTTATAAAAAGGAAAAACCTTATGAAAAAAATCACCGCCGAACAAATCACCAATACCATTGCCACCCTTTGTATTGAGGCAAATACTAAATTGCCTGCTGATGTGCGCGCCGCACTAGATGCCGCTGAGGCGGCTGAGCCATGGGCACTTGCCAAAACTACCTTGGGGTTGCTACAACAAAATCTAACCGATGCCACCGAACAAAATTTGCCCATCTGCCAAGATACCGGTATGGCTTGCGTCTTTGTCACCCTTGGCACAGGCGTGCAGATTGAGGGCGATTTTGAAGAAGCCATTCATGAAGGGGTGCGCCGCGGCTATGGCGAGGGCTATCTGCGCAAAAGTATTGTGGCTGACCCTTTGCGCCGTGGCAACACTGGAGATAACACCCCCGCCGCCATTAGTGTACATCTGGTGCCGGGCGATGTCTGCGAAATCACCGTTGCACCCAAGGGCTTTGGCAGCGAGAATATGAGCCGCGTGATGATGCTCAAGCTCGCCGATGGAGTTGCAGGCTTCAAGGAATTTGTACTAGAAACCGTCAGCCTTGCGGGGTCAAACCCTTGCCCACCCATCATTTTGGGTGTCGGGGTTGGTGGTAGCTTTGATAAGGTCGCTTATCTTGCCAAAAAAGCATTGCTCCGCCCCCTAGACATCCCGAACCCTGACCCATTTTATGCCAGTTTAGAGGCAGAGTTGCTACAAGCAGTGAATGAACTTGGCATTGGTCCCCAAGGGTTTGGCGGCAAAACCACCTGTTTAGGCATTGCCATTGAGCAGATGCCCACTCACGTGGCAGGCATGCCTGCTGCGGTGAATGTTTCTTGCCACGTCACCCGCCGCGCCACTGCAACATTATAAGGAGTTCGCTATCATGCAACATCACATCACCGTACCCTGCACCAGTGCAGATTTAGCCTCGCTCAAAGCGGGGGATACCGTTTTGCTTTCGGGGGTCATTTTCACCGCGCGCGACCAAGCGCATGGGCGAATGGCAGAATGTCTTGCCAAGGGTGAGGCGCTTCCCTTTGATTTGCAGGGCAGCGCCATCTATTACGTGGGCCCCACCCCAGAGCGTGAGGGAGAAATCATTGGCAGCGCAGGTCCCACCACCAGTGGGCGAATGGATGCTTACTCTCCTGCGTTGCTCGCACTTGGCAACAAAATTATGATTGGCAAGGGCAAGCGCAATGCCGCTGTCAAGGCGGCTGTCACAGAGCATGGCGCAGTTTACCTTGCCGCCCTTGGTGGCGCAGGTGCCCTGATGGCGAAAAGCGTCAAAAGCCTAGCAGTCATTGCGTGGGAAGATTTGGGCTGTGAGGCAGTGCGTCGCCTAGAAATTGAAAACATGCCACTCACCGTGATTTTGGATTCCCACGGCGGCGATTTATACCAAAGCGGCCCGGCGGCATATCTGGAAAGCCTGTAACTGCGGGTAGGATAAGCATATTTTGATAAAAAGTAAAACACCGCTTCTGTGAGGCGGTGTTTTTATGTGGGTGCTAAGCGTGTGTTCTATCAACGGCAAGGTTGTTAAAACAGATGATATCATAGTATGCGTTTTTGCATGGAACTGTTTTGCAGATAGGGGTGTTGCTCACTTGTGATATTTTCTATCGTATTCTTGTATGAATTCTATGGATTCGTATGCAGGTAATAACTGGCGTTTTGCTGCTTGCAAAAGATTGTGATCTAAGTCGATGGGGCAATAATAACAACAAACACCGCGCCAATCAAGGCGAACCTCGTTTGGTAAAAGGCAAGTGTCATCGTGTTGATAAATGCAAAGTAGGTTTTCACAAATCATAGTCAGTCATCCTTTGTTTGTTTTATTACTTGTTGCTACTTTATGATACTTTAGTGTATCATATTTTCTTTTTGTTTACAATATTAAAGTAGCATATCTTAAGAATTGGTAGCAAAAAGGAGCGCTTTATGCAAAACGAACAACCATATAAATTAAAGGTCAGTGTTTCACTAGATGAGGATGTGATAAAACAGATTAAGATTTTAGCAGAAAAAGATGACCGGAATTTCTCGCAATATATTAACTTGGTGTTAAAAAATCATATTAAGAAACAAGAAAATCGGTAAAATGTAATCTTTACTTGATTACATAATTGTACATTACAAAAATTACCCTGTCAACATATAATTTGCACATAATTACAAATATATAATGATAAGGGGATTGCAAATGAAGCCATTTCAAATTCAAAAAGAGGAAGATAAGATTTCTTCGGTTAATCGCACGATTCGGATGAAACCAGAGGTTTTTGAAACGCTGAACCATTTAAGTGAAGAAAATGATGTTTCCTTTAATAAGCTAGTCAATCAGTGTATTGAATATGCGCTTGCGAATATGGAATAAAACCAATCGAAAATGCATCGTAACCCGCTCGTTTTGCCCACCAAAGAGCTACAAAAAGTTACAAAATTATTATTTTGTGTAAAAAATAGCGCAAAAGTCTTGACTTTAGTTTGGTGAAGTGTATAATGTCTTTAAACCGATGAGGTGGAGATAACACTACACAGCGCATCTTTAGAGAGCCCGGATGATGAAAAAGGGCGATAAGCGGGGTAGGCAAATGGACCACCGAGGGCAGGGGGAACGAGAACGTTCGCTTGGTTTCAATCTTACATGGCATGGCTTTGTAAATGCTTGTAACACAGCAGTTCTTTAGTATCTTATGACGGTTGCCACCGTTATGGGGCAGGGGCGTGTTTGCGCTCATCGAGCGGCTTTGCGTAAGGCAAGGCAAACAAGGTGGCACCGCAGGTTTAGAACATTATTGTTTTTCAATCCTGTCCTTGTGTTTGAACACACAGGGGCGGGGTTTTTTATTTTGGCAGATTGTTCATCTGGCAACCCGTTCCGCAATTTGTCGGGGCGGGTTTTGAATTATCTGCCACTTGTAAAGTGCGTGGGCAAACAGCCAAACGCACAGATGAAAGGGAAATGTATCATGAAAAAAATCACACGTCGTAACTTCCTTGCACTCACCGCCGCAACAGGCGCGGCACTTGCACTCACCGCTTGCAGTGAAGAAACCACCACCACCACTACCGACACCACCACGGCTGATACCACCACGGATACCACTAGTGATGCCGCTGCCGACGCAGTGGAATACAAAGTGGGTATTGTCAACTGGGTTGACCATGCTTCGCTCAATCAGATTGTTTCCTCGATTGAGGGGCAGCTTGATGCGCTTGCCGCAGCTAGTGGTGGGGCATGTACCTTCAATTATGCTGATTTTGCAGCAAATGCAAATGCAGATGCCACCACCCTCAACCAAATCGGCGCTGATTTGCTTGCGGATGATGTCGATGCCATCGTAGCCATCGCAAGCCCTGTTGCTGCGGTCATGCAAACCGTCATCGAAGATACCGATGTGCCTGTCATCTATGCCGCAGTGTCTGACCCTGAAACCTCTGGCTTAACGGGCAATCCCATGATTACAGGTGCATCCGATGCGCTGAATACCGATGCGATCATGAATCTTATTTTGGCAACCGTACCCGCTGCCACCACCATTGGCTTGCTGTATGACCTCAGCCAAGATTCTTCCTTGCAAGCCATTGCAGACGCAAAAGCATATTGCGATGCAAATGGTTTAAGCTATGTTGAGAAAAACGGCACCACTACTGGTGAAGTAATGCTTGCCGCAGAAACCCTCGTTGCCGCAGGGGTAGATGCCATCTTCACCCCTAGTGATAACACCGTCATGACGGCAGAGCTTTCCATCTATGAAACCTTTATTGATGCGGGTGTACCACACTTTGGCGGCGCTGATTCCTTCGCACTCAACGGTGCGTTCTGTGGCTATGGTGTAGATTATGCGCAGCTTGGTGTGGCAGTTGGCGATATCCTTGCACAGGTGCTTGTCGATGGTGTTGCTCCTGCGGATATCCCTTACATGACCTTTGACAACGGCCTTGCGACAGTCAACACCGAAACCTGCGATGCACTTGGCTATGATTTAGAAGAAATCAAAACCGCGTTTGATCCATACTGTACCGAATTCCTAGAAACTGTAACCGATATCGAATTTGAATAATCTGTTCCGTTTTACGGCATAAAAAACGCAGCCCAAGACAGTGTGACATCGCGCTGCTCTTGTGCCGCGTTTTGCCGCGTTTGTGACAAAGAAGGAGACCCTATGTTTGCCAGTATTTTTTCCCTTGGCGTGGTGCAAACAGCGCTTGAGCTTGGCTGTATTTATGGCTTAGTTGCCCTTGCATTGTTTATCAGTTATTCCATGCTGAATATCGCAGATTTATCCACCGATGGCTGTTTTACCCTCGGCTGCGCGGTGGGCTGCCAAGTTGCCATTACCTGTGGCAACCCATTTCTTGCCTTGCTCGCTGCGATGGCAGCAGGGGTTTGTTCTGGTTTTATCACCGCCTTTTTGCAAACGCAACTGGGGGTGGAGAGCATCATGGCGGGCATCATTGTGAATACAGGGCTTTATACCATCAACCTTGCCGCCATGGGCTTTTCTTCTAGCCTTAGCCTTGTCAAGAGTGATACCATCTTCACCCTCTTTAAGGCAAATTTCGGCACACTTGGTAGCTGGTACACCTTCTTGATTGTGCTTGCCTTTGCCATTGTCATTGGCGCGGTGCTTGTGTTCTTTTTCAAAACAAACTTGGGGCTTTCTATCCGCGCCACAGGCGATAATGCTGCCATGGTGCGTGCCTCTTCCATCAACCCTGCTGCCACCATCACCATTGGTCTTTGCATTTCGGGTGCGCTGACTGGGCTGTCGGGCGGTTTGCTTGGGCAGTATCAAAAGAGTGCAGACATCCAGAGTGGCACTGGCATGGTCACCATCGCCCTTGCCTCTTTGATTATCGGCGAAACGCTGATTGGCAAAAAAAGCATGGGGGTGCGCGTCATCGCCGCTGTGGTGGGCAGCTGTTTGTATCGCTTTATCATTGCCATTTCGCTGCGCTTTAATGTGCCAGCCAGTGCGCTCAAGCTCATTAGTGCGCTGATTGTTGCCATTGCGATTGCAAGCCCCGCGGTCAAAGAAAAAATCAACTTTGCCAAAAAGCGACATGCCGCCAAGGTGGCGCATAAGAAACAGGGGGTGGCATAAAATGTTAGAGCTTCAAAATGTCAGCATGACCTTTTACCCCGGTACCGTGAATGAGAAAAAAGCCTTGCAAAGCGTCAATCTTACCCTAGAGCAAGGGGAGTTCGCCACCATTGTGGGCAGCAACGGCGCGGGTAAATCTACTCTGTTCAATGCCATTTCGGGCAACTTCTTTTTGGATAGCGGTGCGGTGCTACTTGGGGGTGAGGATATCACCTTTATGCAGGGCTATCGCCGTGCGGCGGATATCGGCTATCTGTTCCAAGACCCGCTCAAGGGTACAGCCCCCCACATGAGCATTGAGGAAAACCTCGCCCTTGCCTATCTACGTGCAAGCAAAAGCAAATTCCCTGCCTTTGCCCATGTCACCAAGGCAGAACGTGCCTTTTTCCGCGCACAGCTTTCGCAGCTTGATATGGGGCTAGAGGACAGAATGAATCAGCCAGTCGGGATGTTATCGGGCGGGCAGCGCCAAGCACTAACCCTGCTGATGGCAACGATGGTGCCACCCAAGCTATTGCTGCTGGATGAACACACTGCCGCGCTTGACCCTGCCACAGCGGAAAAGGTGCTCTATCTGACCAAGAAAATCATTGCAGAGCAAAACCTAACCTGTCTGATGGTCACTCATAACATGCACCAAGCGCTTGAGCTTGGCAATCGTACCCTCATGATGGATGGCGGGCATATTGTCTTTGACACCAAAGGGGCTGAGCGTGCCGCCCTTACGGTGGAGGATTTGCTCGAAAAATTCCGCCTGAACGCAGGTGCATCCCTTGATAACGATCGTATTTTGCTCTCTACCGAAAAAGGGGAGCAAGGGTAAGGCACAGGTTAACTGCCATGTAACGCGTGAAAAGTGTTGGTGTGGTGGGGGCTATTCTTACCGGAATTTATATCAAAGCAAAAAGACAACCGCTTAGGCAAAAAATGCTTAGGCGGTTGTCTTTGTTTTATCGTGTGATTGTTTTATGCAGTAGGCGCTTTGCTGATTTGAAAAATTAATTCTGGTAGTCCAAAAATCCGCTTGAATACACCACCGTTTCGCCATCGGGTAGGCACCACATGGCCTCGGTATCTTGCAATTGTTCAATCAGCGTTTGCCCTTCCTCTAGGCTCATGCAAAACAGTGCGGTTGACAGGCAATCCGCAAGCCCCGCATCGGCGGTCAGCACGCTGACACTATTAAAATAAAGGGCAGGGTATAGGGTGTCGGGGTCAATCAGGTGGTGATATTTTTCATCCCCTACATAATAATAGCGTTGGTAATCGCCACTGACCACGAGGGATATATCAGTTAGTTGAATGGATACCAGTGAGGATGTTACCCCCTCAGCCATCGCCCATGGGTCCTCTACACCGCCCACCCATGCGCTGCCATCTGGTTTTGTGCCAATGCCGCGCAGGTTGCCGCCCACGCTCATCAGCATACTGGTCATGCCACGCGCCTGGGCATGTTGTGCCACCATCTCACAGGCATAGCCCTTGCCACAGCTGCCTACGTCAAGCTGTAATTCTGGGTCTGCAAAAAACACGGTGCTTGCCTCGGTGTCAATGATGACATCATCAAGGTCGGTGTGCGCTGCGGCATCGCGCAAGGCGTCCGCATCGGGCAGCTTTGCGGCATCGGGGTCGGCGGTCGCAATCTCGCGCTCATCATGCCACAGGCTAAACACACTGCCCATCGCAACATTGACATTGCCGTCGGTTAGCGCATACATCTCCTTTGCTTCTAGCAGTAAATTGATGATTTCCGCGTCCACCTCTACGGGGGCAATGGCTGCGCTTTCGTTCAGCGTTGCAAGGTTATTCACCCCCTCGTAGGTGTTGTAAATATCATATAGCTGATTGTAATAGGCAAGCTCTGCTTCAATCTCTGCCATCTGTGCATCAAATTCTTCTTGGCTTTCGCAATAGGCAATGATGGTAGTTACCGTATCAAAATAGCTGTAAAACACAGTGGAATAGCGGGTTAGTTCTGCTTCGTTTGTCGTGCTGTCCGTGTCACTGCTTGTTGTGCTGCTTGTGCTGCTAGGGTCGGTGGTATCCGACTGCGCGGTACAGGCGCTCAGCATGCTGCCACACAGGCAAAGTGCAAGGGTGGCGGCAAGCAGGCGGGAAAAAAGATTGGTTTGTTTCATGTTGGTGTTCATCCTTCACACGGTAGTGCGGTTTTGTTCGTGGTCGGTTTGCGGTGCAAAATGGGGTGGAGTGTGGGTGGTTGCGCGGGCAATTGGTCATTATTCCTTTGCTTCTTCTGCGGCACTCTGTGCTTCAAATGCTTGCTTTTCTTCTAGCAAATGGGCAAGCAAATCGGCAAATATCCAGCTGCGATTGTTTGGTGTCACCACTGCCTTTACTGGGATTTGTGCATTTGCGGTTTTTAGCAGGTCTAAAAAGGCATCAAGGTCTTTGTCTTTAAAGTTCGCCATCACGATGGTGGGTGGGTAGGCGCTGTATTCTAAGCGCAGCGCTTTGCCACCACTGCTTTGCTCACCCATCAGCTGCGCCACGGTCTTGCCCGCCATATCGGGCGCAACCATTTCAAATTTCAGCCCAAAGGCGGGGGCAATCCCATCAATGATACCGCGGGCGCTGCCGCTCAGGTTCCAACCAAGCACCAGTGGGGTGCCGGCTTTTTGGTTTTTTGCAATATGTGCTTTCATGGGCTGTGTTTCTCCTATGTAAGTTATTGTGTGCGTTTTTTTGATGTAAAATCACCTGCAAGGGCGGGGGTGATTATCCCGCTTTGGTATGAAAAAAGGCAAGTAGCGGTACCGTGGGCAGCGGACGAGCCTTTTCCTAATATTAGTATGATACCTTATTTTATAAAAAATGCAAGCCTGTGCCGATAAAAATGCAACGCTTGGGCGCAGGGAAAAAATTGCTCTTTGGTGTGGCACGAACGGCGCAAACAGAAAAGGTTGTCAATAACGCATCTTTTGCACAGGCAGTCAAAGCGCAAAAAAATCCCCCTGCACGTGGCCGAAACAACCGTGTGCGGGGGGGAACGTGCTATTTAAAAATGCTTGCCAAAGAATTTCACTTCTTCTTTGATGAACGCCATCAGTTCGCTGAACTGGGCGGGGGTCAGGCTCTGTGCGCCATCACACAGTGCCTTGGCGGGGTCTGGGTGTACCTCAATCATCAGCCCGTCTGCACCTGCGGCAACGGCGGCTTTCGCAAGGTCAGGCACCATCCATGCATGCCCGGCGGCATGGCTTGGGTCTACAATGATGGGCAGGTGGGTCATTTTATGCAGCATGCAGATGGCGGCAAGGTCAAGGGTGTTGCGCATGCTTGTTTCAAAGGTACGGATGCCGCGCTCACACAAAATTACATTTTCGTTGCCCTCTGCCATGATGTATTCCGCACTCATGACAAATTCCTCAAGGGTGTTGGCAAGCCCGCGTTTGAGCAGCACGGGCTTGTTCTGCCGCCCCACTGCCTTTAGCAGCTCAAAGTTTTGCATATTGCGCGCGCCCACCTGAATGCAATCAACATCCTCAAACAGGGTCAGGTGTTCGGTGTTCATAATCTCGGTGACAATCGGCATGCCCGCATTTTTGCCGCTCTGCTGCAACAGGTTCAGCCCTTCGTTGCGCATGCCTTGGAACGCATAGGGCGAGGTGCGGGGCTTAAACGCACCGCCACGCAGAATGGTTGCTCCCGCAATTTTGATATCCGCAGAAACAGATGCCATCTGTGCTTCGCTCTCAATGCTGCAAGGTCCTGCCATGACGGCAAAGTTCCCTCCACCGATTTTCACCCCGCCAACATCAATCACGCTGTCCTCTGGGTGGAATTTACGGTTTGCTTTTTTGTATGGCTCTGATACGCGGCGGCAGGTTTCGACCACAGGGTTTGCAAGCACCCAACTTTCGGCAATCGCTTTGGTGTCACCAATCAGCCCAAGCAGATGGGTGTTGCTACCGGTAGAGTCGTTGATTTCTAGCCCCATTGCCCGTAGTTCGGTGCAAAATTCCGCAATTTGCGAAGGCTTCGCGCTTGGCTTTAAAATAATAATCATGGGTTGTGATACTCCTATTTCTATTTCTTTATCGTATGTTTTGGTGTGGCGGTACGATAGTGTGGGTTGGTGTTGTCATGGTTGCAAGATAGTCCAAAGCGCGGATCACGTTTTGACTTCAGTGCTCTAAAGTAATTCGCCAATGTATGTACTATAACACTTCAGTACACTGAAGTCAAGTGTTAGAATTGTGAAATTCAAGTAAAAAAATTGTTTTTGAAGGAGGCACAGAAAAGGAAAAGGGGAAAGATTTGTGTAAAAGTCTGACTTTTGCGTTTTAAAATTGTAAGAAGTGCTAAAAAGTGCGAAAAGTTTATAAGGTGCGAGAAACAGATGGCTGAAATTACCGTTTTGCCCTTTTCAAAATGATTGTTTTGCCGTAGAATGGTGGTGTAACAGGCTCACACTTTGGAGGTATGCAATGATGCATCTTGCATGGAACAGAACACCTTTTGCCTCATTTACAGGCAACAAAGGGTTTCGTGCAACCTCGTGTGAAAAAAGCCATACATCATGTCAGTCATACGGCTGTTGCCATGCGTGTGTCCAATAGGGAAAACACGCATAGCAACAGCCGTTTTGGTTTTTTAAGGGAGGATTTTTCTATGAGTTTAAAAGTTGCAGTCATTATGGGTTCGGATAGCGATTGGCCAGTCGTCAAGGGCGGCTGTGCACAGCTAAAGGCACTCGATATCCCATTTGAAGCACACATTCTTTCGGCACACCGCACCCCAGAGGCAGCTGCTGCCTTTGCAAGCAGCGCACGTGAGAATGGTTTTGGTGTGATTATCTGTGCCGCAGGCATGGCAGCCCATCTTGCGGGTGCATTTGCCGCTAACACCACTCTGCCCATCATCGGCATTCCCATGAAGGGTGGCGCGGCAGATGGTCTTGATGCATTGCTTTCTACTGTGCAGATGCCTGCGGGCATTCCTGTGGCAACGGTTGCCCTAAACGGCGCTAAAAATGCAGCATGGCTTGCTGCACAAATGCTAGCCATCACTGACGCAGACCTTGCTGCAAAGCTAGCACAGGCACGTGTTGACATGGGTGCAGAAATCGCAAAAAAAGAAGCAGCATTACAAGCAGATGTAGCCGCAATGTAATTCAAAAAAGCGAGCGCACAAACAACACTGCAAAGAACAGCAAGAAAAGGGCAGCAATGATAGGGATTCTTAAGGGCCATAGCCCTTAAGCGCAAGGATCGAACGCCTGCGTCCCGTTCGCACTTTTTGTTACTCTTTGGTGGCAAAAAGTAAAAGCAGCGCCTTAGAAAAAGGCAGATATATCCGGCAGTCGAACAACAAAAAGAAAAGAAATCAGAAACAATCATTTTTAACTAAAAAGGAGAATTCACCATGGCTTATGTATGCAAAGAACAACTCTACGAAGGCAAAGCAAAACAAGTATTCCTCACCAATGACCCTGAAGTGGTAATGGTACATTATAAAGACGATGCAACCGCAGGCGATGGCGCAAAAAAAGGCACCATCCGTGACAAAGGCATTGTTAACAACAAGCTCTCGAATGCACTTATGCAGAAACTAGAAAAAGAAGGCATCCCCACCCACTTTGTAGAAGAAGTGAATGACCGTGATGCTTTTGTGAAAAAAGTAAGCATTGTCCCACTCGAAGTAATCATTCGTAACGTGGCAGCAGGTAGCTTCTCGAAACGTTTTGGCGTAAAAGAAGGCACCATCCTAAACGCACCTACCGTTGAGTTCAGCTACAAAAACGATGATTTGCATGACCCTCTGATGAACACCTACCATGCGCTTGCACTAGAGCTTGCCACCAAAGAAGAAATTGAGCAAATCGAAGCAATGGCATTTAAAGTCAACGAAATCCTCAAAGAAATCATGATGGCTGCCAACATTCGCCTGATTGACTTCAAACTAGAATTTGGTCGCCTTGCGGATGGCACTATCATCCTTGCCGATGAAATCAGCCCTGATACCTGCCGTTACTGGGATGCAACCACCGGCGAACACCTAGACAAAGACCTCTTCCGCCGTGACCTTGGTGGCGAAGAAGATGCCTACCAGGAAGTAATGAAACGTATTCTTGGCTAAGCGGTTAGCAATTCCATTTTACCCACCAACAGGAAGGAAAACTCATGGCAGGATATTCTTGTGATCTTATTCCACACGGCATGCATGAAGAATGCGGCGTGTTTGGCATTTACGACAAAGCAGGCAATGATGATGTCGCTGCGGCGGTCTACTCTGCATTATATGCATTGCAGCACCGTGGGCAGGAAAGCTGCGGTATGGCGATCAATGTCGATGGTGTCATCGATGGGCACCGCGACCTTGGGCTTGTCAACGAAGTATTTACCCCCGACGTTATGGCGGGGCTGCCCTCGGGCGGTAAAATGGCGACTGGGCATGTGCGCTATGCCACTAGTGGCAGCCGCGTGGTTGCCAATGCGCAGCCCATGGTGGTGCGTCACTGCAAGGGCACCATCGCTCTGTGCCATAATGGGAACTTAACCAATGCCGCCGCCCTGCGTGAAGAGCTTGAAATGCAGGGTGCGATTTTCCACGGTTCGTCTGATACTGAGGTAATCTGCTATTTGATTACGCGCTATCGCTTGCGTTCGCCTAGCATTGAGGTGGCGATTAGCAACATGATGGACATGCTCCAAGGCGCATACAGCCTTGTTATTATGTCACCCGCCAAGCTGATTGCCGCGCGTGACCCGCATGGCTTCCGCCCCCTTTGCATTGGCACCCTGCCTGGCGGCGGTTATACCTTTGCCAGTGAAAGCTGTGCGCTCGATGCCGTTGGCGCCACCTTCTTGCGTGATGTCGAAGCCGGTGAGATTGTCATTGCAGACAAAAATGGTCTGCGCAGCCTAAAAGAGCATTGCAACAATGTCAAAAGCAGCATGTGCGTCTTTGAATATATCTACTTTGCCCGCCCCGATAGCTTTATGGAAGGTGCTTCGGTGCACGATGCCCGCAAACAGGCAGGGCGCTTCCTTGCACAAGAACACCCAGTAGAAGCTGATGTTGTGGTTGGTGTGCCCGATTCAGGGTTAGATGCAGCCATTGGCTATTCGCAGGAAAGTGGCATTCCCTATGGCATTGGTTTTATCAAAAACAAATACATTGGGCGCACCTTTATTCAGGGCAGCCAGAAACAGCGCGAAAACAGTGTGCGCATTAAACTAAACGCAGTGCTGAGCACTGTCAAGGGCAAGCGCGTTGTCTTGGTGGATGACTCGATTGTTCGAGGGACAACCTCTGCGCGTATCATCAAATTATTGCGTGAAGCGGGCGCGACTGAGGTGCATTTCCGCATTTCGGCACCCCCTTTCCGTCATCCTTGCTATTTTGGCACCGATATCCCCGACGCAAAGCTACTGGTGGCAACGGGGCGCAATAATGACCAAATCAATGAGGTGATTGGTGCAGATACCTTGGGTTATCTCTCGGTAGAGCACGTAACCCGTCTTGCACCTGCGGCAAAATGCAGCTTCTGTACGGGTTGTTTTACTGGCGAATACCCGGTTGCACCCCCTGCACCTGCGCCAGTAGACCCCTTTGCTCGCCCCATCAGCCAAGGCGAAAAGAAGCACAAAAGCATCTAAAAGCTAGAACATAACAAAAATGTTGCACACATGCTGTGCCAGAAGGAATAAGGAGTAAATCATGGAAAAAAGTTTTTCGGAAAGCTATAAAGAAGCAGGCGTAGATATCACTGCGGGCTACCGTTCGGTAGAATTGATGAAACAATACGTTAGCCGCACCATGAACAAGCACTGCATTGGCGGGCTTGGCGGTTTTGGCGGCTTGTTTGAGCTTGATTGCACCAACATGCCCCACCCTGTGCTGATTTCTGGCACCGATGGTGTTGGTACTAAACTGCGGGTGGCAAACATCATGAACAAGCACGATACCATTGGCATCGACTGTGTTGCTATGTGCGTGAATGATGTTATCTGTGCTGGCGCAAAGCCCCTTGTCTTTTTGGATTACATTGCCTGTGGTAAAAACTTTCCTGAAAAAATTGCTGAAATCGTAAAAGGTGTGGCAGAAGGCTGTGTGCAAGCGGGTGCATCCCTTGTCGGCGGCGAAACCGCAGAAATGCCAGGCTTCTACCCAGAGGATGAATATGACCTTGCGGGCTTTACCGTTGGCGCAGTGGATAAGAGCAAAATCCTCTCAAACGAAACCATGATGGCGAGCGATGTGATTATCGCACTGCCTTCCTCTGGTGTGCATTCCAATGGTTTCTCACTGGTGCGCAAGGTGTTTGATATGGAGGGCAACCCCGACATTCTCTTTAGCACCCCCGCAGAACTCGGTGGCAAAACCATCGGCGAAGCACTGCTTGCCCCCACCAAAATTTACGTCAAACCAGTGCTTGCTGTGCTAGAAGAAATCACCGTCAAAGGTGTTTCGCACATCACGGGCGGTGGCTTCTATGAAAATATTCCACGTTGCCTCAAAGAAGGCATCGGCGCAAAAATCGAAAAAGCAGCGGTCAAAACTCCTGCCATTTTCGGTTTGCTCCAGAGCGTAGGCAATATCCCAGAACGCGATATGTTCAACACCTTTAACATGGGTGTGGGCATGATGCTTGTTGTCGCCAAAGAAGATGCAGCTAAGACCCTAGAAATCTTGCACGCAAACGGCGAGCCAGAAGCATACACCCTTGGCGCACTCGTAGACGGCGAAGGTGTAGAGTTATGCTAAAGATTGCGGTGCTCGTTTCGGGCGGTGGCACCAATTTACAGGCTATTTTAGACAGCGAAGCGCGCGGTGAAAACCCAAATGGTAAGGTTTGCCTTGTGGTATCCTCAAAGCCAGAGGTCTATGCCTTAGCACGCGCTGCCAAGGCAGGGGTGCAAAGCGTGGTGGTCAGCCGCAAGGGCTTTGCCGATGCCGCTGCCTTTGATGCGGCACTGCTTGCCACATTGCAAGAACATGCCATTGATGTGGTGGTGCTTGCAGGCTTTTTGTCGGTGCTTGGCGCGGATATCATCGCGGCTTACCCCAATAAAATTATCAACGTGCACCCTGCGCTCATCCCTAGCTTTTGTGGCAGTGGTATGTATGGTTTGCGTCCCCATCAGGCAGCTCTTGCTCGTGGGTGCAAGCTAACGGGTGCAACGGTGCATTTCGTCAATGAAGAATGTGACGGTGGACCCATTATTTTGCAACAGGCGGTTGCAATTTTGCCCGGCGATACCGCCGAGGTATTGCAACAGCGTGTGATGGTAGAGGCAGAATGGAAATTGCTGCCCAAGGCCATCGCGATGGTATGCAGCGGCGAAATTTAATCAAATTGCTGCTTGCACACCAGTGTGTAAGGGACGGGTTTTCCGTCCCGCATAAAAATAGGAGTAATGTAAATGGAAAAAATCAACCTTTCGGATTACCTTTCAAATAACGAATATCCTGGGCGTGGCATTGCCATTGCCAAAGCACCCGATGGCAAACAAATCTTTATCGGATATTTCATCATGGGGCGCAGTGCCAATAGCCGTAACCGTGTGTTCTCGCCTTTGTCAGAGCGCGGCGGTATCGAAACCAAAGCAGCAGACCCTGATAAACTAGAGGACCCAAGCCTGATTATCTATAATCCAGTGCTCACTCTTGGCAAGACCAATATCGTGACCAATGGCGACCAGACCGATACCATTTATGATTGCATGTGCAAAGGCATCAGCTTTGAAAATGCCCTGCGCACCCGCACCTTTGAGCCAGATGCCCCCAACTACACCCCCCGCATTTCGGGCATTGTCTATGAGGACGGTGGCTATCAGCTCAGCATCTTAAAATCGGCAGACGGTAACGGCGAAAGTGTACAGCGCTACTTCTTTGATTACGCACAGCCAGTATCGGGCGAGGGGCATTTCATCAGCACCTACAAAACCAATGGTGAGCCCATCCCTAGTTTTGAGGGCGAGCCCATCCGTTTTGATTGCCCTAAAACCATCGGTGCCTTTGCAAGCAGCATCTGGGGTAGCCTGAACGAAGAAAACAAGGTCAGCCTATTTGCCCGCGTGATTGATCTTGAAAGCGGGAATACAGGCGAAGTAATCTATAACAAATACGAAGCCGTTTTTGATGATTTAGAAGAATATGAAAGCGTCGAAGAGCCTGCATTGTTACCCGAAGAAATGGAATAAAACCCGTATCAATTCGTAGGGGCGACCTGTGCTCGCCCGTAGGTTTACCGCGCCACTGGCGAAAACAGACAAAAGGGAACGCACACGTTTTGTCTGCTCTTCAAATCACTTAGAAACACAACAATAAAAGGAGAACCGCGCATGAATGAATTAGAACTCAAATATGGTTGCAATCCTAATCAAAAGCCCTCCCGCATTTATATGGAAAACGGCGCGGATTTGCCCATTACCGTATTAAACGGCAAACCGGGTTATATCAATTTTTTGGATGCGTTTAATAGTTTTCAGCTTGTGACTGAGCTTAAAGCGCAGCTCGGCATGCCTGCTGCCACCTCGTTCAAGCACGTTTCGCCCGCAGGTGCTGCCCTTGGCTTGCCACTGAGCGCGGTAGAACGCAAAATGTATCATATCGCAGCAGAGGAAGAGCTTTCCCCCCTTGCCTGTGCCTATGCACGTGCCCGCGGGGCAGATCGCATGTCTAGCTTTGGCGATTGGATTGCTTTATCTGACGTTTGTGATGTCCCCACTGCAAAGCTCATTCAGCACGAAGTTTCCGATGGGATCATTGCCCCTGGCTATGTGCCAGAAGCACTTGCCATTCTTGCAAGCAAGAAAAAAGGCGGCTATAACGTGGTTGAGATTGACCCTAGCTACAAACCCGCACCCATCGAGCGCAAGCAGGTGTTTGGCATTACCTTTGAGCAAGGACGCAACGAGCTTGTGCTCAGCGCAGATACCATGCTAGAAAAAATTGTCACCGCGAACAAAGAACTAACCGATGACCAAAAACGCGATTTGGTGCTCAGCCTAATCGTGCTGAAATACACCCAGTCTAACAGTGTTTGCTACGCACAGGGCGGGCAGACGATTGGTGTGGGCGCGGGGCAGCAAAGCCGCATTCACTGCACCCGTCTTGCGGGCGATAAGGCAGATTATTGGCAGCTGCGCCACATGGATAAAGTCCTTGACCTACCTTTCCGCGCCGATGTGCCTAAACCAAACCGTGATAATGCGATTGATGTTTATCTTGGCACCCACCCTGAGGATGTGATTGGCGATGACGTCTGGCAGTTTACCTTTACCGCACAGCCTGCCCCACTCACGGCGCAGGAACGCGCGGCATATCTTGCGCAGGTCACTGGTGTTTGCCTTGGCTCGGATGCGTTTTTCCCATTTGGGGATAATATCGAACGTGCAAACCGCAGTGGTGTGAGCGCTATTGTGCAGCCCGGCGGCTCTATCCGCGATGCACAGGTGATTGAAACCTGCGATAAATTCGGCATGACCATGGCATTCTGTGGCTTGCGCTTGTTCCACCACTAATTTTTGCTGCTTTTTACGTTATAAAATGAAAGGGCTTGTTTTATGAAACTTCTTGTCATTGGCGGCGGCGGTCGCGAACATGCGATTATCCGCGCGCTGAAAAAGAACCCTGCGGTCACCGAAATTTTCTGTGCCCCCGGCAACGGCGGCATCAGCTATGATGCCACTTGCAAAAATATCGCCTCCACCGATGTGGCGGGCATGGTTGCCTTTGCAGCAGAGGAAGGCTTTGATTATGCCGTTGTCGCGCAGGACGATCCCCTTGCCCTTGGCATGGTCGATGCCCTTGCTGAAATTGGCATTCCCTCCTTTGGTCCCAATAAGGCGGCAGCACAGATCGAAGCATCCAAGGTCTTTAGCAAAGATTTGATGAAAAAATACAACATCCCCACCGCGGGTTATGGTGTCTTTGATGAACCAAAAGCTGCTATGGATTATATTCTAGCAGAGGGCAAATTCCCCGTTGTGATTAAGGCAGATGGGCTTGCCCTTGGCAAAGGGGTGCTGATTTGTGAAAGCAAAGAAGATGCCGCAGCAGGTTTAAAAGAAATCATGCTTGACCAAAAATTTGGCGCCGCTGGCAAGCAGGTCGTGGTCGAAGAATTTTTGACAGGCCCTGAGGTTTCGGTGCTCTCCTTTAGCGATGGCGAAACGGTCAAAACAATGGTATCGTCTATGGATCATAAGCGTGCGCTTGATGGCGACAAGGGCTTAAACACTGGCGGCATGGGCACCGTTTCCCCCAACCCTTTCTATACCCCAGAAGTTGCCGATGTTTGCATGCAGACTATCTTCTTGCCCACCATCAAGGCAATGCAGGCAGAGGGTTGCCCCTTTAAAGGCTGTCTCTACTTTGGCTTAATGCTAACCCCTAACGGCCCTAAGGTTATTGAATATAACTGCCGCTTTGGCGATCCGGAAACACAGGTTGTTCTGCCTTTGATGGAAAGCGACCTGCTCACTGTCATGCAGGCGACCACCGATGGAACCCTTGCCCAAACTGAAGTGAAATTTGCTGATGGCGCCGCTGCTTGTGTGATTATCGCATCGGGTGGTTACCCTGTTTCGTATGAAAAAGGCAAGGCAATCAGTGGCTTGCGTGATGGGCAGCTCAGCAGTGGCATGGCAGATGTCACGGTCTATCATTCGGGCACTGCCCTTGCAGATGGCACGCTGACCAATGCAGGCGGGCGCGTGCTTGGTGTAACGGCAACGGCACAAACCCTTGCCGAGGCAGTGCAAACTGCGTATACTGCCACCAAGGAAATCCAGTTTGACGAAATGCACCTGCGCAGTGATATCGGCGCAAAAGCACTTGCCGCATACGCACAGGGTGCCACGGTCTAAGCGCTGCTCATTTTCACAAACCGTACCAAAGCTACACATTAAAACCGCACACTAAGAAAGAGGCAATCTATGGTTTATCGTATTTATGTAGAGAAAAAATCGGGCTTTGATGTAGAGGCACGCGCCTTGCAAACGGAGCTTGTGTCCCTGCTTGGGATTGACAGCTTAACGGGGCTGCGCTTGCTCAACCGTTATGACGTAGAGGGCATTACCGAAGAATTATTCGACGGTTGCGTTTCTACCGTCTTTAGCGAGCCCCCCGTAGACAACACCTATCTCACTCTGCCACGTGGCGCTGCCATGGCATTTGCGGTGGAATATCTGCCCGGTCAGTTCGACCAGCGCGCAGACTCAGCCTCTGAATGCATTCAGCTAATCAGCCAAGGCGAGCGCCCTCTTGTGCGCAGTGCCCGCGTTTATCTGTTGCAGGGTGATTTGAACGCAGCCCAGATTGATGAAATCAAAAAATATGTGATCAACCCAGTCGAAGCGCGTGAAGCCTCGATGGAAGAAAAAGAAACCCTCAAGATGGAATATGCTATCCCAACAGAGGTCGAAACCCTCACTGGCTTTAACATCCTTGACGAAGCAGGGCTCAAAGCATTCATGGCAGACAAAGGGCTTGCAATGGATTTGGGGGATATCACCTTCTGCCAAAGCTATTTCCGCAGTGAGGACCGTGACCCAACCATCACCGAAATCAAGATGATTGATACCTATTGGTCTGACCATTGCCGTCATACCACTTTTGGCACCATCTTAGATGATGTTGTGATTGAGGATGAGCTAGTGCAGGCAGCTTTTGCCCGCTACATGACCCTACGCACAGAGCTTGGGCGCACCAACAAACCCCGCTGCATGATGGATCTTGCCACCATCGGCGCAAAAGAGCTGAAATCGAAGGGCATCCTCAAAAACCTAGATGAATCTGAAGAAATCAACGCTTGCACCGTTAAAATTAAATGTGACGTAGATGGTGTGGATGAAGATTGGTTGTTCCTCTTCAAAAACGAAACCCATAACCACCCCACCGAAATCGAACCCTTCGGCGGTGCGGCTACCTGCATTGGCGGTGCCATCCGTGACCCACTCTCTGGGCGCAGCTATGTTTACCAAGCCATGCGCGTGACTGGTGCGAGTGACCCACTGGTGCCTGTTAGCGAAACGATGGAAGGCAAACTGCCACAGCGCAAAATCGTCACCACTGCGGCGGCGGGTTATTCCTCTTACGGCAACCAAATCGGGCTTGCCACGGGGCAGGTAGATGAACTCTATCACCCTGGCTATGTCGCAAAGCGAATGGAAATTGGTGCCGTTGTAGGCGCAACCCCTGCAAGCCATGTTCGTCGCGAATGTCCTGCCCCTGGCGATGTTATCGTATTGCTTGGCGGGCGCACTGGGCGCGATGGCGTCGGTGGTGCGACTGGTTCCTCTAAGGCACACAAACTAGAAAGTCTCGAAACCTGCGGTGCAGAAGTGCAAAAGGGCAATGCCCCTGTTGAGCGCAAATTACAACGCCTGTTCCGCCGTGCAGACGCTTGCAAGATGATCAAACGCTGCAACGACTTTGGCGCGGGCGGTGTGTCTGTTGCCATTGGTGAATTGGCAGATGGTTTGTTTATTGACCTAAACAAAGTCCCCAAAAAATATGATGGGCTAGACGGTACTGAAATTGCCATCTCCGAAAGCCAAGAGCGCATGGCTTGTGCGCTTGCGCCTGAGGATATGGATGCATTCATCGCCCTTGCGAACGAAGAAAACTTAGAAGCTGTACAGGTGGCAACCGTCACCGAAGAGGCTCGCCTAAATGTGGTATGGAACGGCAAAACCGTTATTAATATCAGCCGCGAATTCCTAAATTCAAACGGTGCTGAAAAACATCAGAACGTCACGGTTAAGCAGGGTAGCATTTGGCAGCCACAGTGGGCGGGTGAAACCCTTGGCGCAAAAATGCAGGCAATGGTATCTGACCTAAATGTTTGCAGCAAAAAAGGCTTGTCTGAGCGCTTTGATGCCACCATCGGTGCAGCAACTGTGTTGATGCCGTTTGGCGGCAAACATCAGCTCACCCCACAGATGGCAATGGCGGCAAAACTGCCCGTAGATGGCGAAACCACCACCTGCTCTGGCATGGCATGGGGCTATAACCCATTCTTAATGAGTGAAGATTGCTACCGTGGCGCTTACCTTGCCGTGGTCGAGAGTGTGACGCGCCTTGTTGCAGCAGGCTTTAAGCACGAGGATGCATACCTGACCTTCCAAGAATACTTTGAGCGTCTGGGCAATGCACCAGAGCGTTGGGGCAAACCGCTTGCAGCCTTGCTCGGTGCACTCGATGCACAGCTTGGTCTTGGCATTGGCTCCATTGGCGGTAAAGATAGCATGTCTGGCTCGTTTGAGGATATCTCGGTGCCACCAACGCTAGTTTCCTTCGCAACTGCAATTGGCAAAACCAAAGATGTTGTTTCGACTGAATTTAAGGCAGCGGGCAATACCCTTGTTTTGGTGAAACCAGATTACATTGACCCACTTCTGCCTGATTTTGGCAGCCAGAAAACAGTCTATCAGTGCGTAGAGGCATTGGTGGCAGAGGGTAAACTCTGCGCGGCTTCTTCGGTTGGCTTTGGCGGTATTGCCGAGGCAATCTTTAAGATGGGTCTAGGCAATGGCATTGGCTTTGTGGCAAATGAAACCCTTGCCATGGCAGATTGTTTTGCGCCTACCTATGGTGCCTTTGTGCTAGAGGTTGCAGCGGATTGCGCCATTGCTTCTGTTCCAGGCGCAAGCTGCACCGTTATCGGCACCACAAGTGCAGATTACACCTTTACCGCCTGTGGCGAAGTCCTCGAAAACACTGCATTACAGGCAGCGTATGAAGGCAAACTTGCCCCTGTTTACCCCTACCGTAAGGCAGGCGAAACGGTGGAAGCGTTTGACCTTGCCCTTAGCGCTCCTGCCGCAGCACCTGCGGTTAAGGTGGCAAAGCCTAAGGTTATCATCCCAGTATTCCCTGGCACCAACTGTGAGTATGATACGGCAAAGGCATTTGCTCGCACAGGGGCAGAGCCTCAGATTTTGGTGGTCAATAACCTGACCCCCGCTGCGGTTGCCGAAAGCTGCAATGCACTTTGCGAAGCAATCAGCGAAAGCCAGATTGTCATGCTGCCCGGCGGCTTCTCAGGCGGTGATGAGCCAGATGGCAGTGCGAAATTCATTGCTGCTTTCTTCCGCGCACCTGCGGTCACTGAGGCAGTGCGTGAGCTACTACAAAAGCGCGATGGCTTGATGCTCGGTATTTGCAACGGCTTCCAAGCACTGATTAAACTTGGTCTTGTGCCTTATGGTGATATCCGCCCAATCGCAGCAGAGGACCCAACCCTTACCTTTAATACCATTGGTCGCCACCAGAGTATGCTTGTCAACACCCGCGTGGCATCCACTGGCAGCCCATGGCTTGCAAATTGCAAGGTAGGTGAGGAACACACTATCGCCATCAGCCACGGTGAAGGGCGCTTCTATGCACCACAGGCAGCGATTGACACCCTGATTAAAAACGGTCAAATCGCCACTCAGTATGTCGATGCCGCGGGCAACTCCACCCTAGACCGCAGCTATAACCCCAACGGCAGCGTGCTTGCCATTGAGGGTATTACAAGCCCAGACGGGCGCGTCTTTGGTAAAATGGGGCACAGTGAACGTGCGGGCGAATACCTGTACAAGAACGTGCCTGGCAACACCTATCAGCCTATTTTTGAGGCAGGTGTCAACTATTTCAAATAAGCGACTGTTGCTCGCATGGATTGCGCGCGCTTATTGTTAGCATTTTATAGTTCAAAATGTCGCAAAGCAGTATGCTTTGCGACATTTTTGCGTTTTGGGTGCATAAATTTGCCACTAAGTGCAAAAAAAGCGCCACTTGCGCAAAAATGCTGTATCATCGAACGAAGTATGATATGATATAGACACGGGAGGTGTGATATGAAAGTTGTAATCGAAGTTTGCGAGACGTTGCAGGAAGATGTGATTACCATATCATGCGGCAAGATAACACAGGATGTTTTGGCGCTACAACGCGAATTGCAAAAGAAGTTGGGTGCCAAAAAAGAAATCGTTGCCTATAAAAACGAGGCGGAATATTTCATCAAGCTATCGGATGTGCTGTTTTTTGAGGTGTATGACCGCGAGGTAATGCTGCACACCAAAGATGAGGTCTTTCGCGTAAAAGGTAAGCTCTATGCGTTAGAAGAAAGCCTGCCAACACAGTTTGTGCAAATTTCAAAGTCTGCGCTAGTGAATATCATGCAGGTGCACAGCATTGATAAATCCCTTGGCGCAGGCGGGGTGATTGCCTTTGAAAATACACATAAGCAGGTTTCTATTTCCCGTATGTACTATAAAAATTTAAAAGAAAAGCTAGAAGGCTTTCGGAGGTAGTTATGAAAAAGTTAGGCAGCGTAATGATGGGCGTGCTCTTTATTATTCTAGGCATTACATATCTGTTAAAAGAGTTTGGTCTGCTAGTCAATATTAATTTATGGAACTGTATGGTGTTTGTCGCCTTGTTCAGTTGGGTGATTAGTTCGCTCGTCACAGGCAGCCGCGCGGGGCGGGTGTTCTCGCTTTCGTATTTTTATTATTACATTGCGGGGCCTATCGGCTTGCCAGAAGTGTCTTTGTGGGCGGCGAGTGTATTTGCTTGCTTGATTTACCTAGGTATTTGTATGATTTTTAAGCCACACACCCGCAAAAAGACAGCCAACAGCACCCAGACTTCACAGCATATCACCGTCTCTAAAAACTTTGGCTCGCGCGAGCAATATGTATATAGCAAAGATTTTTCCAGTTGTAATATCGATAGCAATTTTGGCGAAGTGACAATGTATTTCGATGCAGCGGAAATGCAGGGAGATACGGCGCAGGTGAACATTTCTAACTGCTTTGGCACAGTCTGCTTATACCTGCCCCGCAACTGGAAGGTAGAAGCGGTCAACACCGGGGTGTTTGCGTTCATGGATTTACCGGAGCCTGTCTCTACCCTGGAAAACCCTGTCGTGTTTGATAAGGTGCTCAAGATTAATGCAACGTCAGTGCTTGCGAATATCGAAGTGAAATA
>JAWXUQ010000023.1:9407-38632 GCA_044426225.1 Faecalibacterium sp. | reverse complement strand
TGGGTGCTTGACAACCTTTTCGGTGATGATGTTGTTTCGGATAAAGCGCAGTGCATCGCGCAGTTGCTGGTGCAGTGGCCCTTTAAATGTCTGCTCTACAATATGGTCACCACCGAGCCCTTCTGGAAACTGCACCACGTCTATCTGGGTGCAGGGGAAGAATTTTTCAGGTTCTAAAGAGAAGAACAGCAACCCAACATTTTTGGGCTTTGCGTATTCGGGCAGATAGCTGACGATGTTCATATCGCGGCAGACCGCTAAAAAATCATCGGTTTCTAGGCGGTCAAAAAGGGAGCTGCCAACCTCTTTTAAGTAGCTGCGAATCAGGGTGATGTTCAAATCTGTCAATTCGGCTGCGTGATTGATGCGGTCATCAAAGGGGACTTTGTTTGCCAGCTGATACAAATCGCGTTCTTCTTCGGCAGAGGGGAGAATGGTGCTAGACCCCTTGCGGATGTAATGTGCCTTTTCTTTGTTATCTTTTCCCATCGTCTTGGGCGAGGCGTAAGGGCGTGTGTCGCCACCGGGACACCAAAGGACGATGAATTGCTTTTCTTGGTAGGTTGCAACCTCGATAATCGGCATATAAGCGGGGACAATTAGCTTGCACGTTTGCAAGATATCCTTTTGGTATGCATCTATCTTATCGCTTGCAACACCTGCTAAGGGGCGCACAGGTTGTCCGTTTTCTTCTTGTACGCCAATCACAACATAGCCACCGCCCCAGTTATCAAGGTCGTTGGCAAAGGCGCAGATGGTTTTTAAAGATGCCGCAGCATCCCATGTTTCCTTGTATTCAATTCTTGCCCATTCTACAACATTGCCTGTTAATAGGGTTTTGATATTGGTTGGAATTCCCATAGTGCATCGCCTTTCTGAATTTTTTTCTTATCATTATTTTAACATAAGAAAAAAGTCCGTCAAGCGTTCTTTGACAGATGGTGATATATATTGTTACAAGGTTCGGTTTTTGATGTAGTATATAAAAACAGAAAGTGTTGCAGGAGACACAAAAAGCACTTTTTAAATAAACATGGCGTGTTACCGTGTGACAAGCGAAGCAAAAACTTCACTTGCACGATAACACGTCATTTTATTGTCACTAAAAACCGTTCTATTTTGTTACTACCGTATGTACCGTGCTTTTACTTATCTCAAACGCGCTTGCTGTTTGCCGCACAGTGGCATTGTTTTGTATCATATACTCGGCAAATATCACCGCCCGCCGCCTTTATTTTCTTCAAAATATCCACATCGGCAGGGCAGAACGCGTACTGGTCAATTTCGCCGACCGTAATCCAGCGCATGTCGTGATGCTCAAGCAATTGCGGTGTGCCATCGGTAATGTTTGCATGAAAAAGGGTTAGATGCACCAAAAGCTCGGGGTAATCGTGGGTGACTTCGCAAAAGGCATCGCCTGCTGTGATCGTGATACCGAGTTCTTCCTGGCATTCGCGGATCAGGGCGGCTTGCTTCGTTTCGCCAGGCTCTACCTTGCCGCCGACAAACTCCCATAGCAGCGCTTGCGATTTGCTCGCAGGACGCTGACAAATCAAAAAGGTATCATTCTGCCAAATCAGGGCGGCAACAACTTGGGTGGTGTTTCGCATGGTTCAGTTCCTCTTTTCTGTGCTTTGCTGTGCGCGAAGGGCATTCTTTTGCTCAGTATAACAGTCTTTTGCGACGAGGGCAAGGTGTTGCCCGCTCAAATTGACAAAGAAACGGCTGCGTGTTAATATTAAAAAATAAGCCGTTGATAACAGATGTTTTAGAGGAATGAAAATGAGCAAAATCTACGAAATATTTGGTCATGACGCGCATAGCATGACCATGGCATTGATGGAACGCGCCAACGTCATTGCCCAAATTCCGCAGGGCGGGTCGGTGGCACTCAAACCAAACCTTGTGGTGGCGGATGACCCTGAAAGCGGCGCGACAACGCATGCGGGTGTGCTTTCGGGCTGTATTGCCTATTTGCAAGCACATGGGGTGCAGGATATCAGCGTGATAGAAGGTTCGTGGGTGGGGGATGCCACCATGCGCGCCATGAAAGTTTGCGGGTACGATGCCGTTTGTGCAGCGTATCAAGTGCCCTTTTACGATTTAAAGAAGGATGATACCGTTGCGGTGAAAACCCCGCTGCGCACCATGCAAATTTGCCGCCGCGCAAAAGAAGCAGATTATCTGATTAATCTGCCCGTGTTAAAGGGGCATTGCCAAACGGTGATGACCTGTGCGCTGAAAAACTGTAAAGGCTGTATTCCCGATAGTGAAAAGCGTTTGTTTCACGCGCAAGGGCTATTTGCGCCCATTGCGGCACTCGGTGCGACCCTGCGCCCGCAATTGACGATTGTGGATAGTATCTGCGGCGATTTGAATTTTGAAGAGGGCGGCACCCCCATCCATACCAATCGGATGTATCTGGGGTTTGACCCGGTGCAGATTGATAGCTATGGCTGCCAGTTGATGGGTATCCCCCTAGAGGACGTGCCGTATATCGGTATGGCAGAGGAATGGGGCGGTGGTTCTACGCAGGTATGCGCAGAGGATATCGTTGCGCTAAACGCGCCGCAACAAGGCGATATCTACCCAGAACCAACCGGCTTGGTGCGTAAGCTGACCCGCGGGGTGCAGGCGAGTGCTGCTTGCTCTGCGTGCTATGCGGCATTGGTGCGCGCACTGTATAGCAGTCAGGATGCTTCACTGGATTGCCCTATTTATATCGGGCAGGATTTTCGCGGTAAAACCCTTGATGGGTTCGGGGTAGGGGCATGCTGTGCAGGTGCAAGCTGTGCGGTAGGTGGATGCCCGCCTTCCGCGCAAGAAATTGCACAGGCGATTTGTACTTATACGGATAAATGATATCGCACGTTTCCGTCTTGCGATGACGCATGTGCGGTGCATAAATCAAAAGCACGAAAGCAAAATAAACGAAGCAAGTTTGCAAAAGAGAAAGCGGAAGGCTTGTAACTTTTCTTAAAATTTGATATACTGGATTTTAACGATGTTTGTGGGAAAACTGGTTGTTTCGCGTTGGTGCTTCGTTTAGAACACAACGCGATAGAAGATGAAGTGAGAAGCAAAATGAATTGTGAAATCAAAGTCAAATCATATCAAAGCTATACTTGGATTTATGCACTTGGTGCAGTGCTCACCCTAGTGAATGGGCTCTTGCTGCAAAATAAATACATATCCAAAATTTGTTTGTTTGTGTTGTACCTAATCCTATTTTATAAGAGCGTGCAGATTTTAATCCATTACAACCGTACAGAAAAGAAGCAGTATCAAAGCATTGATAAAAAGCAATTTGCAAACCGATATAGCCCCTTTCGCCTAAGGGTATTGCTGTTTTGGCTTGCGTTTGCTGCTTTGTGCGTGGTTGCAAAATTTGCCATGGCGCTAGAGTATCATTACTTTTATAGCTGCACTTATTTCTTTTTGCTGCTTGATCGGCTGTTCATTAATGTTGGCTGTCCGTTGCGCTTTTTCTCAGACCCCCAAAAAGAAACTGTCCTTTGCTGTTGTGGCTGTCCGTGTAGAGGGTGGGATTTGCTCATGATCCACACTCCCTTGCTCTTTGCACTCCATGCACAGGCTCTGGTGCAAAATTCTGTGATTATGCTTTCCTCTGCGCTTGCGGCAATTTCCTTCCTCTGTTGGGAAAACGCAAAGTATCGCTTGGTGGAAAATCGGAAAAAATGCCCAACTTCATGCAATTTAAGTTTGTGCAAAGAAAATAGACCTTGAAACGAAGCCCTTGCGCTTGCATTTAAAAAGAAAAAAGCTGAACCATCTGTTCCTTTTGGAATGGGTGGTTCAGCTTTTTTGTGGTGCAGGTAGCTGCTTTGCGAAAGAAAAATAAGCGAAATGCGGTGCTTTTGCGGGATAGATTTCTCTCGCTTTTGTGCTGTTGTACAATTTTCACATATTTTTCTTGTTGATTTCGCAGAAAGTGGTTCTTTTCCCTTGACGGAAGGGGTTTTATTTGTTAAATTATAGACAATAAAGTCACTTTATCGATAAAGTAAAACAAAAGTGAAAAACAATAAACCTGCAAAAAAGAAAATAAAGGGCGAAAAAACAATCCAATTAATCAAAAAAATTTCTACTTTATGCGTTTTTATGGTAGATATTTACAATGGTGCATAAAAGTGGAGAGATTTAACTTTAACCTTAAAGTAACGTGAGGAGGTTCAGATGGCAACAATCAAAGATATTGCAAAAGCATGTAACCTTTCCTCTACGGCGGTCAGCCGTGCGCTGCGCAACGAAAGCGATATCAGCGCAGTAACGATTGAGCGGGTGCAAAAAGTTGCGGATGAAATGGGGTATATCCCTAACGTTGCAGCGGTTAAGCTCAAAACAAACCGCTCGTTCATGCTGGGCATCTTGCTAGACGACGGCATGGGCAGCGGGGTAGAGCACGAACTCTTCGCCGCCATCACCAACGCCTTTATGAAGGCCGCCTGCAGCAAAGGCTACTCGGTCATGTTTATCTCGAACAAAATCGGCGAGCAAAAGATATCTTACACCGAATTTGCGCGTGCCTATGGCTGCGATGCCGTTCTGGTTATGGTCAGCCCCTTTTATGGCAACGGTGTGGCAGAACTTGCCGAAAGCGGCATCCCCGTTGTCTTTGTCGATTACCTTTTTAACAACTGCAGCTCGGTCATGTCCGACAACGCTCGTGGCGTGCGAGAGCTCGTCCAGCATGTGTACAAACTAGGGCATCGCAAGCTTGCCTTCTTACATGGCGAAAGCACCAACGTTAGCCGCATCCGCCTTGCGTCCTTCTACAAAACCTGTGCAGCGCTTGGCGTTGATGTGCCAGAAGAATATATCGTAGAGGGGCGATACCACGATACCGAGGCCGCAGAGCAAGCAACCTATAAGCTGCTCGATTTAAAAGAGCCCCCCACCATGATTTTCTACTCGGACGATTACGCGTTTCAGGGCGGGCGCAACGCGCTAGAGCATCGCGGTATTTCTTGCCCAGACCAAATCAGCGTGGCAGGATACGATGGCTTTGCTTTTTCAAAAGTGATAAAGCCAAGCCTTGTGACATGGAAGCAAAACACATACGCGCTTGGCGAAAAAGCGGCGGAATTGCTGATTGAGGCGGTGGAACATCGCAAAACCTATATCCCTCAAATTGTAGAGGTGCATGGTGAACTACAAGCGGGCAGCTCAGTCAAAGACCTAACACAGCAAGTCGCGGGCGGTTAAGCCCTTGTACAGATTGCCTTGCAAATGACGCGCTCAATCGAGCAGGGCAATCACAACCCGCACACCCCTTTTTCTGCAATCCAATACGGCACGCATCTTAATTTGAATTTTTGTGAAAGAAGTATTTCGCATGAATTATAAACACGAATCGACAAACACGAAACGTTTTCAAACAAAGGAGTAAGTTATGAAAAAGATTTCTCGTCGTTCCTTCCTGCAGGGTGCAGGCGCAGTTGGCGCAACCGCAGCACTAAGCGCATGTGGCGATGTCCCCGGCACCGGCACCACTTCCGCAACCACCACCATCGTAAACGAAGATGGCACCACCACCGAGGTTGCAACCCGCAGCCTAAGCATCCTTGTAGAATCCACCGATGGCTGGATTAAGGACTTTAGCCCATTTGCAAGCGCATACCAGTTTGTACAGGGCTTTATGTATGAACCCTTGATGATTTTAGATAACTACAAATCGGGCGAAGAGTTCATGTGGCTTGCAGAAGATATCATCTCGGAGGATGACAACAAAACCCTTACCATCAAAGTGCGCGAAGGCATTAAATGGAGCGACGGTGAGGACTTCAACGCAGATGACGTTGTTTTTACGTTTGAATATCCAAGAGACCACGCAGCGATTGATACCAACGGCGATTGGGATCACGGCGACGGCGGCGGCACCATGGAATCTGTTACCAAAATCAACGATTACGAAGTGCAGATTGTCATGAAAGCAGAAAACCGTTTCCATCGCAACACTGTATTCTCGATGAAATGGATGATTCCAGAGCATATCTGGAGCAGCATCGACAACCCAGAATCTTACATTTACGATGTGGATGAACCTGTTGTTACTGGCGCATTCTCCATCTGCAACTCTTACGCTTCTGAAATGGTTGCACTAGGGCGCAACCCAACTTACTGGAAAGCTGATTCTTTACAGGTAGACGAGCTGCGCAACCCACAGTATAACTCGAACGATGCCGCGCTCACCCTGCTGCAAACAGGCGAAATCGACTGGGCACATATCTGCATCGCTGATATCGAAGCAACCTATGTACAGGGCGACGAGCATCGCAAATACTGGTACGGCAGCAATGATGGCGTGCGTGTTTCGATGAACTACATGACCACCAACGAGGGCAACCTTGAAGCGTTCAACACCCCAGACTTCAAACGTGCCATGTCCATGGCGTTCGACCGCAAAGGCATCATCGATGCAGCGGTTTATGGCTACCTTGTAGACGATGTCCCATCTGTTACTGGTCTGCCCCCTCAGCTTGCTGCTTACGAAGATGCAACTGCACGTGCTGAGCTTGAAAAATACACCACCTACGACCTTGATGCAGCAAACGCATTGCTTGATGCAGCTGGCTTTGTAGATTCCAACGGCGATGGCTACCGCGAAACCCCAACGGGCAAAGAAATCAAATTTGATATCGTCAGCGTTTCTGGTTGGACTGACTGGAACGACGGTGCGGTCATCTGTGTAGAAGGCCTGATGGCACTTGGTCTAAACGTTTCTGCAAAAGCAACCGACGTTAGCTTGGTTTGCGACAGCTGGGAAAGCGGCGCATGGGATGTATTCTATACCGCAAACGGTCAAGCAAACGATATCTACAAATTCTACTGGGATACCATCGGTAACTCTGCCACTGCACTGACCAACTCTTGGTGGACGGTTTGCCAGACAAACTACATCAACGAAGACATCAACGCCCTGATTGCAGAGCTACCCACCGCAGAAACCGACGAAGACGTACTTGCCATCACCGCGCAGGTTGAACAGTTCTTTGCCGAAAACATGATCAACATCCCCATCCTGTATAACGGTAACTGGTTCGTATACAACGATTCTCGCTTTACTGGCTGGTCTACCTCTACCGAAACTGGCTATCCAGCACTTACCATGCACGATTCTAAGATTCTGCGCCTGTTAGAGCTAGAAGCAGTAGAAGCATAAACCTCGCGCCATACGTTTTGTAACAAAAGCAGTTAGGCAGCGCCGCCTAAAAACTGAACCGAAAAAATGGGTCTGTTTTTATGGCGGCGCTTTTTTTAGAGGAAGCAACCCCGCGCGAGGGTTGCTTTGCGAGGTTGTTTTTTCTAAAATAGCAAAAGTACGCAAACGAAAGGATTTACGATGCAATACATATTAAAAAGATTAGGCTTTTATGCGCTCGCTTTTTATGGAGCAATTACCCTAAACTTCTTTCTGCCCCGCATGATGCCGGGCGACCCTGTTGAAATGTATCTTTCGGAGCTCGCACAAAGCGGCTCGAAAGTCGATGCGGCGACCATCGCAGCAGTCGAGGCAATGCTGGGCTACAGCTCAACAGAGCCACTCTATGTCTCTTATTTTAACTATATCGTCAGCATCTTGCAGGGCGATTGGGGCACTTCGTTCTACTATTACCCCCTTAGCGTTACCCAAGCGGTTGCCAATGGTTTGCAGTGGACGGTGTTCCTGATGAGTCTTGCCATTATCTGCGGCTTTATCATCAACAACGTGCTCGGTATCATGGCGGCATGGCGGCGCGGCACCAAGTTTGACCTTTTCGTCACCCTTGGTGGGCAGACCCTTGCGAATATCCCTTCGGTTGTTACCGCGCTTGTGCTGCTGTTCGCACTAGGCTACACTGGCTTGTTCCCACTCGCCTATGCGGTTACCCCACTGTTCCAAGCGCAGACATGGGCGCAATATTACGCTGATATTTTTTATCATGCCTTCCTGCCTGTTACGGCTATTTTAATCACGGGTCTGGGTGGTATCATGGGCATGCGCGGCAATATGATTAACCAATTGGGTGATGATTATATCACCATGGGCACCGCAAAAGGCCTGCCAGAGCACAAAATCATCTTCTCGTATGCAGCGCGCAACTCTATGTTGCCTGTTGTCACCTCGCTTGCCATGCAGGTCGGCTTTATGCTAGGTGGCTCGATTATCATCGAACAGATTTTCAACTATCCTGGCCTTGGTCAAACCATGATTACTGCCATCACCAACCGCGATTATCCGCTGATGCAGGGCATTCTGCTGATGACGACCATCCTCATGCTTTCTGCAAACTTGATTGCAGACTTTGCGATTTTGTTCTTAGACCCACGTACCAGACGGCAATAACCGCCGCCTACAAAGAACAAACGGAATATCATCAAGTTTGAACCACAAGAAAGGAAATTAGTCATGTCTACATTCAAAAAACTTGGGGCGTTCATGAAGGGCAACACCAAATTTACCATTGGTGTAATTTTAGTTGGCTTCGTGCTGATTATGACCTTTGGCGCGCCACTCTTCACCACCATTGACCCGAACTATCGCTTTACCGATATGTACCGCATTACCCCCTCGTGGGAGCATCTGCTAGGCACAACCCAGCTTGGGCGCGACGTATTCTCGCAGACTTTATACGGCGGGCGCAAATCCATCATGGTTGGTCTGCTTGCCGCAGTCATCACAACCACCCTCAGCATGATTGTCGGCATTAGCGCAGGCTATCTTGGCGGAAAATGGGACGCTGTCGTCTCCACCGTCACCAATATCATGATGGTTATCCCCACCATCGTGCTGCTGCTCATCATTGCTTCCATGATGGAAGATGGTGTTTCGCCCCTACTCATCAGCTTAATCATCGGGCTTACCTCTTGGCCTTGGAACTCTCGCGTGCTGCGCGCACAGACCATGTCCATCCGCGGTCGCGATTTCGTTCGCTCAGCGGAAACCCTAGGCGAGGGCAAATTCCGCATTCTCTTCTTTGAGATTATGCCCAATATGCTTTCCATTATCTCGACTGCCTTTATCGGCACGCTGATTTATTCTATTATGGCGCACGCTACCCTAGAATTCATCGGTCTGGGTGACCCATTCTCAGTTACCCTTGGTACCATTCTTTACAACGCACAAAACACAGGTGCTTTCCGCAGCGGCGCTTATTACGAGGCCGCAGGCGCGATTATCATCTTGGTGTTCATTGGCATGGGCTTAACCCTCATCAACTTTGCCATTGATGAAATCTCGAACCCCAAACTAAAAGCACAAAGCATCATGAAAGAATATTACAAAGCACGTAAAATCGAAGAAAAAGCCGCTAAGGCAAAAAAATCGTAAGGAAAGGGGGCTACTATTATGAAAAACATTCTTGAAGTAAAAGACCTTTGTGTAGATTACATCACAGGCGCAGGCTCCTATGTCCGTGCGGTTGACCATGTATCTTTTGCCATTGGCGAAGGGCAAAGCCTTGGGCTAGCGGGCGAAAGTGGCTGCGGTAAATCTACCATCGCTTACTCTCTTATGCGCCTACATAAACCACCCGCCATCATTTCGGGCGGCGAGATTTTATTTGACGGCGAAGATATCCTTGCTTACGATAAAAAAGCGCTGCAAGATTTCCGCTGGAAAGACACTGCCATGGTGTTCCAGTCTGCCATGAACTGCCTCAACCCTGTTTCGACCCTAGAAACGCAGTTCTATGAAATCTATCGCTATCACGGCATTACCAAAAACAAAAAAGAAGCTCGTGCCAAGGCAGAAGAACTGCTTGCCCTTGTTGGCATTCCCGCTGAGCGCTTGCAGGATTACCCACACCAGTTTTCGGGCGGTATGCGGCAACGTGCTGTGATCGCGATGGCGCTTGCGCTCAAACCAAAGCTGCTGATTTTAGACGAACCCACTACGGCGCTTGACACCGTGGTGCAGCGCGATATCCTGCGCCGCATTTATGAGTTAAAAGAGCAACTAGGCTTCTCGATTTTATTCATCACCCATGATATCTCCCTGATGATGGAGTTCTGCGATAACGTTGCCATCATGTATGCCGGCAAAATCGTGGAGCAAGCACCACCCCAAAAAGTGTTGCACTGCCCATCCCACCCCTATACCTTTGGGCTCAAAAATTCGTTCCCATCCCTCAAAGGCAAAATCGAGTACATGGAAGGCATTGCAGGCTCTCCGCTTGATTTGAAACACATCCCAGATGGTTGCCGTTTTGAGGAACGTTGCTTTCACCGCTGCGAGATTTGCGCAAAGCAAGAACCCACGCGGACGGATGATGGTACGAGCTTTTTCTATTGCCACAAACCATTGACGTACGATACCAAGGAGGTGTAAGATGTCTAACGAAAAAAGAGAAATTGCGTTTAAGGCAGAGCATGTCACCATGGATTTTAAAGTCAGTGGCAAAAGTGTTTTTTCCAAAACAAAAACCCTGCGCGCATTAAATGATGTTTCGTTTGAACTATATAAGGGCGAAAGTCTTGCCGTTGTTGGCGAATCTGGCTGTGGTAAATCTACCATCTGCCGCATTGCGATGCTCTTCCACGGGCCCAGCAGTGGTAAGATGTATTTTGGCGAGGAAGATGTGCACCAACTCAAAGGCGACCGCCTGAAAAACTATCGCCAAAAGGCACAGATGATTTTCCAAGACCCATTCTCTGCCTTAAACCCCTTGCACAGCATTTACTATCATCTTTCGCGCCCCATTCAGCTGTATCATAAAGGCACCAAAGAAGAAATGCAGCAAAAGATGGATGAAACGCTTGAGCTTGTTGGGCTTACTCCGGCGCAAGAGCAGGGCGCGAAGTTCCCACATCAGCTGTCTGGTGGGCAAAAACAGCGCGCTTATATTGCGCGTGTGCTTGCTGCGGGTGCAGAGGTTATCTTTGCCGATGAACCCACCTCAATGCTAGACGTTTCCATCCGCTTGGGTGTGTTAAACCTAATGAATGAGCTGAAAACTAAATTTGGCAAATCCTTCATTTACATTACCCACGATATCGCCACTGCCCGCTATTTTGCAGACCGCATTATCGTGTTATACGCAGGGCATATTGTGGAATATGGCGATGTCAATGAGGTTATTATCAACCCCAAACACCCATACACCCAGTTGCTCGTTGCCGTTGCGCCTGACCCAGAGCGCGAAGGCGAGCTTGTCATCCCAGTGAAATCCACCGAGGAAAGCGAAATTAGCATGTGGACACCTGAAAGTAAGGGCTGCCCCTTTAAGCACCGCTGCCTATACGCAACCGAAAAATGCTTTGCGGAAATGCCGGGTGAAACGCAGGTTGGGGAAAACCAATTTATCCGCTGCCACCATCCAAAACTGTAACGCAAAAAAAACAGGACAGGCGACGGTTCTGTGTCCTGTTTTTGTGGCGTGCCCCATGGCAGAAATGGCTGCCCCTATAAGAAAAGCATCTACAATGAAACAATAGAGAGGTTAAGTGCTATATGTATACCCTAGACTACAAAAAATATGCAGCAAAAATCCGCGAAGCAGCGGCAGAAGGTTGCATTTTATTAAAGAATGACGGCGGGGCGCTGCCTCTGCCCAAGGGCGAAGAGATCGCACTGTTTGGGCGCTCGCAAATCGAAACCTATTATTGTGGCACTGGTTCTGGTGGTATGGTCAACATCCCTTACCTTGTCAATTTTGTCGAGGGGCTTTCTGCAAAGCGCCCCCTTAACAAAGCGCTTGTCAAGGCGCACGAGGATTTTATCGCCGCCAATCCCTTTGACCGTGGCACAGGCTGGTCGCAGGAGCCCTTTTCTCAAAACGAAATGCCTCTGACAGCAGATGCCGTTAAAACAGCGGCGCTTACCTCTACCACCGCAATTTTGGTCATCGGTCGCCTTGCGGGCGAGGATAAAGACGTCCATGCCGAGGGTGGCAGCTATTACTTAACCCAGACAGAAGAGGATAATCTCGCCCTGCTCTGCACCCACTTTGCCAAAACAGTGGTGGTGCTGAACCTTGGCGGCATCATGGATATGTCCTTTGTCGCAAAATACAACCCCGATGCCGTGGTGTATGCATGGCATGGCGGCGTGGAAAGCGGCAACGGCTATGCCGATGTGCTGTGTGGCGATGTCAACTTTTCTGGTTCCTTGCCCGACAGCATTGCCGCCACTTTAAACGACTATCCCTCCACCGCACATTTTGGCAGCAAAACCGAAAACGCATACCCTGAGGATATCTTCGTCGGCTATCGCTACTTTGGCACCTTCTGCCCCGAAAAAATGCTTTACCCCTTTGGCTTCGGGCTTTCTTACACCACCTTTTCTCTTGCCGCCAAAGCCTTCTCTTGCGAGGACGGCGCGGTGCATCTTTCCTGCTTCTTGACGAATACGGGCAAGGTAAGCGGCAAAAAGGCAGTGCAAATTTACTGCCAAAAACCCGTGGGCAACCTTTGCCAACCCAAAAAGACGCTTTGCGCCTTTGAAAAAAGCACGCTGCTTGCCCCCGGTGAAAGCCAGAGCATGTCTTTCCACATTGCACAAAAAGACTTTGCTTCGTTCTGTGAGCAGTCGAGTGCCTTTGTGTTAGAAGCAGGGGAGTATCTGTTCCACCTTGGGCTCGATAGCGAGGACACCACCGTGGCGGGCAGCATGACCCTTGCCGAAACCAAATTAGTCGAGCAACACACCCATGCCCTTGCACCAACCAAAGCCTTTCAGCGGATCATCAGCAAGCGGGATGGCGATGATTATACCCTTGATTACCAGGACACCCCTTTGCGCCGTTATGATATCGCACAGCGCATTGCATCGCAGCGCCCCGCATCCCCAGAAAAAACCAACCACGGCTACGATTTCGCCATGCTGAAAGCGGGCGAAATCACCGCTGCACAGCTTGCAAATGATTTAAGCGATATTGAGCTGATTGAGATGACCCGTGGCGAAGGCATGTGCTCGCCCAAGGTCACCCCTGGCACCGCAGGTGCCATTGGCGGCGTCAGCGATAAACTAAAAATTGACCGCAAAATGCCGATTGTCTGCTGTGCAGATGGTCCTTCGGGCATCCGCATGGACTGCGGCACCATGGCGATGAGCGTGCCCAACGGCACCAGCCTTGCCTCTACCTTTGACCTTGCCCTGTGCACAGAGCTATTCGATTTTGTCGCATTAGAAATGGTGAAAAACAAGGTCGATACCCTGCTTGGTCCTGGCATGAACATCCACCGCAGCCCGCTGTGTGGGCGCAATTTCGAGTATTTCTCAGAGGACCCATTGCTCACAGGGCAGATGGCGGCGGCGCAGCTGCGTGCCATGCACCCTTATGGAGTAACGGGCACCATCAAGCATTTCGCCATGAACCACCAAGAGTTCACCCGCCGCACCGTCAGTGCGCTTGTGTCGGAGCGTGCACTGCGTGAGATTTATCTGCGTGGCTTTGAAATCGCGGTCAAAGAGGGCGGCGCCTATTCCATCATGACGGCATATAACCCCATTAACGGCATCCAGTCTGCAAGCAACTACGATTTAACCACCACCATCCTGCGTGGCGATTGGGGCTATCAAGGCGCTGTCATGACCGACTGGTGGCCTACCATGAACGTAGAAGGGGGCGAATCGACCCCTAACAACACCGCCGCCATGATTGCTGCACAAAACGATGTCTTTATGGTGTACAGTGCCTCGCAAGAGAACACCATGCACGACAACGCCGAAGAAGCGCTGAAAAATGGCGATATTACCCGCGCCGACCTTGTGCGGGTGGGCACCAATCTGTTGCAATATGTAGCAAAGGCAAACTGTTCCGAAGCACCAAAAGAAGTGGAAGTTTTAAGCGAGCCAGAGAGCAAGTTTAAAACCATCATCGAGCACGGCACCTTTACTTTTGCGGGCAGCACCGCGCTTGACCCCGCCATCTTTGTGACGACCAAGGGTTCGTCCAACCGCCTGACGTTAGAAATGCACGAATTTGGCGAATATGCGATTGATTTTGACCTATCTGCCGATGCGCCAGAGCTTGCGCAGGTTTCCATCAGCGTTAGCGTTAACGGCGCATTGCTGGGCAGCAAAACCCTAAAAGGCGGCACCCGTGGCACCATGCATCTCACCTTTGGGATGTTCACCAGCACCAATGTATACTGCGAAGTTTTCTTTGGCGAAAGCGGCAGTGTCATTCATTCCTGCACCGTTCAAAAATGTTGAAAGGCGGATTTCGTATTATGAACCCCAATTTTGTCCAAATCAATGGCGCGCCCTATTATAAAATCTCGCACAGCGAGGCACTCTCTCCCTTTTTCATCAATGTGCCCAGTGCGAGTGATATCTGGATTTTTCTTTCCTCCACAGGCGGGCTGACCGCGGGCAGAAAAAACGCAGGGGGAAACCTATTCCCCTACGAAACAGATGATAAGCTCATGCAGGGCAGCATCAGCGGCTCTAAGACCTTTGTTCGGGTGGATGGGCAGCTATGGCAGCCCTTTGCCAATGCAGCGGTGCAGCCCTATCAAATGCAGCAAAACATTTATAAATCCTGCTATGCAAGCAGTGTGATTTTAGAAGAAATCAATGAGACGCTAGCGCTTGCCTATCGGTATGAGTATCAGAGCAGTGAGCAGTATGGCTTTGTCAAAACAGCCACCCTCACAAACCTAGGGGATACAGCGCGCACCCTAGAGGTGCTCGATGGGTTGAGTAACATCTTGCCCTATGGGGTAGACCCCACCTTGCAGGCAACTTCTTCGACCTTGGTCGATGCCTATCGCGTGGCAGAGCTAGCAGGGGAGAACCTTGCGATTTATGCACTGTCTACCACCATCAATGACACACCAAACCCCATTGAGCCATTGCGGGCGAATATCTGCTACCACACCAAGGGGGCAGGCACGGTGTATCTGAACGAGGCGGTAACCAAGCTGTTTGCAGCGGGCGAGGCACTGGATTGCAACCGTGAAAGCCTTGGTGGAAAATCTGGCTATTACATCGCTTTTACCGAAACACTGGCCGCGGGGAAAGAGAGCAGTTATTCCTTTGTGCTAGACAGCGGCTATGACCATAGCGCCCTTGCTGCCATCGTTTCCTTTGTTGCACAGGGCGATTTTGCCCCACTTTTTGCCGATATTCAAAAAGGGGTGCAGGATTTAGTCCAGATTGTAGAAAAGGCGGATGGCTTGCAGCAAACAGGGGACGCGGTTGCCACGGCGGCACATTACCTTTCCACGCTGTACAACTGCATGCGTGGTGGTATTTTTGAAGGCGGCTATGCCCTTGATGTGGCAGATTTTCTGAAATTCATCTCACTGCGCAATCAAAAGATGCATGGCTTGCTCACCAGTGATGCCCAGTATGTCGCTGTAAAAGATTGCACCACGGTGCAGCAGCTCAAAGAATGCGCAGAGCGCTTAGGCGATGCCACCTTGCAGCGCCTTGTGCTAGAATACATGCCGCTTTCCTTCTCGCGCCGTCATGGCGACCCTTCCCGCCCTTGGAACAAATTTAACATTGCCATCAAGGACGAAAATGGGGCAAAGGCACTCTATTATGAGGGCAACTGGCGCGATATCTTCCAAAACTGGGAGGCGCTAGGGCTTTCTTATCCCGCGTATTACCAGAACATGGTGGCAAAATTTGTCAATGCTTCTACCTTCGATGGGTTTAACCCCTATCGCATTACCACAGTGGGCATTGACTGGGAAAAACCAGAGCCAGAAAACCCCTTCAGCGGGCTAGGCTACTGGGGCGACCATCAGATTATCTACCTGCTGCGCTTGCTCCAAGGGCTAGAGCAGCATTATCCCGCGCAGCTATCCCAAATGCTCACCCAAGAAATCTTTAGCTATGCCAACGTACCCTATCGCATTGCCTCTTACGAAAGTATTTTGCAGGATAGTAAAAACACCATGTCCTTTGATTTTGAGGCAGATGCTGCAATCGAGGCGCTCATTCCTAGCTATGGCAGCGATGCCCGCCTGATTTTGCAGGGGCAGGATGTTTTAATGGTCAGCCTTGCGGAAAAATTGCTTGTCCCCGCTCTCTCGAAAATCTCTAACCTGATGGTGGGTGGCGGTATCTGGATGAACACCGCCCGCCCCGAATGGAACGATGCCAACAACGCAATTGTGGGCATTGGGCTTTCGATGGTTACGGTGTATCACCTTTCGGCATATCTTGAGTTCCTCCTTGCGCTGTTTGCGCAGGGCGAAGCAAGCTATTCCCTCACCGCGAATGTGGCACAGTGGCTAGCTGCGCTCACCGCCTCTCTTGCAAGCTGCGAAGGGCAGTATCAGGGCAAAGAAAAAGCCCTGCTTGATGCCCTAGGGCGCGATTTTGATGCCTACCGCAACCGCTATTATCAAGAGGGTCTTGGCGCAAAAGAACCTTGCGATACCGATTGTATCCTTGCGTTCTTAACCCAGGCAAAGCAGGCAGTTGCCGCCACCATCGCACAGAACAAATCAGAGGTATTTTCAAGCTATAACATTCTTGGCGATGATTTCTCGGTTTCTCCCTTGCAGACCATGCTCGAAGGGCAATCCGCCGCAGTGGGTAGTGGATTGCTCGCGGCAAGCGATGTTTGCGATTTGGTGGAGGGCATGCAAGCGGAGCTATACAGCACTCTACACCAAGCACATACCCTTTATCCTGTGCGCCCAACCAAGCGCTTTTTGAGCAAAAATACCCTCGAAGCGCCTGTGGGAGAAATTTCTGGGGTGGTGCATGCCGATTGCAATGGCGAATTGCATTTCGATAGCAGCCTACGCACCGCGCCTGAGCTGCTTGCTGCATGCAGTGCGGCGGGCTGCTCTGATGAAACCACCGCAACCCTTGCAGCGGAATATGAGCGCCTATTCGCCCATAAGAAATTCACAGGGCGCAGTGGCGTGATGTATAAGTTTGAGGGCATTGGCTGTGTCTACTGGCACCAGAATGCAAAATTCCTGCTCGCTATTTTAGAAACAGCGCAGCGCGCCAAGGCAAAGGGTGAGGATATCACCGAAATTTATGCGCTCTATCACAAGCTGTTGCAGGGCTTTATCTATCGCAAAACCCCGCAGCAATGCAATGCCATCCCCATCGAGCCATATTCCCATAGCTCCTACACCGGCAAAAGTGAGCAACCGGGCATGACAGGGCAGGTGAAAGAATCGCTACTGATGCGCCGTGGCGAGCTTGGGGTGCAGGTTGCCGCTGGGCAGATTTCGTTTGACCCTGCATACCTACGCGCAGAGGAGTTCGATGCCAAAGGCAAAGTGCATTTTGCCATCTGTGCTGTGCCAGTGTGCTATCGCAAAGGTGCCGCACCCGCAGTGCAAATCACCTTTGCCAATGGCACTGTGGTAAACCAAAATGGTTACACCCTTGCCGCCGCAACCAGTGCCGATATCTTTGGGCGCACTGGTGTGGTGCAAAGTATCTGTATTACGGTATGAGCTGCGTATCAAGTGAGCAACCAACACAGAAAATAAGATGAAAAGCCACGGCATACATTTGCGTGCAACCCATTTTTGGTGCGCACGTGAGGTATGCCGTGGCTTTGTTTTTATCAAATTATGATGGTGCGGCGGTTTTTGTTTGTGTTTGCTATCGTGGCGATTTAAAATATTATTTTTTGTCGCAAGAACCTTTTGCTTTTTTTGCTCACTATCAGTATAATAGAAGAAGGCGACATACAATCCGCACGGTGCAAAATGCGCACCGTGGCGCGTTTGCGCGTGTTGCCGGGAGATGCGTGTTGCGGATTACCTTTGTTGTAAAGCGCTGCCTGCGCATCGTTGTCGAAAGAAAGGAGCCATCATGGAACTAAACGTTCAATTTGACCAAATTGCCTATGGCGATATGTTAGAAAAGGTGTTGCCCAAGGTGCTAGAACATCTAAAGCAGAAAACAGACAGCCCATTTGTGGCGCAAATTATCGAGAAAACGCAAGGGTTGTCTGGGCGCTCTTTGCGTGCGGCGATTTCGGTCTTGCCACAAAGCACCCAAGATGAATTGGCGGTGCTCGTGCTGCAAAATTATAAAGAAGAAATCATCAAGCAGCTCAATCGCTTTGCGAGCGAACAAGAAGTCGGAATTGTGGTTTCCGATATTCAGTTAAAACAGGAACAGGAAGAACCTAAATGAATTTCAAAATGACGAAAAAAGTTAAAATTGCCCTTATTGCCGCATGTGCAACTGTCTTTGCCATAGCGGCAGGGTATCTTGTGCACTATTTTGTGACGCTAAATCAAAACAGCGAAATCTATGAGGCGCTGCAGCAAAGTGCAATCAGCACCCAAGCCCCCGTTGCCCAAGAAACTGCGGTGCCTGAAACGCAAGTGGATGGGCAAGCGGAATTGCTAGAGATAGATTTTGAAGCGCTGCACCAAACTAACCCAGATATTTATGCATGGATTGACATTCCGGATAACGAGGTGTCTTATCCCATTGCGCAGCACGAGAGCGATAATGCCTATTATCTCAATTACACCATTGAAGGGGTGTATGGTCTGCCGGGCTCTATTTATACAGAAACTTGGGATGCCCTTGATTTTTCCGATTTCAACACCGTGATTTACGGGCACAACATGGCGAATGATACCATGTTTGGCAGCCTAAACAATTACCGCGCCCAGTCTTATTTCGATGCGCATCACGAGATTGTGATTTACACCGAAACCGAAACACGCGTCTATCAGGTCTTTGCCGCAGTGGTATATGATGACCGTTATATTCCCTATGTCTATGACGATGCAGACAGCGCAGACCGCCAAGCCTTTTTAGACTCCATTTATAACAACGGCAACAGCAGTGATATTATTGATACTGCCGTTACCGTGACCACCGACAGTCAGATTATCACCCTCAGCACCTGCATTGGCGATATGCCAGATAACCGCTATCTTGTTGTGGCGGTGTATCAGGGCGAATAATGCAGCGCAAGAGGGCACATATATCATCAGAAACAGGAGGCAACCGCATGGCAAAGAACTATATTCTATCGCTTGATCAAGGCACCACGAGCAGTCGCGCCATTTTGTTTGATAAAGACCAAAACATTGTCGAGGTGCAGCAGCGCGAATTCACCCAGATTTACCCCGAGCAAGGCTGGGTAGAGCACGACCCAATGGAAATTTGGTCGGTACAGTATGGTGTCATGAACGAAGTAGTCGCACGCAGCGGGGTGAACCCGGCGGAGATCGCCGCCATTGGCATTACCAATCAGCGTGAAACCACTGTGGTGTGGGACAAAGCAACAGGTCGCCCCATTTACAATGCCATTGTCTGGCAGTGCCGCCGCACAGCGCGCATTATTGATGACCTCAAAGCGCAGGAGGGCATGGCAGAGTACATCCGTGAAAACACAGGGCTAGAGCCAGATGCCTATTTCTCCGCCAGTAAAATAAAATGGATTTTGGATCATGTTCCCGATGCCCGCGCCCGTGCACAGCGGGGCGAGCTATTGTTCGGCACCATTGATACCTGGCTTGTCTGGAAACTAACCGGTGGCAAGGTGCATGTGACTGACCGCACCAATGCAAGCCGTACCATGCTCTATAACATCAAAACCTTGCAGTGGGACGAAACCCTCATGCAGGCGCTCGATATCCCAACCCAGATGTTGCCAGAGGTGCGTAATTCAAGCGAAATTTACGGCTATACTGCCATTGGTGGGGCGCAAATCCCCATCGCGGGGATGGCGGGCGATCAGCATGCTGCCCTCTTTGGGCAGGGCTGCTTTGCCCCGGGTGAAGCAAAAAACACCTACGGCACAGGCTGCTTCCTCTTGATGAACACAGGCGAAGAGCGCTTTCGCAGCAAAAACGGCTTGCTGACCACCATTGCCATCAGCATTGATGATAAGGTCGAGTATGCACTAGAGGGCTCGGTCTTTGTGGGCGGTGCGGTCATTCAGTGGGTGCGGGATGAGCTAAAGCTGATTGAAGAAAGCGCTGACAGCGAATACTATGCCAAAAAGGTCAAGGACAATGGCGGGGTGTATGTAGTGCCCGCCTTTACAGGTCTTGGTGCGCCGCACTGGGATATGTATGCCCGCGGTGCCATTGTGGGGCTTACTCGCGGCAGCACCCGCAATCATATCATCCGTGCCGCGCTTGAAAGCATTGCCTATCAGAGCGCTGATTTGGTTTTTGCGATGGAAAAGGATACTGGTATCGTGCTGCAAAGCCTCAAAGTAGATGGCGGCGCAAGCCAAAACCAGTTCTTGATGCAGTTCCAAGCGGATGTGCTGAATACCGCGGTGCGCCGCCCTGTCATCCGCGAAACCACCGCCCTTGGTGCGGCATATCTGGCAGGGCTTGCCACTGGTGTCTGGAAAGACCGTGATGAAATCCGCGCCCTCTGGAGCTGCGATACTTCGTTTGCCCCCGCTATGGCAGCGCAAGAACGCAACACCCTGCTAAAAGGGTGGAACAAAGCGGTCGGGCGCAGTACAGATTGGGCAGACCATGAATGATTGCGCAAACAGATGCCCTGCGTAAAGTAAATTGCGTCTGGATAACATTCACACAAATAGAAGTTGCGGGGTTTCTTGCATTTTTTATTTGTGATAGATGATAAGCAGCACAGCGCGTTTTGCGGCATTTCCGCAGGATGTAAACAGAAAAAAGGAACAGTGCAATGCAACAGCCTGCCAAGCAAAGTTTAAAATTACAAGCGTATCAGTATCTGCGCGATAAAATATTGTCCTGCGAATATGCCCCAGGCGAGCGGCTGAATGAGCAGCAGCTTTGTGCAGAGATGGGGAATATCAGCCGCACCCCCATGCGGGATGCCATCAGCCGACTAGAGCAAGAGGGGCTGATTACCATCCTGCCCAAAAAGGGGTTGATGGTGGCACAGGTCAAAGCGGAGGACATTCAGTATATTTACGAAGTGCGCTTGCTGATTGAACCCTATGCGCTGCGCCGCTATGGCAGCGCCATCTCACGTGCCGCGCTAGAGGCATGCCGTGCGCAGTTGCTTGCACAGCAATCCCAGGCAAGCCGTGCTGCCTTTTGTGCGGCAGATGATGCCTTTCATGCATTGATGCTTGGTGCGCTAGAAAATCCATATTTGCGGGGCACCTATGCGAACATTGCCGCGCTTAACAGCCGTGTGCGCTTGCTTTCGGATAAACAGGCGCTTTACCGCACTGAGCAGACGGTGGCAGAGCATTTGGCGGTGTTAGATGCTTGCATCATCGGCGATTATCAAGCCGCGGCAGATGCGATGGAATTGCACTTGCAAAAAGGGCGGCAGGCAGCGTTTGAAGTGCCTAAGAAATAAAACGAAACGAGGGGCACTGTATGTCCATTAGGAATGAGCGATATCACACAAAACAGCACCAAGGTGGCGGCTGCTTCGGCTGCGTCATAGGGGTGCTGTTTGGGTTATTGCTATGCGTGGGGTTGCTGCTGTTTTTTGGCAAAGCGCAGGCGGTGGCAGATGGTTTGGTGGCACTGTATCAGGGCGAACGCGCCATCACAGTGCAGTGGCAGGGCGAAACCTATCTTTTAAGCCTTCAGCCCAAGGCGCTTGCGCCAGAACAAGAGGCGCAGCCTACCGCCACCCCTACGGCGCTCAATGCGCAGCAGGTGCGCACCACCCTAGAGGAAAGTAGCGCGCTGTTTTCGGATGGCATCACGCGCTATGCCTATACCACCCTGACCGATGCGCAGAAGATTACCTATCTGCTTGTGGCGCAGTGCGCGTTTGATATGGCAGAAGAGGTGGAGTTACCCACCCAAGCAAGCACTGATTTGAGCGCGATTTGGCCACTGGTGCAGATGGATTTCCCAGAGCTATTCTGGGTGGATACCGTGCTAGCGCGCACCATCACCCAAGGGGAGGTGGTGCAGGTGTTCTTTGTTCCAAGCTATACCCTCACCGCGGTGCAGCGTGCCGCGCAGGAGGCGAGCATTCAACAGGTAGCGGCACTTTATCTGCAAAGCCTGCCCGCTGATGCCACTGATTACCAAAAGGTAAAGGCGGCATACGAATTTGTGGTAGAGCAGGTGATGTATCTTGAAACAGAGAATGACCAGACCTTGTATGGGGCACTTGGGCAGGGGCAGGCGGTTTGTGCAGGCTATGCCCGCGCCGTGCAATATCTGCTCAATCAGGCAGGGGTGGTTTGCGGTTATGTATCGGGGCAGGCGATTGCCGAATATGGCACCATTACCCACGCATGGAACTTTGTTTTGATAGAGGGCGAATATTACTATCTCGATGCTACATGGGGCGAAAGCAGCTTTGACGATGGGGTGGATTATGCCTATCTCTGCGTCAACGCGGCAGACCTTGCCACCACCCATTTTGCAAGTGATACCTACCCACTACCCGCCGCGAATGGCACGGCATACAATTATTACCGCGCAGAGGGCTTTTATATTGAGGCATACAGCATTGACGCGGTGCAAAGCGCGATGGCATTGCAGGTGGGGGCGGATTGTTATTCCCTGCGCTTTTCTTCTGCTGAGGCATTCCAAGCTGCGCTATCGAATTTGATTGAAGCGCAAGGGGTGTATGGCGTGTTCCGCAGCATAGGCGCGCCCACGGATAGCATTGGCTATACCTATAAAGAGGCGCTGTATATTTTGATGATTTACCCAAATGCAGGTGGATAACGCATCAAAATGTAGGCAGAAGAAAAAGTGTGCGCCAAATCCCAATAAAAATGAACGATGCCCCGCTTTCCGAACGTGCGTGTTCAGAGGGCGGGGCATGTTTTTATGTTGTTTAGATTGATGTGTTTTGTTCGGTTGGTGCTGCGGTGCCATAAAAATTGAAATGCTTGGGTTTGTAATAAAGCTGAGTGTTATCTAAATCAATGATGGTGTTGGGGTCGTAGGGGTCATAGTTAGCGTCTATTTCGCAAGGGTCACTGGGGTCAAGTAAGGCCAATAAATCGATCTGGAAATCGCCGTAGGTTACAACGTCATAGCAACTAGTGAATTTTATGGCAAAGCGTCCGTTTATTTTTAAGGCGGCTGGAAGGTTTAGGGAGTAATATTTTTTTCTGCCTTTAACAAGCGTAATAAAAGAGGTGTGGACATGGTAGCAAATAGAAGAAGTGTCAGCTCGTTGGGTAGGGAAGGTGATTTCAATCGATTTTAAAAAGGCATCGCTGAAATTCTCTAAACTAAGCACTAAGTAGAGATCGCTTGCTGCGTCTGTTTTGTTGTTGTTTTTGAGCTCTTTTATGTTGTCCAAATCCAAATTGTTTTTTGGAGTGGTCAAATAGATATTACAGCTCTGTGTAGTGGATTGCACCTGTTCTTGCAAACGGGTCAATTTTTTGTTTTGATAAACAGCGATAAAGCCTAAAGCGATGGTACCAAGCGCAGACAAAATAGCGCCATAATAGCTTAAAAACCCCTCAAGCAGAGCAGCAGCGAAGATAGCGCTCGTCCCTGCTAAGAAAAAGGGCAGCGCGCTGAGCACAATAAAAGCGCCACCGAGTATGATGACAAGCGAATAAGTTGTTTTTTTCATATCCTGCCTCACAAGCATTTTTACGTTCCTGTTCGTTTGGGTTGGTGCGTTTTTATAATACTACTACAATATATCGTTATTTGCAAGGGAGCTGTCCGGGTAAAAGGTTTTTTCCGCCTGCTTTCTCTCTTTTGAAATAATCTTCCTTGGAAATCAACTTTCTTGCGAAATTTCATTCAAAGAATTTTCTTGCTCAAGCGAATAAAGTTCTTTGCTCGACAATAAGCGTTCATAAAAAAATGAATTGATTTGACGTTCCAGTTGTCTTGTGCTCCAATTTGATTTTACACATTCGTCTTCGTAAAATACGCGCGCTGTTTCATTTTCCACACGCATCAATAAGCGATAATTCGTCCAACTCAATTCGCTACGCAGTGCGTAGCGAATTGGAAAAGTTAAATAAAATTGCCTCATGTTTTTCAAATTAGCATTTGTAAAACCTTTGCCAAATTCTTCGGTTAGTTGTTTTGACAATTCTGAAATTAACGCCGTGCCATACTCTGCCTTTTCGTTGCCACCTTGCTGTTCTACGATTGTTTTGCCGATTTCTCAATACGCGAGCACCATTGCAGTATTTGCCACTTGATAAACTTTACTACGCGCAGCGTGCAAAATCTGACGCACTTCTTCGTAGAGTTGCGCTGTGTTTTGGGTTGAAATTTCATTCATTACGAGCTCCTTTATTATACGAAAGCATCTTAAAATTAGTATACCTTTTTAAGATCAATTTGTCTAGCAACCGCAAAAATATACACCTTTGTCATTTGCTTAACGAGTGCGAGCGTAAGCGAAGTGGGAGTTTAGCATAGCCTTAGTTATGTAGTGATGAGCAGGCGAGCGCAGCTGCGAGCGTTCGCAAACGCGAGTGGCGCCCGTACGGCGGCATTTACATGGGCGCGCTCTGCGAAGAACGGACGTTTTCTAATAAAACAAAAAGGACAGCCCTAAGACTGTTCTTTTGATGTGTTGATAGAACAAAACAGATATCATTTTGTCTGATTGTTTTTCGCGGTATTGAGGGAGGAGATTAAGATTTTTTTCAATTCTGTGCATTTTAATAGAATGGATTGGTCATGATAAAACCCGCTTTCTAATAGAAGCTCTAACCAATATTCGCTTTCAGAACATTCTTTTAATGCAATTTGTAGTTTTGCAATAAAATCTACTCTGCCATGTGCATAAAACGCTTCCCGAATATTCGCGCCAATGGATGTGCCAGAGCGAATGAGCTGATTTGTTAAAACCGTTTCCCGTTTCTTTTGTTTGATTTCATTGCACACTTTTATAATATCAAGTGCAAATACTTTGGATTTTATTAGTAGCGCGCTTTCTTTCATTTTGTGCCTCGTAACCACACTTTTTCACTATTCACTATTACTTATTACTTCCCGAAAAAATCCGCAAAAGGCAGAGAGCGAAAAGTGAAGAAGTAATAAGTAAAAAATCCCCAATGCTTACGCATCAGGGGTTTTTTTGGTTGCGGTGTTCATAACCCATCTAACAAAACTACTTAGTTAGGTAAGTGTATTCAATCCAGCAACAGAACATCTTTACTGTCTGGCAACTCTTTGATTTTTTCTGCTTCGTTTAGCACATTCAACTGATAGCTAGCTATCTTTTGGAGTGTGTCAAATCGCATTGATTTTTCCATGCCACTCTTAATAAGTTCCGCATTGTGCGTTTCTAAGTTAGATAAAACTGTTAGTTCAATAATGCTTGCGTAATCACGGATGTTGCTTGTTTTGGCAAGTGCTGGGTTAGCATCACGCCACTCTTTTGCAGTGCTGCCAAACAGCACAACATTCAATAAATCAGCTTCATCGGCATAGATTAGCCACTCTCTGCTTTTCGCATAGTTCTTTTGTGGCAACACATAATTCTTAACGGCATCTGTATGAATGGCATAATTGCTTTTTGATAAAAAGCGTTTTGCGCTCCACTCTAATTGTAGGCGGTCGTTTTCGTCATCCTTTAAGCGTTGATACTCTTTCAAAAGGTATAATTTAAAGATTGGACTGATTGCAGAACCGAATTCAAACGCAATATCCTTATGCGCATAAGTACCGCCATAGCGACCCGCTTGTACATAAATACCGATGGCACCAGTAGATTGAATCCACTCTTTTGCACTCATAGTAAATGTTGGTAGCCCTGCTTCCGTTTTAAAGTGGTCAAATTCGACCACTTTAAAATCGGGGTTATACATCCGTTCCCATGTTGCCAAGAACTCCAGTGTGGTACGGTTGCGCAGCCAGTTTTTAATCACATCCGCAGCGCGCGCAGAATCTGTGCGCGCTTTTGCCATGTCTGTTAAACTGATATAGTCACGTTGGTCTGTATTGATAATTGTGACTTGTGTATCTTGCACCGTGATAATAGAGGTCTTTTTCTGTGAACTCATCGAGGTCGCTCCTTATGTTTTTATTTTGCAGATATAATTTCTTCATTTCATGCGCCGTTCTAGCTAAATAACTCCTGTTTTTCGTTGCGAAGGACTCAAATAGTGATATAACTGCACATTCCGCAGTTATATCACTGTTTTACAATACTCTTTATCTGAACTCTTTAATTGCAACGCAACTTTTTGCAACTCTGGTGACAAGTCGCTAATTTTTTGTGCCGAAGTGACTTCATTGAAAATTTCTTCTTGTGTCAGATGCAATTCAATTTCATAATCCGTTGCCACAAACGAGCAATAATATTCGTTTATATAAGAAATCAATCTGCCGCAAAATCTACTCCAAATAGCTTGTGTATTTCTTTCCATTTTGACTTTACTCCTTAAGACAGCCTGGAACAAAAAGAGGTGTTCTTCTTTTGCAACAATACTTATTGTCACATTGACACTTAAACCCAAGGGATAATCTTTATGCTAAACTGTATTTTTATAAGTATACTACAAGCCCTAACCATTGACAAGTTTTCCCGAGGTCGAGGGTTCAAATCTGGGAAGTTGCAATAAAAAAGCACCCATAACCTCAAAGGGTTATGGGTGCTTAGTGTGGAGGTGGCGACCAGATTTGAACTGGTGAATGAAGGTTTTGCAGACCTTTGCCTTACCACTTGGCCACGCCACCATACAAAAATGGCGAAATATTATTTCGCCATTTTCATGGCGACCCGGAACGGGCTCGAACCGTCGACCTCTAGCGTGACAGGCTAGCGTTCTAACCAACTGAACTACCGGGCCATAAAAAGTGGGAGTTAACGGGCTCGAACCGCTGACCCGCTGCTTGTAAGGCAGCTGCTCTCCCAGCTGAGCTAAACTCCCACGTGGAGCGGCCGACGAGGCTCGAACTCGCTACCTCCACCTTGGCAAGGTGGCGCTCTACCAGATGAGCTACGGCCGCACGCACTGCGCAAAACCTGGGGGTCTTGCGCAGCAACATTGATATGGTGCCTCTGATCGGAATCGAACCAATGACACGAGGATTTTCAGTCCTCTGCTCTACCGACTGAGCTACGGAGGCATATCAAGTGCGAAAATTATTATATCCTAAAAAAACCATTTTGTAAAGGCTTATTGCAAAAAAAATTGCACTTTTTTCATTTTATTTTAAAAAGCACCCATAAAACGTTAGAACTGCCCGCTTCTTAGATTGACAATTTTATCTGGAATATGCTTTAATAATAGACTAGTGGAAATAAATAAACGTGGGCGTATTGCTCGCTGCCTTTATATTGTATGGGGCGGGTTACGCTTTTTCGATATTTTTGCATATCATAAGGAAGATTAGATAAAACCAGAACCTAATAAGGGAGAAGTACTATGGCAAAAAAACCAGAATACGGCAATGAGGCGATTGTCCAGCTCAAAGGAGCGGATCGTGTGCGTAAGCGCCCCGCTGTTATCTTTGGCTCAGACGGCGCAGAAGGCTGTGCACATTCTATTTTTGAAATCATCTCGAACTCGATTGACGAGGCGCGCGATGGACACGGTGATAAAATTAATATCACCCGCTATCAAGATGGCAGTGTAGAGGTTGAGGACTTTGGGCGCGGTATGCCAGTCGATTATAATAAAGGGGAAGATCGTTTTAACTGGGAGCTTCTCTTTTGTGAAATGTACGCGGGCGGCAAATATGGCACGGGTGAGGATAACTATGAATTCTCGCTTGGCTTAAACGGCCTTGGTCTTTGTGCTACGCAATATGCCTCTGCATGGATGACGGCGGATATTTATCGCGATGGCACCCACTATCACCTTGATTTCAAAAAAGGCGAAAATGTGGGCGGCTTACAAAAGGAAGCCTTCAAAGGGCGCCGCACCGGCAGTGTCATCCGCTGGAAATCCGACACCGATGTATTTACCGATATCTATGTACCCGGTTCTTACTTCCGCGATGTCCTCAAACGGCAGGCGGTGGTCAATGCGGGCATTACCCTGAGCTTTACGGATCACCTAGAGCCAGACCCCGCCACCGGTAAAGCATGGGTCGAAAGTTGGAACTATGCCGCCGGCATTGCTGATTACGTCAGTGAGATTGTTGGGCTAGATGGTATCACCCCGGTTTATACCTGCGAGTCTGAGGCAATCGGGCGCGACCGTGCCGATCAGCCTGATTATAAAGTAAAGATGAGCGCGTCTTTCTGCTTTTCTAATAAGGCGCAAATGCTAGAATATTATCATAACTCCTCTTGGCTAGAGCACGGTGGCAGCCCCGCCAATGCGGCAAAAACTGCCTTTGTCTATCAGATTAATAAGTACCTCAAAGAGAAAAATGCCTACAAAAAAGGCGAGAGCAGCATCAACTTCCAAGATGTGCAGGATTGCCTTGTCTTTGTGTCATCCTGTTTTTCTACTCGTACAAGCTACGAAAACCAAACTAAGAAATCCATTACCAATAAATTTGTCACCCAAGCAATGACGGATTTCTTAAAGCATTACCTGGAGGTTTACTTCCTCGAAAAACCAGACGAAGCGCAAAAGCTCTGTCAGCAGGTGCTTGTTAACAAGCAAAGCCGTGAGCATGCAGAGAAAACCCGCCAGAGCATCAAGAAAACCCTCGGCACTCAAATTGACCTTGCCAACCGCGTGCAGAAATTTGTTGATTGTCGCACCCGCGATGCTTCCCGCCGCGAACTCTATATCGTGGAAGGTGATTCCGCAATGGGCGCAGTTAAGACAAGCCGTGATAGTGAATATCAGGCAATCATGCCAGTGCGTGGTAAAATTCTTAACTGCCTCAAGGCAGATTATGCCCGCATCTTTAAATCAGAGGTCATTGTCGATTTGGTCAAGGTCATGGGTTGCGGTGTGGAAATGGGCGGCAAGCACAACAAAGACCTTGCGACTTTTAGCCTAGATAACCTGCGTTTTTCCAAAATTGTTATCTGTACCGATGCCGATTATGATGGCTATCAAATCCGCACCCTAGTGCTGACCATGCTCTATCGTTTGACCCCGACACTCATCCAAGAGGGCTATGTCTATATCGCAGAATCGCCCCTGTACGAGATTGAAACCAAGGCGAAAACCTATTTTGCCTATACTGAGCAGGAAAAGGTGAATATCATGTCCCGCATAGAGGGGCAGAAATACACCATACAGCGCTCGAAAGGTTTGGGCGAGAACGACCCTGAGATGATGTGGCTGACCACCATGAACCCCGAAAGCCGCCGTCTGATTAAGGTCGTGCCAACTGATGTGGAAGAAACCGCCAAGGTGTTTGATATCCTGCTTGGCGATAATCTGCAAGGGCGCAAGGCGCATATCGCAGAGCATGGCGCAGAATATATGGATGCACTGGATCTTTCTTAATTTGCATGGGTGCAGCTAAAATCGTAGGGGCGACCTTTG
>JAWXUQ010000023.1:0-9397 GCA_044426225.1 Faecalibacterium sp. | reverse complement strand
GCCCGCGCCGTCTACACAAAACTATAATTTTATATGAAAATCAATTCCTTACAGAAAGGAACCTAAAATATGGCTAAGAAAAAAGCAACCAAACAGACCAAAATACAGCGCCCTCAGCTGGGCGATGGGGTTGAGATTTTAAATGCGGGTCTTGTGCTAGAGGACCCCATCACCAACACCCTAGAGGTCAACTATATGCCCTATGCGATGAGCGTCATCGTCAGCCGTGCCTTGCCCGAAATCGATGGCTTTAAGCCCTCGCACCGCAAGCTGCTCTATACCATGTACGAGATGAATCTGCTCAAAGGGGTGCGGACAAAATCTGCCAACATCGTGGGCAGCACCATGCACCTAAACCCGCATGGCGATGCCGCCATTTACGATACAATGGTGCGCATGGGGCGCGGCAACGAAAGTCTGCTACTGCCTTATGTTGACAGCAAGGGTAACTTTGGTAAATCATACAGCCGTGATATGGCCTGCGCTGCTTCGCGTTATACCGAGGCAAAGCTAGATGGCGTTTGCGAAGAGCTGTTCCGTGACATCGGCAAGGAAACGGTCGATTTTGTGCCAAACTATGACGGCACCACCACCGAGCCAACCCTGCTGCCAGTCACCTTCCCTAGCATTTTGGCAAACAATACCCTTGGCATTGCAGTTGGTATGGCATGTAACATCTGCTCGTTCAACCTAGGCGAGCTTTGCAACACTACCATCGCCTTTATGAAGGACCCTGACCACGATTTTTCCACCACCCTACCCATGCCAGATTTCGTGGGCGGCGGGCAAATCCTTTATAACGCAGCGGAGATGCAAAATGTCTATGACCGTGGGCGCGGCAGTGTGCGGGTGCGGGCAAGATACACCCCTGTTCCATCTGAGAACATGATTGAAATTACCCAAATACCACCCACCACCACCATCGAAGCGATTATGGATAAAATCGCAGAGAACGTCAAAAATGGGCGGGTAAAAGAAATCAGCGACATGCGCGATGAAACCGACCTGAATGGCTTAAAGCTGACCATCGATTTAAAACGTGGGCAAGATGCCGACAAGTTGATGGCAAAGCTGTTCCGCATTACCCCGCTAGAAGATTCGTTTAGCTGCAACTTTAATATCCTGATTGCAGGGCAGCCCCGCGTGATGGGGGTGCGTGAAATTTTGACGGAATGGGTTGCATTCCGCCAAGAATGTGTCCGCCGCCGTACCTTCTATGACCTTGCAGGCAAGCAAAAACGTATGCACCTGTTGCAGGGCCTCGAAGCCATCCTAATGGATATCGACAAGGCCATCCGCATTGTGCGCGAAACCGAGGTAGAGGCAGAGGTTGTGCCCAACTTAATGATTGGGTTTGGCATTGATGAGATACAGGCAGAGTACGTGGCAGAAATCAAGCTGCGTCACCTCAACCGCGAATATATCATCAAACGCACCGCGGAAATTGAAGATTTGCAAAATGCAATCGCAGACTTAGAAGATATCTTAAAGCGCCCTGCCCGCATTCGCAAAATCATCATGACAGAGCTTGCCGAAGTTGCCAAAAAATACGGCACCCCCCGCAAGAGCGAGATTTTATATGACCTGCCCGAAACTGAGGCAGAGGATTTGACCCCTGCCATGGCAGATTACCCCGTTACGGTATTCTTTACCCGCGAGGGCTATTTCAAGAAAATCACCCCTCAATCGCTGCGTATGAGTGGCGAGCAAAAGCTCAAAGAAGGGGATGAAATTGTCTGGCAGGCAGAAACCCGCAATAATGTGGAGCTGCTCTTCTTTACCAACCGCTGCCGTGTTTACAAATGCAAGGTGGGCGATTTTGAGGACTGCAAGGCAAGCCTGATGGGTGCGTATATCGGCGGCACCCTTGGGATGGAAGCGGACGAAAGCCCTGTCTTTATGCACCTGACCATGGAATACAAAGGGTGGATGCTCTTCTTCTTTGAAAATGGCAAGGTGGCGAAAATCCCGCTTGCCTCTTATGCCACCAAAACCAACCGCAAAAAGCTACTCAAGGCATATTCGGATAAATCCCCTCTCGCTAAAGTGGTGTTCCTGCCAGAGGAAACCGAGCTTGCCATCACCACCAGTGCAGGGCGAATGTTGCTTGTGGGCACGGCGCAGATTGCCGAAAAAGCAACCAAGGATAGCATTGGTGTCGGCGTGGTCACCCTGAAAAAGAACCAGAAGATTGAAAGCGTCAAGCCCCTTGCGGAGCTTGAATGTAACAACCCACATCGCTATCGTGTGCGCACCTTGCCTGCAACGGGCGCGCTACTGCGCGATGAGGACATTGGCGAGCAGCTGAGTTTGCTGTAAAAAAGGAACCACGATGCAAAACATAGACTTAATCTGTATTGGAAAAATGAACGCAAGCTATTTTGCGGATGGTGTCAAGGAATACCAAAAGCGCCTTGGTGCGTTTGCGTCCTTTCGTATCATTGAGCTGCCAGAGGAATCCATTCAAGAAAAAAATGCGTCCCAAACCGTGATTGATAAGGCGCTAGAAAAAGAGGCCAAGGCAATTCTTGCAAACCTGCGCAAGGGCGCAGCGCTTGTCGCTCTGTGCATTGAGGGCAAGATGATTTCGAGTGAAGAGCTTGCGGGGTATATCGCGCAGCGCGCCCAGAGCGGGGCGGGGGATATCACCTTTGTTATCGGTTCTTCGCATGGACTTTCCCCCACCATCAAACAGGCGGCTGCCCTCAAATTCAGCATGGGGCGCATCACCATGCCACACCAGATGGCGCGCCTTGTGCTAACCGAGCAAATTTATCGCGCGTGCAGCATCAATGGTGGGCTGAAATATCATAAATAATCGGGTAATAAAATAGGCAACCTCTAACCATCTAAAAACAAGCGCCTTACGGCTCAATGTGCTGATGAGAGGTTACCATAAGAAAAAAGACCATGCAATCTGCATTGAACCAGACGGTTCGGCAGAGTGCATGGTCTTTTGGCTTTTGTTCGGGGTTATTCCCCAATATAGCGCACGCGGCTTGCGTCATATCGGTCAACAAAATGGTTTGCGTCTGTCTCTTTTGGATGACCGATGGCAACCACACTAAAGGGTACAAGGTGTTCGCCTAGCGCATACTCTTTTTGGATGAAATCCATGCGTGCGGGTTCACTCGCCGTGCCTAGCCAAACGGCACCGAGCCCAAGCGCAGCGGCCTCTAGTAGCAGCGTTTGGGTTGCCGCGCCTAAATCTTGCTGCCAATATGCCTCGGTGTGAATCATGCGCGCTTTATCCGCAAGCAGCACAATGGCAAGGTTTGCACTGGGCAAAAAGCTCGCGTAGGGGTTGCAAGAGGCAAGGCGGGTGAGGTTTTCTTTGCCGCGTACCACCAAAAATTGCCAAGGCTGCTGATTATGGGCAGAGGGCGACTGCATGGCAGCGCGCAATAACTGCTCTGTTTGTTCAGGCGACACGGCTGCATCAGAAAATTGGCGGACACTTCTTCTGGTGAAAATCTCGTTCATTTTGTTTGCTCCTTTTTTGTGTATCATGGGCTCGTGTTCAAAAGATGATGTGCAGTATGGTTTTCCACAAGGAATGAAAGGAATGTTTAAAAATCTTCCGTGTCCTTTGATTCGATTAGTAGCGCCTTGCCACTGTGCAGGGTGATGGCATAACAATCGCCTGTGCATTCGTTGCTGATAGAAACCATCTCGGTGCGCGTTACAATCAACTGGGTGGCGGGGTATTTTAGCCCTTCGCCCGAAAAGCAGAGTTCGGCGCTGACAGGGATGATAGAAAGGTATTTGCTGCGATTTTGGAACTGCTGTCGGCCAACCTGTGGGCTAAGAAAGCGTATGACATTGCGCTCGTCAATCATCCGTGTGCAAAGTGTGGGTGCTGCTGCGTGCATATATTCAAGCAGGGATAAATTGCCCATAAACTGGTCAAGCCGTCCGCCTGTGGCACAGATGATATCGATGGTACTTGCGCCGTGCGAAAGGGCATAATCCACCGCAAGGCGCAGGTCGGTTTCGTCTTTTTCGGGCGCGAAGGCGCGCACTTCGCATCGGTATTCTGTGGGGTCGCGCTGCTCTTCGATAGAATCAAGGTCGCCCATCAGTAAATTGGGGGTAAGCCCAAGCGAGCGGCAATGGTCAAACCCGTGGTCTACTGCAAGGATGAAATCATACTGGGTGATATTAATTTGGCGATGTATGGCACCGGCATCCTTTAATATGCCACCGCCAACAAGTAAAAATCGCATGCGAAGCTCCTTTAAACAAATGAGTTTTAGATGAACGTTACATCTTGTTACTAAGATAGCAAGGATATGAGAAAAAGGCAAGGAAAAATTTGCATTTTTGCGTTGTTTGCAAAGGATTAGGATAATAATTTTCTTTTTCAATAAAAAAGCACAAAAATCAGCCCCAAAACGGAAAGACAAATGCGGATATCGCTTGTCAGATACGTTTGATACGCTGAGATTTGTGCTTTTTAAAAAATTTTAAAAGAATGACGAAATCTGGTTTTGCTTGGTTGCAAAAGCATTATTCAGGCGTCTTTGCCAGAAATGCAATGAAATTGCAGCAAAAAGGGTGCGGGTGCATTAATATTCGCCAGGCAGACCCAATTCAGGTAAATCTTCTTTCAAGAAACGAATGTTGCGGATGAAGGGGTTTTCCTGTGGGTCACTAAATGGGGCAGATTTGGCATATTTGGTCAGGGCGATTGCAGCCTTTGCGGGGTCTGCAATGGTGCCTGCGCCACCGATACAGCCGCCAGGGCATGCCATACCTTCTAGCAGATAGCCATTGTATTTGCCTGCTTTGGCAAGCATCATCAGTTTCTTGCATTCTGCAAGCCCTTGCGCTGCGGCAATCTTAACTTCGCGGTCGGGTTCCCATTCATGGATTTTATCTGCCACAGCCTTGGCAACACCACCAGACATTGCAAAGCCGCGCCCTGCGGCGGAGGCTTTGTTTAATTCTTCGATATCTACATCAAGTGCGTCATAATCAAGGTTGCATGCCTCCATCACACCAGCAAGCTCTTCGTAGGTTAATACAAAGCTAACATCACTGCGCACGGTGCGGCGCGCTGCTTCTAGTTTTTTTGCAGCGCAAGGTCCAATAAAGCACATGCGTGCGTCTGGGTCTGCTTTTTTCAGCATGCGGGCAATGAACACCATGGGGGTCATTGCCATCGAGATATTGGAAGCCTGATCAGGGAACATGGTTTTTGCCATCATGCTCCATGCGGGGCAGCAACTGGTTGCCATAAATGGTTTTTCTGCGGGCACTTCTTCCATAAAGTCTTTTGCTTCATCTACGGTACAAAGGTCAGCGCCAATCGCAACCTCTACGGTGTCCCAGAAGCCGATTTTTTTCAGGGCGGCACGCAATTTGCCTGTGCTAGCAAGCTGTGGGAACTGGCTGACAAACGCAGGGGCAAGCAGCGCATAGACGCGGTCGCCACGGTTGAAGCTCTGGATTAGCTGATAGATTTGCCCTTTGTCCGAAATCGCACCAAAGGGGCAATTCACAAGGCATTGCCCACAGGAAACGCACTTGCTATAATCGATATCTGCACGTCCAAGGGCATCGGATTTGATGGCGTTCATGCCACAGGATGCTGCACAGGGACGTTCGTTCTTAATGATTGCGTTATAGGGGCATACACCAACGCAGCGCCCGCATTTGATGCAAAGGTCTGGGTTGATGACAGAGCGCCCGGCCTGCCATGTAATCGCATTCTTAGGGCATACTTCCATACAGGGGTGGGCAAGGCAGCCTTGGCAGCTAGAGGTGATTTTGATTTCTTTTTCAGGGCAGCTGTTGCAGGCAAATTTAATGACGTTAATGAGGGGTGGCTCATAGTATTTATGGGCGGTGGTTGCAGCATCTACCCCGGCAGTGGGGCTGTTTTGCTCATCAATGCGGCGCACAGGCAAGCCCATGGCAAGACGAACGCGTTCCTCTACAATGGCGCGTTCCAAAAAGATATCGCGGCGCAGCTTGCCCACTTCACCAGGCACAATATTATAGGGAATTTGGCGCAGCATTTTATCAGCGGTTTCACCCTTTACGTTTGCGTATGCAACGCGTGCGACTTCTGAAAACACTCTGCGGCGAATTTGGGTAACGGTGGTATCGATCCCTCGAAAACTCATTTCTACTTCTCCTTCACTTCATACATAACAAGGGTAAGCAGGCAGAATGATGTAATTCTGTGCGATGTTGCTTACCTTCGTTTATTATAACAAATTCTGAGCAAGAAAAAAAGCATTTTGCCGAAAATTATGTTAGTTTTTTCACAATCTTTGCATTTACCCGCCCATTTTCGTATATTCCAAGCTGTACGGCAACGATTTCGCCGTTCTTATGTCCTTTTGCTTCGACCAAAACAGGCACGTATAGGCGGGTGTAGCCAGTGAATAGATCTCCGCCGAGGCTGCTTTCAAGCAAAACTTCATCGGTTGTGCCCTCTAAGCGGGCTAATTGTTTGATGCGTACCGCTTCGGCAATTTCATTCATCTGTTTGCTACGAGCGGTTTTGTCACGCTCACATAGCTGCCCTGCAAAATCGTATGCAGGGGTGCCAGAGCGGCGCGAATAGGGGAAAACATGCACTTTTAAGAAACCGATTTCATCCAAAAAGGCGCAGCTTTCGGCAAAGTCTGCTTCGCTCTCTGCGGGGAAGCCGCAAATGCAATCGGTGGTAAAGCTGACATTGCCTGCCCCAAAGGCGGCGCGTAGCTTCTCTACCACTGTACGGAATTGTGCTGCGGTATAGACGCGGCGCATGCGGCGCAAGGTCGCGGTGCAGCCACTTTGTAAGCTCAGGTGAAACTGTGGGCATAGCTTGCGGATTTTGCTCATCCGCGTGATGATATCATCCGTCATCATATCGGGGTCGATGCTGCCAAGACGGATGCGCTCAATGCCGCAGATTTCCGCCGCCTGTTCGAGCAATTCAATCAGGCTTGTGCCAGTGTCTGTGCCATAGCTAGGCAGTGAAATCGCGCTAAGCACAACCTCTTTATAGCCCTTTGCAGCAAGATTACGCAGTTCCGATAAAATATTTTCCTCGCTACGGCTGCGCACAGGTCCGCGTGCGCGCGGGATGACGCAATAGGCACACTGACGGTTGCAACCATCTTCTATTTTAATAAAGGCGCGGGTGTGGCATTCAAAGCGCTCTACGCGCAGTTCTTCAAACAATTCGCCCTTGGCGTGTGGTTTAATCGCCACAATGCGTTCATGTCCGGACATCAGCAGCTTTACGTTTTCTATAATACTTGCCCGCTCGGTGTTGCCGCAAACGAGGTCTGCCTCCATCACCTTGGCGGCATCTTCTGGGAATGCCTGCGGATAGCAGCCAGTCAGCACGGTGATGGCGGTGGGGTTTTCCCGCTTTGCCTTGCGCAGCCATTTGCGGCTTTTCTGGTCGCCAAAATTGGTGACGGTACAGCTGTTGATGATGTAAATGTCGGCTTCTTCTCCTTCGGGGACAAGTTCAAAGCCGTGTTGTAAAAATAAATGCTCCAAGGCACCTGTTTCGTTGAGGTTGACCTTGCAGCCAAGGGTGTAAAAGGATACGCGCATGTTTTTCTCCTGTATAGCGATGGTTTGGATTTTGTTTCTTTTGAAATAGACCTTTTCATTATAGCATTTTATCGCGCATTTGTATAGAAACCGCCTCCCAAAGGGCAAAAATGGAAAATAAACCACAAGCCTTTCGCATAGAATGGCAACAGAAGGTTAGGATTTAACGATATATCAATGTGATTGTGCGTGTGTTTTCTTGCTCTGCCAAGAAGGGCTTGCAGCAATCGACAGAAAAGCGAGGAATGACCCATGGAAAGACGAACCATAGCCCTATTTTGCACCTTGGCATTTACCTTTTGGCTGTTTGCGCTTTGTGTGCACAGCAGCAATATGCAGGTGGCGACTGTCAGCACCACACAGGATGCCCTCGCGCAAAGCAGCGAAAGCGCACAGCAAAGCAGCGATGCCATCTTGCTCACTGCCCTTGCAGATAGCCTAGCCGCTGACGCGACGCTCAGCAACATCACCCTGCCCGAAATGCCCACTCTTTCGCTTGCGTGTAGCGCGGCGGTGCTGATTGACCAATCCACTGGCACCATTTTGTATGCGTACAATGCCGATGAACAGCGTGCAGTGGCATCCATCACCAAGGTGATGACCTTGCTATTGACATTTGAAGCCATCCAAGCGGGGGAAATCAGTCTCAGCGATACGGTGCCCATCAGTTCGCATGCGTTTTCGATGGGTGGCAGCCAGATTTGGCTAGAGCCCGGCGAGGTGTTCACCCTAGAAGAATTGATTAAGGCGGTTTGCGTATCGAGTGCCAACGATGCCGCGGTGGCAATTGCAGAGTATGTGGGCGGTAGCGAGGAGGCCTTTGTGGGCATGATGAATGCCCGCGCCGCGGAACTCGGGCTAGAGAACACCATCTATCAGAACGCGTGCGGTCTGGATGAAGAAAACCATCTTTCTAGTGCGCGGGATGTCGCGGTGCTGAGCTGCTATATCCTGGAGCATTGCCCTGAGGTGTTAACATATACGGGTATCTGGACGGATACCCTGCGCGATGGCGCGACGTACCTAACCAATACCAACAAGCTGCTCAACTATTACGAGGGCATTACAGGGCTGAAAACAGGCACCACAGGGGACGCAGGGATCTGTATTAGTGCAAGTGCTACCCGCGATGGGCTTTCCCTTGTGGCGGTGGTGCTAGGCTCATCTTCTAGCAGTGACCGCTTTCATTCTGCCATCACCATGTTGGATTATGGGTTTGCCACCTTTGAGGCGGCGGCGGTGCCCCAGAGCGCGGGCGCGCCTGCCACCCAGTTTGTCAAAGGGGGCGCGGTGGAAACAGTTGCGCTCGATTATAGCGCAGTGCCCGCAACGCTGCTGTTAGAGAAGGGTGGCGGCAGTGCCCTACGCACTGAGGTGCTGCTGTATGATGACGTTACAGCACCGCTCACTGTGGGCACGCAGTTAGGGGAAGTACAGCTGTATAGCGAGGATACGTTGCTTGCGCAATATCCCATTGCCGCTTCGGAAAATGTCGAAAAATTAACCGTAACAGGTGCAATGCAAGCGCTATGGTTGAATTTATGCACAGGGTGAGCTTATTTTCGTCAAGTTGCTAAAAGAATGTGGCTAAAATATAGAGGTGCTGTAAAATCTATACGAAACCAAAGGATTTTACCTTGACTTTAAGCCCATATAGCGATACACTGATAACATATAAAAAACATCACGTAGGAGGTTTATGTTATGAGCGTTTGTTTTAGTACCAAGCACCTATCTTCGTTCATCAATGAAGAAGAATTTGCATCGATTTACCCCCAGGTAGAATTGGCACACAGTCAGCTAGAAGCCAAAAGTGGCCAATTCTACCTGG